>CAYLIZ010000182.1:0-1622 GCA_964383985.1 uncultured Alkaliphilus sp. | reverse complement strand
TTTGGATCAATCTTTTTTCTGCCCTTTTTATCTTTCATAATGTATATTTGAAGATTTTTAAGATGTTCGTTCATCATTAAAGGAAATTGTAATACTGTATCTTCTCTATTCAATTGAAATTGTAATTCTAAAGAATCCAGTAACTTTTCTCCACTTTTTTGAAATGCTTCTTTGTCTTCCCTAGTTAAAAATGAGGATTTATTTTCTAATTCCCTTAATAATCTTGAAAATTCCTCATAAGGCCGTTCTTCTATTTGCTTACCTTCTTTTATATGCCCATTTATTCTGTTAATTGCTCTTTTGAGTTCTTCTGCAATCCTAATTGTTTCTGTATTTTTATTTTTATCTATTAAGTTTAATATTTCATCTAGCTGATGACCTATTTGTCTTTGATTATTCAGGAAAAATGATAAATTTTGAACTTCCTTTAATGTTAAGGGCATTGCATTTTTCATCAGTAAAGAAATTATAGTATTTTTTCTCTCCGGTGAAATTTGTTTTAATATATCTATCATATCTTTCATTTTATCCACAATTTTCACTGCATTTTTAGTACCTTTTGAAGTATTTTCAGCTTCCGCATTTTGGATAGGTAAATCCGATTTCATGTGCGACGCCGGGGTTTTGATATCTGTATTTTCTACTTTTTTTAATACCCCCGACCCGTCTATATCCTGGACTATGCTTTCTTCTACAGATGTATTTTCTATATTATGTTCTATATTATATTCTATATTGATCATATCTCTGAGTTCTATTACATCCATTTTTTCTATTTCAACACCGGAAGCCATTAACAATGCTGTTTTTTCATAATCTAAATCAGAATTAAGCTCTACAATAGCACCTTTTACAAACATTATCTTTTGCAAATTTTCTTTAGTTAAATCTAATCCCTTTGCTATAACATCTTTTGATAGTTTTACAATTTCGTCTGTAATCTTTATCCCCATATATTGCAATCTATCTTTAATATCGCCTTCTATTTGAATGAGATCTTTTTCTGTTAAAGTTCCAACTGCACCACTATATGCATTATAAACCTTACTAGCTAATTGTCCCAATTCCAATTCTGCCTCTATAATTCCTCTTATTACTGCATTTTTAAATTTATATAAATTATCTATGGATGTTTCTATTTTATTTTTGACACTATCTATTATGGTTTTGTTTTCTATATCTTTAATATCATGAAGTTTTGCAAAAATATTGTTTATTTCTTCAATATTTTCTTTAGAAATATCTAACCCTGCTTTATCAAGTGCCTTTATAATATCTGTAATATCCTTGCCTGTTTTATTGCCATATATTTTATAAGCTACCTTTTCTGCTTCTTCTGTAGTCATATCTTTTTTTATTCCTAAAAATCTCAAAAGTGAAAATGGCCGCTTTTCACCCTGTACCTTCTGCATCTCTTGCAAAACTTTTTGTAATGATTCTTTATCAAAATCTATATCTTTTTCTATAAGTTTAACGGCAGTATCGTAATCCAATTTTTCACTTATGTTGGATAGTTGTTCTTTTGCCGCCATAAAAGACAATATATTTTCTTTTGTAATATCTACTCCATGACTCTCTAATGATTTTACAGCCTCTATGCTTTCATCATTTATAGGTATATC
>CAYLIZ010000181.1:0-1628 GCA_964383985.1 uncultured Alkaliphilus sp. | reverse complement strand
TGACTTGTATGAGGAAATAATGTAATAATATATTTACGTCAAATTCTTTAATTTACTTATTTGTGCCAAAACTAAATTCTATGTAAGATTTATCCTTAATTGGCCAATAACCCGATGAATATACCCAAACTTCTTTTTTGATTAACTTAAGGGGCTTATCTTCATTTTTTTCATCATCTGTACAATCGTTACTATTAAAAAACAGGATGCAATTAGTTGTATTTCGTTTCGTTTTAGAGATTGGATATAGAAGTCCATTAATTTTAATTCCATATTCTTTCTCCAACTCTTTTCTGAAAAAATGTAACATTTCTTGAGTAGGAACGTAGCTCTTAGGATTTTCTTCATCAACTGGTTTCGCTATTTTGATTGCGAAATAATCTAAAAATTCCTTTATATAATAATTATCTTCAAACACAGACCTTTCTTGTTTTATTTCTTTAGCTATTTTATCTAAATTAATTATTGTTAACGGTATTGTATTTACAAAAACTCCTACCGTTACAGCACTTGGTTCTGTACAGACCTCTAAAATAGGAGTAACGTCATCTGTAGAACCATAAAAAGCAGGCTCTTCAGCTCTAGTAAAACGATTTGATTTAGTATACTCTTTTGGGGGAGGTCCTAATTCTTCATGACTTACCTTTTTCCATTCCAAAGCCTTAGCTCTTGCTCTATAAAACCTAGATCCAACATCAATTATATCAATGATTCCATTATTCACTATATATTGGCAAATAGGTGCAAGTGTCTCCTTAAGTATCTTGTTTTTTGCTTCGTTGCAAATTTCATCCTTAATATCCTTACAAAATATCTCCCATCTTATTCCTATTTCCTCATCTGGTGATTTTATATAACTATATTTATCAGCCCAATAACATGAACCAGCTAAATTGTATAATTCATTTAATAGTTGATTATTAGCAGGTTTTATCTCTTTTTCAATTATTTCTTTAGTATCTACTATAGTTGAATAATAATCTTCATCGTCTTTTAGAGCATAAATATTTGCCTTAATATATTTTATTTCTATCCTTTTAATAATCTCTTCAGAAAGTATATTTGTAGGTACTGTTACACACTCATGTTCTTGGTTGATACAATAGCTACATTTATTGTTTTCACCATTAATTGTTATGTATTCTTTAAGGTGAATATTACCAATACAATTTGAGCACACTCTACTTCCCTTTTACCAAATTATTCTATAACTCACAACATAAAAAATCTAATCAATGTTAAGATCTTCTAATATTAACTAAACTTTCTGAATGTCAATATGTAAACGTATAAAAATTGTATATAATTATATGCAAAAAGTATTGTTCTAAGGAGTATTAACATCATCTATGAAATAATTATCCTTTTGAAATTAGAATAAATTATTTATCGCCAATTATTATCCTTTCGCCAAATAGTACCTATTTTTGCGTAATAGTACCCCCCTATAAAACCCACTAAATTTTACACCCACACCTAAAATTTCTAAAACCACCAAACCACCTCCATCAACACCCTCAAAACATTGCAATTCCAACAAAATAAAAAACCCCCTATCCCTAGGAGGCTTACTTTGTATCAATATTTAAGTTCTTTTATGGTGGAGGCGAGGGGAGTCGAACCCCTGT
>CAYLIZ010000180.1:0-1666 GCA_964383985.1 uncultured Alkaliphilus sp. | reverse complement strand
GTAAAATTAAAGATGCTGAGAATGTCGGAGACGTTGGAGATGTTAAGGGTGCTGAGGACGTTGTGGATGTTAAGGATGCTAGGAGTGTTGGGTATATCGAAGACGTTGAAAATGCTGAAGATTTTGGGGACACCGGGGATGTTAAAGACGCTGAATACGTTTACAATTATTTGCTCGATAACAAGGTTTTGATACGATATTTTGGAGAGAAAGGTCCTCTAGCCAATTGCCTTCGTATTTCTATCGGTACCAAGGAGGAAAATGAGTTGGTTCTGGATTTGCTTGGGGAGGTACTATTATAATGTCATAAATGGAGTATCTAAAAAATTTAATATATTACATATTCATTACGGTTTGAAACTTTGATAACTCTATAACTCTTTTCAAATAAAAAACCTAAAATTCGCGAACTCGCTACGCTCAAACAGCGCGCAATTTCTTAACGGTTTTTTATTTTCCCAGCTGTTTGCTGGACAGGCAAATCGTTGAGAGTTATTGCAAAGTTTCAAAAGTAATTCACATTGTAATATATTAAATTTTCCAAGGCACAATGAGTGGACTCCGAAGATGAACAGGAATTCGTAGCGGAGAATTCATTCTCCGCCCCGCTTCTACTTTTGTCATTCTGAGACGGACAGTATTAACGGTACTTACGAAGAATCTGTGTCATTCTGAGACGGACAGTATTAACGGTACTCACGAAGAATCTGTGTTTTAAACCGCAATGAGAGTGTAATATATAAATATTTTGAATACATTTCTACAAAAGAAACGGAGGAATAAAATGGAAAACAGAACATGCAGTTTAGAACGTTCCACTACAGAAACAAATATAAAAATTGACATAAATATCGACGGCAAGGGCGAAAATAATATAAATACAGGAATTCCATTTTTTGATCACATGTTACAACAAATCGCCCGCCACGGTTTTATAGATTTAAACATACAGGCAGAGGGGGACATAGAAGTAGACTTTCATCATACAGTAGAAGATGTAGGAATTGTCTTGGGGCAAGCTATAGCTAAAGCTCTGGGAGATAAGAAAGGAATAATAAGATATGCAACTTCTTTTATTCCTATGGACGAAGCCTTGTCCATGGTATCGATGGACATAAGCGGCAGACCTTTCCTTCATTACGAGGCAAACTTTACAAGTGAGCGAACGGGAAGATTTGAAGTGCAATTAGTGGAAGAGTTTTTTAGGGCACTAGCCTTTAATGCCGACATGACCCTTCATATTAGAAATTTATATGGCAGAAATGATCATCATATTATAGAAAGTATGTTTAAAGCCTTTGCTAAAGCATTAGATGAAGCAACCGGTTTTGATTTAAGGATTGAAGGGGTTCTGTCTACCAAAGGGCAATTGTAGGGGTCGACCTGTGGTCGCCCGCATGTTGACAGGGTAATGTTTACAATTGTAGGGGCCGACTTGCGGTCGCCCGCATGTTGACAGGGTAATGTTTACAATTGTAGGGGTCGACCTGTGGTCGCCCGCATGTTTGGGACAAGGAACCTGCCCCCTCGTCCCGTTTAGGGTATATCCCATCTTAAACCAAATAAAAGGGTGTGATAATAACAATGTTAATCTATCCGGCAATAGATATAAAAAACGGAAAATGCGTAATGCTGACACAGGGCAAATTCGATAAAGAAAAAATAT
>CAYLIZ010000179.1:0-1694 GCA_964383985.1 uncultured Alkaliphilus sp. | reverse complement strand
TTTGGTCGCCCATTTGGTATTTTTTGATATTCGTTGCCTTTTTGTCCAACGAGCTCTGCGAATGTTGCGTTTGACCTACCATCAATTTGCTTTGCAAATCGGGTTAGGTCATAAAAAAGATTAATTGTCGAAAATGGGGGTATACAAAGAATATTGAAGAAACATATAGGAAAATAGTACTATTTCCGTTATTGTTTCCATGGACTTTAGTCCTATATTAAGCTATAATAACTCTGTAATGAGGGGAATAATTATAAATAATTAGTTATAACAGGAAAATTTAGTGCAGTAAAGGCTTTCAAAAAACACATTTTTTAAAAGAGAGTAAAAAACACAATTTGTTAGGACAAAGTAGTTAATAGTAAGTGAGGGATTAAAATTGCTGAATACAGAAAATAATACAGAATTCGAGGAATTAAATAAATATAATAAATGCATTATGCAATTATATAGAGCACTCAATAGACAGTACAGTAAAGAAAATGCTATCAGTGTTGTGGGTAACTTAATTTATAAAGGATTTGGTTATAAATCAATGTATTTTGATATTGTAGAGGATAATAAAACGATTATTATAAAAAATTTATCATACAAATATAGTGATAGCAGTGATATAGAAAATAACTTTGTTTCCGGAGTTTTTAACCTTAAATTACCCATAGACGAATATAAAAGTGTAATATATTTGGAAGATGAAAACAGCATAAAAAAAATGTTTCCACGTCTGGATGAGATTGTTAGTCCAAGCGTAATACTATCTACACCTGTTTTTTCCCAAAATAAATTAATAGGTATTTTTATTGTTTATGATATATATAAAAGAAAAATAGCACCCGAATTTAAAAATTTAGTACAATTAGCAACTAGAGAACTTACTGCTGTATTTTCTAGAATAGAAAGGCATAATTTAGTTTTTGAAAATATGTTAGATTTAACAGCGTTAGAAAATATTTTATTATATAATTTGGAAGAAGGCCAAACTGATATTAACAATTCGTTACAAAAAATAGTTTCTATATTACCAAATGTTACTGGTATGAAAAAATGTATTTTAGCATTTATAGATAATGACAAGGAACTTTTAATACCTTATTATTCTAATTTAAATGTTGATACTATTATCGAAAGAAAAAAACATTTTTTAAATAAATCTAAAAGTAAGGATAGTGTAGCTATTACTGCAATGAAAATAAGAAAACCGGTTATAATTTATGATGCACTTATGGATTCAAGATGTGATAATGAATCCGCTAAAAAGTTAGGTATTTATTCAATCATAATTTTACCGATTTTAGACATTAGGGTTAAACCTTTGGGCGTGTTGTGTTTGCATAATGGAAAATACGAAACATTTTCCGGAAGGCAGATGCGTTTTTTAGAAATCATAACACGCTATATAGGGCTTGTAATTTCTAATATGGATTATATCGATGATTTAAAAACATGGTCAAAATATGACTGGTTAACAGGTTTACTTAATCGCAGGGCTTTTGAAAGCATTTATGATAAAATATACAATGTATGTAAATTTGGCAAAGAAGGATTTTCAATTTTAATGGTTGATATAGATGATTTTAAATTAATTAATGATATTTATGGTCACCAGGTTGGAGATAAAGTTCTGCGAGGTGTAGCAAAATGTATAAAGCAAAATGTGCGGGGAAAAGATATAGTAGCTAGATATGGGGGAGAGG
>CAYLIZ010000178.1:0-1733 GCA_964383985.1 uncultured Alkaliphilus sp. | reverse complement strand
GAGAAATAATCACAATAGACGCTACAGCAGGCCTAGTCTACAGAGGCAAAACCAGAGTATTTTAGTATATTCAAGATTCTTCATTTCATTTCGTTAATTCAGAATTTGCACGTCTTATTTACACCACGATAAACGAAAGCACTATTTATAAGTTTAAGATCCTTCGCTTTGCTCAGGATGACAGTTTCGCTGTCGTCATTCCGAGTGAAACGAGGAATCTTAAATATTAGCTTTCATAGCAATGACATAATTTAGGACTTTTTCAGTGGTCTCGGACGTAATTATCTTCTAATTTGCTATTTGTTTAGTGAAATTTTAAATTTATTCAAACATTGGTTATATTCCGATGTTTAAAAAACTTTAAGAGGTGAAAAAATGCTACTAAGATTGATTTTGCTATTTACTTTGTTACCTCTCATAGACTTTGCTATATTATTAAAAATAGGGAGCCATATAGGTTTTAAATACACCTTAGCAATTATAATAATAACCGGATTTACAGGAGCCTATCTTGCTAAAAATGAAGGCAGGCATATTATTGCGAGGATAAGGTTTGATATAAGTCAGGGAAGGTTGCCTGCAGATGAGCTTATAGGGGGGTTGTGTGTTATTGTAGGAGGGGCTTTTTTATTGGCTCCCGGGTTAATAACAGATGCCCTTGGATTTTTTTTGGTCCTACCAATTACGAGAACTTTATTTATTAATGTTATGAAAAATAGACTTAAAAGGATGTTAACCGAAGGAAATGTATGGTTTTATTTTAGAAGAAATTAAGGGGGACAAAAATGGATATTAGAACATTAGGAAAAACTAATTATAATGTAGTTTCTGTAGGATTTGGCGGTATCCTTATACAGAGGTTAAACGAAAAGGAAGCTGCTAATTTAACGGAAAGGTATTATACTATGTATGGTTTAAAAGAATGGGCAACCGAAAGGTATGCTGCCTTATCTCAAAAAGCATCAGCCTGTATCAAATGCGGAAATTGCGAAACAAAATGCCCATATGATTTACCAATTCGAGAGATGCCGGAAGATGTGGCTAAAAAATTGGGATAAAGTTAGGTATAAAAAACCTAAAATTGTTAAATAATCCATAATAGGATTTAATTGTATAATATTCAGGTACAGGAGGATAACTGATTCTATTTTTGGGCACATAATATTTGTGCTCTTTTTTTATGACCGAACCCAATTTGCAAAGCAAATTGATGGTAGGTCAAACGCAACATTTGCATAGCTCATTTCTACACTCGCGTTGCTCGTTTCGCTGTCCGTTTTGTCAACAACTCGCAAAGCTCGTTGGACAAAAAGGCAACGAGTACCAAATTTATGCGACCAAAGGGAGCAAATAAATTTGTGTTGCGAGATTGCGTAATATTATGACTTAGTTTATTTAAAATATTTTGAGATATAGGAAATTTTATAACTTATTCCGGGTTAATATAAACCGGCATAGTAAAATCATAATCTATCAATCGCTTGTCGTCTGAATTTGCAGAATCAGGTTTTATTTTAATATTAACAGAATTTATATTTTCTAAAGACATAAAAGAAAACACAATTCCATCAACCATCATTTTATGGCGATTCGGACTATGTTCATAAGCCTTTATAAATTCTTTGTTGAAAGTTAAAGTAAGTATTCTATTGTTGATATTATAATCCAATAGTTTAACATTATTAGGCACAATAGGATGTCTTTTAGTATTATAAATTTCGGGTATTGCTTTA
>CAYLIZ010000177.1:0-1756 GCA_964383985.1 uncultured Alkaliphilus sp. | reverse complement strand
AGGTTTTGGTTTTACACCTTGCTGGCTTAAATCTATACTGTTCAGTTTTCAAAGACCTCTTCAAAATTCAATGTTTGCACCTTGTTATCTCTTACGCAGTGACTTACTAAGTATAACATATTACTGCTGTCACGTCAATTGTTTTTTCAATATTTTTGGTTTTTCTCTTTTTTAGTCACCGGACTGTAACATTATAAATTATAATACTATAAATTGCAACACTAAATATCTTTTTTTGAAAATAAGAACCCTCTTTTTAATACTTTGTGAGGGAAATCTTATTTTATCCTATTTAATTATTAATTATTCTATTTAATTTCCGGCATTAACTAATTTTTCTTTTCCTTTAATTAGACCATCAATGATAGGAACCAAACAAGCTGCCACAAGACCACCGGTAAACCCATTGTTATATAAATCCATACCTCCATGTAAATATGCCGTGTTTACTACTGCTGTCATATGAATAAATCCGGCTACTATTCCTGCTATCCATCCATATTCTCCGGCAATTGGCGCTAGTGTAGTTCCAAACAAGGCCGCTAATACCGGGCCTACAGCATTCGGTTCACCTACTTGGGTTAAAATACATGCTAGATAAACCCCTATAAAAATAGGTACAATATTTTTTGCATGTTTCCCAAAGGCACCAAAGGCTATTACAGTAAAAATTCCTCCAATGCTAGGTCCATTCAACTCCCCTCTTACCAGTAAAACATATGCTATGGACATAAGACCTATTATACCCATATTGACTAACGTTATTCCAAATCCATCCAGGGCAACAAAATCCGAAGGGGCTTGCCCCGATCTCTTTAACACAGTTCCATACCCGGAAAAACTTTTATTGTTTAATACATACCCTAGTAAAATCATTGATATAAACATTGCAGATAGATATATAGTGAAAACAAAATTATACCCTGAGAGCGCTATTGATAAAGTATCATGATTCTTGCCAAGTGCCCTTAGAACAGACATAAATAACATTCCGGTCATTCCGGCTGTAAAACCTATATTATATAAACTAAAACCTTGATGGAATTTAGGAAAATGTGCCGCCATAGATGGTATAATAAATCCGGCTATAATTCCGGCTATGTTGCCCAAAATTATTCCTTGCGCAAGTGGCAACCCCGCTCCAAAGCTAATTTGACTAATTAGAGGACCTAGTGCTGTTCCGAAAAAGGCAGCTGCCGAATATTTTTTAAATCTTTCCTTTGTATATAATGCATATAAATATGTTCCTAAATATATGGCCCATATATTATAAACATTTTTTCCGAAAAGCGCAAATCCTGCTATCGTAAATATTGCTGCTATAGCAAGTCCATCCATTTCTACATCAGCGATTTTAGCAACGATTATCGAAGCAATTGTCGTGAGCCCGCAGTTGACTAAAGTAGCTCCTATATTTCCTATTACCATGTAATCTGAAATAAGCACACTTCGTGATACGATAATTTTACCCAATCCATCTATAATTTCCTCCATACTATTGAAGAAAAAGCCCGAAATTACTATAATAATAGCATAAAAAAACATAATTCCGTATTTTATCGCTTCATCCGAACCTGATTTATTAAGAAATTTAAGATTTTTGCTATCCTGCTCTCCTACCTGGACAGAACCCCGCATATTCCCACCCCTTAATATAATTTTTTGCTTCACCGCTTATTAACATACTAATTACAATCCAAATAAATGTATTAGCAATTATTATATAATAAATTTTATGAACATACAAGAATTTTTT
>CAYLIZ010000176.1:0-1759 GCA_964383985.1 uncultured Alkaliphilus sp. | reverse complement strand
CAAGTTAATTGCAAAACCCATGCCAATTATTCAAAAACCTGAAATAGTAAAACCAGACAATGGAATACCAGTCTTTTTAGATAAAAATTCCTCTAACAAACCTATAAAATTACCAGCCAAAATTACCTCATAATCATCAAAAGCAGAAAATCCTATTTCATCCATCTTCTGCAACAAGCCTAATTGTAAAACATTTATAATTACTTCTAAATCTGATGGAGGAGTAAACCTCAAAAGGGATATTAATTCCAACTCAAGACTATTTAACCTCACATAACCACCCCCACTTCATCAAATCAATATAAGCATTTGCTAACCCCTTAAACATTAGTGAAAATCAGTTTTATTCTCTCCCTTGTGGCAAGGAACCCCCCTCCAAGGCTCCCCCCTGCCACAAGAAAATGGAGGATAAAACTATAAATCATCACTGAAAGAATCAGTAATTTTAAGCATTGTATTTTTATACAAAGATAGTAAAAAAGCATCTTTATTATCGGACCCTTGAGCCAAAGAAATAGCACTATTAACCTCAAGCAAAACACCTAAAACTATATCTTTAGCAAAATCCCCCGGACGCTTATAAGTAGTTGTAGCTAACATCTCTAAAACCTCATACAAATCAGCAGGAATAGTCATTGTGATTCTAGTACCATTCATCTAAACACCTCCTAGTAGCAAATATACACTTAAGTGTTGACCATGTCAATAAGTATGGAAAAAATTACATGAAAAAAAATAATACAACAAAAGAACAAAAAAGCAGCCAAATTCACTTTCATAGGGAGAATCTTCGACTGCTTTTTTTGATGTTAGGAAGATGGAAAATAATAAAATAATAAAATTATAATATCTAACCATATACTTTAATGTGCTTATATTTTATACTGTTTATATATAACATTACCTAGATGTTCAGTTTCAAAAGACTTTTTATAATTTAGAGTTAGGGAGTCCGTCAACTGCCTTAACTCTTTTTCTCTTTCTGAACCAGAAGAAATCTTAATTTCCTGGGGTCTAAACAAACCTTCAGAAGTTGTATAACACTTCATACCCTTCAACCTCTCATCGTCAGAATCTTTATGTAAATACTTTGATATGTAAGCCCCAACATTAGTAACATCTCTAATCTTATTTATCTTTATAAAACCATTACCCCAAATTTCTGAAACCTTATCAGATGGAACAAAAGGAGAATTGAAAAAAATAATATGATAATGAACTGCACCCCTAGATTGAAATTCAGGTACAGATATGTATTTTAACCTACCTCTTTCACCATACAGATAATAACTAAAACGCCTAATAAAAACCCTTAAATCTTTATTCGCATCCTTTAGGTCAGTTTTATTCTCAGAATAGGTCAAAGTCAAAAACAAAGGTCTATAAGGAGAACCCCTAGAGTCATAATATTGATAAACATTTGAATTAACCAATCTCCTAAGATTAGATCTAGCACGATTAAGAGTATCTTCTCTATGACGCTTATTATCCTTGTCACTAGCTTTAACCGACCTACCTAATGAAGAACCTGAATTATTATGTACAAAAGAACCCTTTAATAAAATAGGCTTACCGTACTCAATTACCTCAACAACATCACCAGATTTAACTACTTTAACATCATAAAGACCAGCTATAACACCACTCAATATTTCACCCCTTATCAACCAAATTAATTTCTATGTACAGATTAACAGCTATAATCAAGTTAATTGCAAAACCCATGCCAATTATTCAAAAACCTGAAATAGTAAAACCA
>CAYLIZ010000175.1:0-1770 GCA_964383985.1 uncultured Alkaliphilus sp. | reverse complement strand
CTAAAACCGATAGTGTCAGATTACTATAGAAAAAATAAATGCAATATACTTTTTATGTCATTTGTGTCTATTTTACACTGCCCTAAAACTTTGCAATATAGTTTATAAAATGTTTTCCAATAACTTTAATTATTCCAACCACGGGTACTGCAATTAAAAGGCCAAATATTCCAAAAAATTTTCCTGCAATAATTAATGATAAAATTACGACTATAGGATGAATGCCTATGTTTTGGCCCATAACCCTTGGTGAAATAATGCCACTTTCTATTTGTTGTATAATTATAAATATAAATATTACCCATAGAACTTTATTTATCCCTCCTAAAGATGCAAAAATTAATGCGGGAACTATTCCAACTACCGGACCAAAATAAGGAATTATATCTGTCAAGCCTGCAATCATACCAACTATTACTGCAAACTCCACCCTTAGAATAAGAAGAGATATTGTAGTCAAAATACCTACTAATCCCGCTACTATTAATTGACCTCTTATAAAACCGGATAAAACTTCATCAATATCTTTAGCAATATTAATTACTTCTTTCCTACAAAATTTAGGTATTATTGAAATTAATATATTTTTAAATTTATCTACATCCTTTAAAAAATAAAAAGCTAAAATGGGGATTAACACTATATTTACAATCCTTGAAAATATAGATAGCAAAAAACTTGTTATATTAGATATAATCTGCGTTATAATATTTTCAATCTTATTAACACTAACCTGAAGCGCTTTTTTTATTACATTAAATTCACTAGGTAGGCTCTGTATATTATTATTGTACTTTACATATCTGCTATACATATAATTATAACTACTACTTCCAATTTGGGGTAAATCATTTAACAGCTTTTTTATTTCAGATATTAATTTTGGAAATAATGTAACAGAAAATACTAATATAGTTAATCCAATTGCGAAGTATATAATAAATATCGCCCATAATCTTTTTATACCCTTTTTTTCAATATAGGTAACTAAGGGATTTAAAACATATGCTAATATAATTGCAAATATAAATGGTGATAATATTTCATATATTAAACTTCCTGATTGTATTATTACAATAATAAAAGTTAAAAATATAAATAGAGATAAAAAATAAATAATTTGACGTTTCCCAACATTAATTTTTTTATTAGAATCTATATACTTGTTGCCGATATGTATAAGAAAATAAATAATCAAAAATAACAGTACAACAATTAAGAATTGTATGAAGACTCTTATAATATTGGTTAAAATACCATTTTCTGTTAGATTTTTAAAATTTTTAGATATAACCTGTATTGCATTTCCCTTTCCCACTTTTTCACCTCTTTCATATAATATGTTTATATTCTAGTTATTTAAATATGTAATATTAATTAAATATATAATAATACTAAAATAAAGATTTCTGCTAATAAGTAGATATTAGATAAAAAGAATGTTAACGCCATAAATATTAAGTGACAAAACTCTGCTAACAAACTAGAGTATTTGTCACTTAAAAAATTAAAATCTCTATATTATAGATAGACAACGATCAAGTGTGTTTCCGATCAAATTTAAAACTCATGTGTCTATAACAGACCATATTAGAATATATTAAATCCTTTCACAACAGCTAGAGCACGGTTTAAAATCCTTTTTTTATTTTTCATTGTTTTTCTTTTATGAAATTTCTTGCCCAGAGCATACATAGCAACCGTTATGCCTAAAACTCCCCCGGTAATAATCCCCTTGGTGACTCTTCTGTTCATATTTTCACTCCCCTT
>CAYLIZ010000174.1:0-1779 GCA_964383985.1 uncultured Alkaliphilus sp. | reverse complement strand
ATCATATTTGGTGAAATTATGGAATTGTTTTTCGGGTTTTCACACAGTCTGCCGTTTCACTTGTCATCAAATGAAAGGGATGGCATACTCGTGAAGGGTGATAAAATTGGCAAGATTACCACGAAAAGGAAGTGAAATCAATACCTATCACATCATGCTCAGAGGAATTAATCAAAGAAATATTTTTACACATGATGAAGATAAAAAGAAATTTTTATATTATCTTTTTAGAGCAAAAGAACTTGGTGGATTTGAATTACGCGGATATTGTTTGATGGAAAAACATGTTCATATGCTTGTAAGGGAAGATGAAGAATTAGGCAAAAGTATCAAAAAAATAATAGTGAATTATGTGCGGTGGCATAATAGAAAATATGAAAAAACAGGACATCCTCTTCAGAACAGATACAGGAGTGAAGCGGTTGAAAATGATTAATATCTTATTGTAGTAGCCAGATATATTCATCAAAATTCCATTAAAGTTAAAATAGTCAAAAAATTGAAGAATAGAAGAATACAAATGGAGTAGTTATAAGGATTATATTTCTAGCTATAATAATAGGAACACCAAGACAGATGCTGAATTTATAACGGGTTATTTTGATACACAAGAAGTCTTTCAGGATTAAATGAGGAAACCAAATGATGATAAATTTTTGGAATACGAAATAAATAGGGATTATACCGATGAAAAACTCAAAAGTGTTATCAGCGACAAGGTGAATCCGGAGGATACAGTTAAATTACCTAAAGAAGAGCGAGATAAAATTACTTATCATATTTATAAGTCAACAGGGGTAAGTATAAGACAGCTGAGCAGGGTTATGAAAATTGGGAGAGGTATTATACAAAAAGCAGTGAAAGATGTGCCAAATAAAATGTTTCTTAGGTAGATGTTTTTTGGCATGGAGCGGCAAGAAATATGACAAGTGAAACGTCCCCCTGACATTAACGTCCCCCTGACATTAACGTCCCCCTGACATGGTTGTTTCTTATTACAATTTGCATTCTTGCCTTGGTTCACACTTAAAGATAAAATTACAATACACTAATCCCGCTCCTTTTAAGACAAGGAATGTTTATTTTGAATTGCATGGTATTGGAAGAATTTAATGACCAAAAGCCCGCATTGCATATTTATAGTTATAGATGTATAATATTAAAAAGGACGCATACGGATATATATGCATCCTGATGTATAATTATTAATTGAGGGGGAATTAAAAGTGGAAAAATTTTCAAAAATAGCCATTATATCATTTATTTTAGTAATGGCACTATTATTTACTGCTTGTGGCAAAAAAGTTTCGCCGGGTACAGGAGAAGATGCTGATCAACCACCGGCAAATACAGAACAATCATCTACGGACACAGATAAATCATCTAAGGTAGAGCAGATAAAACAAGCAGGCAAAATAGTTTTAGGTACAAGTGCAGACTACCCGCCATACGAATTTCATAAAGAAATAGATGGCAAGGACACCATAGTGGGATTCGATATTGAAATTGCAAAAGCAATAGCAAAAGATTTAGGTGTAGAGTTAGAAATAAAGGATATGGATTTTGATGGACTTTTAATGGCATTAAATGCTGATAAAGTAGATTTTGTAATAGCCGGTATGACACCAAAACCGGGAAGAGATGTAGAGTTTTCAAAAATATATTATAGAGCGTTGCAAGGTATATTAGTTCATGCAGATAATAAAGATGTGTACAAAACTATAGATGATTTAACAGGTAAAAGAATAGGTGCACAAAAAGGTGCAATACAAGAAGACC
>CAYLIZ010000173.1:0-1789 GCA_964383985.1 uncultured Alkaliphilus sp. | reverse complement strand
TTACAACCAAAGATGATTTAAGAAACAACTATCCCTACGGACTATTTGCAAAACCCATGTCACAAATAGTAAGGGTTCACGCTTCCAGCGGAACAACAGGAAAACCAACAGTGGTCGGCTACTCAAGAAACGATATAACAATTTGGTCTGAAATTGTAGCACGTTCTATGGTGTGTGCAGGAGCTGACAGCAATTCTATTATTCAGGTATCTTATGGCTATGGGCTTTTTACAGGAGGGCTGGGGATTCATTATGGTTCGGAAAGACTAGGAGCTTCAGTGATTCCCATGTCGGGTGGAAATACTGAAAAGCAGATAATGCTCATGAAAGATTTTGGGGCAACTGTACTGTGCTGCACACCTTCCTATGCCATTCATTTGGCGGAAACAATTGAGGAAAAGGGGATAAATCTTTCCGATTTATCGCTTAAATCCGGCATATTTGGGGCAGAACCCTGGTCTGAAAGCATGAGAACAACAATAGAAGAGAAATTAAACATCAAGGCTTATGATATATACGGCTTGTCAGAGATAATGGGGCCGGGAGTTGCCATAGAATGCGAATGTCAAAACGGCCTTCATATATGGGAAGAACATTTCATACCTGAAATAATCGATCCTATTACTCTAAAACCTCTTCCCTATGGCGAGGAAGGGGAGCTTGTATTTACTACAATAACAAAAGAAGGATTGCCCCTCTTGAGATACAGGACAAAAGATATTTCAAAATTGACTGAAGATAAATGTCAATGCGGCAGAACTCATATACGTATGGAAAAAGTTTCGGGCAGAACAGACGATATGCTTATAATAAGAGGAGTCAATGTATTCCCGTCCCAAGTAGAAAGTGTGCTTCTGGAAATCGGAGAAGTAGAGCCTCATTATCAATTAATTGTAACACGGGATGGAAATTTGGATAAGTTAGAAATATTAGTGGAATTGTCGGAAAAATCCTTCTCTGATAAAATAAGTATATTAGAAGCATTGGAAAGAAAAATTAAAGACAGAATACATTCAGTTTTAGGCATATCTGCTAAAATTAGATTTGTTGAGCCAAAAGTAATTCCAAGAAGTGAAGGCAAAGCGATAAGGGTTATAGACAAGAGAAAATTATAATGATTCAAGGGCACTGGAAAAACCCTTTTTTGTCATCCCGGGCTTTAGCGAAGTATCCAACGAGGTCGTTCTAAAATGAACAATATTAATGGTATTTACGAAAGAACCTGTGTCAATTAAAAACACAATATGGTGTAAGTATCAAAATAAAAATAAGGGGTGATTTTTATTAATAAACAAGTATCAATTTTTTTAGAAAACAAACAGGGTCGTTTAAGAGATGTTTTAAAATTGCTAGCAGACAATAATATAGACATAAGAGCATTGACTATAGCGGAAACTACAGATTACGGGGTTTTAAGGTTGATTGTTGACGATACTGACAAAACTGTTAAAGCCCTTAGAGAAAACAATTTTAGAGTAAACATAACAGATGTAATAATCATTGAAATCCAAGACATCAGCGGTTCTATGTATAGCTTTGTAGATATGCTTTACCGGCATGATATTAATGTAGAATATGCGCATACATGCACTCCGGCCAATTTTGGTAAGTCTGCATTTGTAATAAGAGTAAATGAAGACAAAATGGAGGAGACCTTAGAAATAATTAAAAACTGCAGTGATGTGAAAATATTGCAATAAGGCGAGAGGATGTTTCGTCTGTCTTGTTGCGCAGTTGTTTAATTATGCGTCGTTAAACAACTAATCATTAAGTTTATAAAGAATAAATT
>CAYLIZ010000172.1:0-1796 GCA_964383985.1 uncultured Alkaliphilus sp. | reverse complement strand
TGATCTATTATAGGCAGACCCATCTTTTTGGCACACTCTATACATATGCCTTTCATTTCAGATTTTCCATTTTCCATCTTTGTCACAAAAATTACAGCTATATTTTTATTACATATAGAACATTTTTTCATAGTAAATCCTCTCCATGCTTTTGTGTAGTCCTTTTCTATATTATATCACATACATACAAACAATGAATAATTGTTAATATTACCAATCAGTTTCGAAATTTTTATTTCACAATATCAATACATATATATATTAAGAATATCAGGAATATTTCTATATTGCCAAATAAAATGATAAAGTATCCATATTTTTCAAACAATATATGCCTAAATAACATATAATTATAAAAACCCCATCTAATAAGGGGTCTTAATATATCTTATTATTAATTCTACATATTTTATTTCATAAGCTCCGCTTTGCCCGATTTTTAAAACCTCTATAACAATATCAGATAAAAAAATTCCCTAGTTCTATTATACCCATTGTTATATTTACAAAACAAATAATATCCACAGTTTTTGCTATAATTTATTTTATTAGTTTTGATATTTTTTTAAACAGGGGCGTGCCTGCTTCTTTCAATAAATCAAAACATACAATTTCTGTACCGGTAACAACGGCCCCCATATCACGCATTAAATCCAAAGCAGTTTTATAGTTTTGTTCTGTGCGTGAACATATAGCATCTGCAACTACAAATACCTGATAACCGTCTGCCAATAAACCCCTTACTGTTTGAAGTACACAAACATGGGCCTCTATACCAACTACAATAACCTTTTTTCTTTCCAGCTGTTTGAGATTTGAAGCTACCTGCTCAATATAGCCCGTGAAGCTTATTTTTTCATAAATTGAATCTTTATCTAAATTACAGTTTAACTTTTCAACCGTGCTCCCTAACCCCTTAGGGTACTGCTCTGTAGTTAAAATCGGAATTTCCATATCTTTTGAAATTGTAATCAAAATGTCAGTATTATCAATGACATCCTCGCCATACTCCATTGCCGCTACTAAGCGTTCTTGAATATCAATTATCAACAAAACGGCATCTTCTTTAGCTAAAGTAAATTTATCCAATAAAAAACACCCCTTTAAAATTATAAATTAAAATTTCCCTGTTCTAAAAAAATATCAACTAACTTTGCGGTTTCAAATTTATGGTGAATTTCCTTATGGCTAAAGGGAAGAACTAAAAAATCTTTTAATTCTCCACATATTGTAGAACTAACTTCAACCCTACCATCATTTTCATCCTTTAGTAATTTATCCGATAATAGATTACTTTTACGCCCTGCTATTGCCCCTATTTCAATACTATCTATATGTTTTAATTGTAATTCCTGTATGTTTTCACGTTTCAAGGATTTTAATGTTTTAAAAATATTAATAAATGTAGGAAATAATTTTGAGGCAATGTCTGCTAATTTACTGCCCTTATTTGGAGTAGCTATTAAAACACATCTATGTATTTTATCTATATGTTTTGTATTAGATAGGAAAAGTCTTATTACTATTCCCCCTGTGCTATGGCCTACAAGATTAATCTTTTCGCCTTTTTTCAAATCATATATAATTTCAGTAATTATTTCTTCAAATACAGATGTAGCATATGTTATGTCTTTAAATGTTAGCGGCAGCTCAACTGACATAACTTCATTTCCTAACTCTTCTAGGTTTTTATTTAAAGTTAACATATCTTTATTATTTTTATGATATCCGTGGACTAAAATTATTTTTTTCTTCATTTATAACTCCAATAATTTAACGATAGTTTAACAATGGTT
>CAYLIZ010000171.1:0-1797 GCA_964383985.1 uncultured Alkaliphilus sp. | reverse complement strand
CCTTCATATAACTAGCCTACGGCTATTTGGTATTTGAATTTTGGGGAAACTCTAGACTGGGCGCATAATTGATTTTTGATAAATATATATCCTATAGCACCATAATATACCTTTGCAATAGCTTAGATGAAAACATTACAATACTAATATAAACTGATATAAAAAATGGGAGGTATTGTGATGAAAAATATTAATGAAAATAAGGCTATTGCTGAAATTATAAAGAAAAACGAAGAAATTATTTAAGATTATGCGAAAGAGCTAAGAGAGGGTCTTCAGGAGAAAAAATTAACTATTGACGGTATTGAAGTTATAATGCTTAAAGCTATGGAAACACTTAAACACAATGTTATTGCCACTGCAGAAGAAATATTAAATGAAGAAGGTAAAAAAAAACCGAGGTAAGGTATTGTGAAACATGCGGGAAAAAGCTGATTGTAACTGCAAAAGAAAGCCATCTACGTGTTAATAGCATGATGGGGCATATTGATTTTAATAGAGAACTGGTTCATTGTAGGCGCTGTGGGGAAGGATATGCACCGTTTGATAGAGAACTTGATATCAATAAAGAACATAAAATTACAAAGGGTTTAACGGAAACGGTTTGTGACCTTGCTCAAAGAATGTCATCTTTTGAAGAGGCCTCTGATATGTTAGATAGATATTTACACATAGAAATATCCCATTCGATGATTCAAGAAGTATCTGAAAAAATAGGGAAAGAATTATATGAAAAAGAAAAGAAAGAAGCAGAAGATATATATGAGAATCAGCACAAAGCTATAAATGAAACTCCGGATAATCAGAAAAGTGGAAGAATCTATATTGAAGTAGATGGTTCCATGGTTTTAATAAGAAAAGAAGGCTGGAAAGAAATAAAACTTGGTATGATTTTTAGGGATAATAAGATTTTAAATAAGAATAAGGAAAGACACATTATCACTGAAAAGAACTATGTTGCTTGTTTGGGCAGTGCAGAAGAATTTAAAAAGCTACTCTGGGCAGAAGCTATTAAGGACGGGTACCAAGAAGTTAAAGAAGTTGTTATGTTAGGTGATGGAGCAAGGTGGATATGGAATATTGCAGAGGAACTATTCCCTGATGCTGTATTTATTCTTGATTATTATCATTTTGAGGAACATGTATATGAATGTGCAAATGTTATCTATCCTGAAGACGAGTTGTCCAGAAAAAAATGGGCAGATGTAATTATAGACGGTTTCTTGAATGGCAGAGTAGAAACTACAATAGAAATGATAAAACCTGAAGATTATAGTGAATCAGATGTACGGGAAAAGGTAGAAGCATTAAAAACATATCTAGAGAACAATCAAGATAAAATGAATTATAGCTATTATATATCCAAGGGCTATTTCATTGGTAGTGGCGCTATTGAGAGTGGGCATAAACATGTCCTCCAGCAGAGATTAAAGCTTGCAGGAATGCGTTGGTCCAAAGGAGGCGCCCAGTATATTGCAAGTTTGAGGGCGGCAAGTAAAAGCAATAGATGGTCAAAAGTAACTGATTTAATTTATGATAAAGCAAGTTAATAAAATGTAAATAATAACCATAAATTGCTGGCAACAGAATAATTATGCGCATTTTTATTGGTAAATGTAGCCTAATTATGAAGGATGTACCTTAGTCGGAAGGATATATATTTTTTGGAACATACGGAAATTATGCACCCCTCTAGACTCTAAAATGGTTGACAGATACTCATATTGATGTTATCATATAATGATAACGCTTATGAGGCAAAGAATGTATAAAGGGTGGAATTTATGGCTAACAAAG
>CAYLIZ010000170.1:0-1811 GCA_964383985.1 uncultured Alkaliphilus sp. | reverse complement strand
ATTCTTTATAAACTTAATGATTAGTTGTTTAACGACGCATAATTAAACAATTGTGCAATAATAAACCTAAAATCACTAAATATTAACAACAAAAGCCAAGTACACACCCGGCTTTTGTTGTTTGCCTCGCTTTTATTATTTATCCTATTCAACCATATTTATTCGTCCATTCTTATTGCGTTCATAAATAATATTTAATCCTTCCAAAGATAAAAACCGATCTACTATGTCTATACACATAACAGCCTCGTTAACAATAAGATTTGCAAACCCACCGGTAGCAATCACCTTAACGGATCTATCTCTAATTTCCGCCTTCATCTTTTTTACTATATATTCCACCAAACCAATATAACCGTACATTATACCGGCTTGCATACTGTTAACGGTGTTTTTACCTATTATCTTTTCAGGTTTAATGAGCTCTACTTTAGGTAATTTTGCGGCTTTTTCAAACAATACATCACTGGAAATTTTAATACCCGGGGCAATTGCTCCTCCCAGGTATTCACCTTTTTCTGATATTACGCAAAATGTTGTTGCAGTACCGAAATCTACTATTATCAATGGACCACCGTATTTTTCGTAAGCAGCAATTGCATTGACAATTCTGTCTGCCCCAACTTCTGCAGGATCATCGTACTTTATATTTACACCTGTCTTAATACCGGGTCCCACTATTAAAGGCGATATATTAAATAATTTTTCCATTGCTTTTTCTAAAGAATACATGATATTGGGCACTACTGAGGCTATTACAACATCCTTGATATCTTTAGTATCTAAATTATTATATTGAAAAAATTGATAAATAAGTATTTTATATTCATCGGATGTTTTGTTTTTATCCGTTGAAATTCTCCAATGATCTACTAATTTCTTACCGCTATAAACGCCCAACACAATATCAGTATTTCCCACATCAAGAACAAAAATCATCTGTTCACCTTCTCAGCTAATCTATTGTATAATTTTTTAATCCTTTCATTACTACAAAAACTATAACCGAAGAGACTATAACTTCTGCAGTCCCATTTAATCCGGCAATACTCGCAACCGCCGTAAGAGGTAAATATCCTCTCAGATAAATCATAGATAATACCCCAACAGTGTTAGTCAGTGTGCCCGCGATAGATGCAGCTATCGGATGCTTAAATGTTTTATAAGCAAAATGACTTATAACCCCTATAAAAAGCCTGGGAAATATAGATACTAAAGGATCGGCAACATAGGGAGAACCTGCTCTTAAAAAACTGCTTACTCCAAATATTAACCCCACCACAGTACCTACTATCGGGCCTCCTAAAATAGCACCAATAATAACGGGTATATGCATAGTAGTTGCATCAATACCAAGCCAAGGTATAGGTATATACCCTATCGGAGTTACACTTAATACTACCGAAAATGCACCTAACATACCGGCAATTGTCAACTTTTTTGTTGATATTTTTGTACTTTGAATCAATTTTTTTCCACCTCCGTTCCAGCTCCCTCAGGATGCCGGACAATTTATTTTTTAAAACAGTTTTTTAGAACTAGTCCAGCTCAAAATATGATGCTAGCTATTCTATTATTGATATTCTAACAGGCTGTAATTTATATTGCAATAAATATTATAAATAAACGAGGAAATTGCATATTTAACTTATTTACAATGCCATTTCAATATATAGTATGTAAATTTTGAATATGCGCTATATATTGTTATGATATATTGATTTTAACTTTATATTTTGAATTATGCAATTTCCTCAAACAACCCAAATATCTAATATAAAATATATAATAATACACTATTAAAATATTCA
>CAYLIZ010000169.1:0-1901 GCA_964383985.1 uncultured Alkaliphilus sp. | reverse complement strand
TCATTGTTTACACCGTGACGTTTTAAAGCATCAAGTGCTCCTGACAAAAGTTTACTTCCGATAAATTCATTAAATCTTCCTACAACAATACCAAATTTCAGTTCTTCCGAAATCAGTTTACCTTCAAATACTCTCATCATTTATTAACCTCCTCAAAATTTAATATATGTCCTAATTTTTCTTGTTTCGTTTTCAAATAACAGATATTATATTTGTTATAATCTATTTGAATAGGAACCCTTTCAACGATTTTCATACCATAACCGGCAAGCCCTGATAATTTTTTAGGGTTATTAGTCATTAGCCTAATCTTTTTAACACCGAGATCGGCCAATATCTGAGCACCAATTCCATAATCTCTCATATCACTTGGAAAACCAAGTGCCAAATTTGCTTCTACTGTATCCATGCCATTATCTTGTAAAGAATAGGCCTTTAATTTATTAATCAGTCCAATGCCTCTGCCTTCCTGACGCATGTAGACTAACACTCCATGACCTTCTTCGTTGATCTGTTTTAATGCGGCAGCACATTGTTCACCACAATCACAACGCAGGGATCCGAAGGTGTCCCCCGTAAGACATTCAGAATGAACACGTACTAAAACCGGTTTTCCATCAGATACATCACCTTTAACTAAAGCAACATGATGTTCCCCGCTCAAATTATTTTCATAACCTATAATAGTAAATTTACCGTATTTGGTAGGCAGATTAGCACTGGTTATACGGGTAATAAGCACTTCGTGTTTTCTTCTATAAGCAATTAAGTCCGCTATAGTAATTATTTTTAAGTTATGCTTTTTTACAAATTCCATAAGCTGTGGTGTTCTAGCCATCGTGCCATCCTCATTCATTATTTCACAGAGCACACCGGCAGGATAAAGGCCGGCAAGGGTTGCCAAATCTATAGCAGCTTCCGTATGTCCGGCTCTTTTTAATACACCACCTTTTCTTGCCTCTAGTGGGAATATGTGTCCGGGTCTTTTAAAGTCTGAGGCCTTAGCGTTTGAATCCAAAACTTTTTGAATTGTAAATGCTCTTTCATGAGCAGATATCCCTGTAGTGGTTTCCATTGCATCGATAGATACGGTAAAGGCAGTTTGGAAATTGTCTGTATTGTGGTCCACCATTTGGGGAATATCTAATTCCTTTAATCTACATCCATCAACAGGCATACATACAAGGCCGCGGCCATATTTGGTCATAAAATTAATAGCTTCCGGTGTTGCCTTTTCGGCTGCCATTATAAGGTCGCCTTCATTTTCACGATCCTCGTCATCTACCACCACTATAATCTTACCTTGTTTAATATCCTCAATAGCTTCCTCGATAGTGTTAAACTTGTACACGTTTTTTCACTCCTTTTTGCAAAAGATTACGTTTATTTAAAAAATCCGCATATGAACGCATGGGTTTTATCCTTACGAACCTATGAAAATCATAGTTGCTCAGCGGCTTTTCGGGTTTCCTGCAGGTAGACACACAGGTCCAGTCTCTGCAATGCTCCGAAAGCCATGTTTGTTTAAGAACTTATAAAAAACCGTGTTTGCCCAGAAATTCTATATCAATATTGGATTTGGAAACATTATCTTCTTTAAAAGATAAGAATCTTTCTATATATTTTCCAATTATATCTACCTCAAGATTAACTTTATCCCCTATATTTTTTTCAAGTAATGTTGTTTCATCGCCTGTATGGGGAATAATGGACACTTTAAAACATTCATTATCTAAATAAGCAACTGTAAGGCTGATTCCATCGACAGTTATAGAACCTTTGTTTATTATATATTTTAAAATATCCGGTGGAGCGGTTATTGAAACCCACACAGCATTGTCCTCCTGTTGAAAATCCTTAACGGTGCCTGTACCATCTATATGCCCGCTCACAATATGTCC
>CAYLIZ010000168.1:0-1915 GCA_964383985.1 uncultured Alkaliphilus sp. | reverse complement strand
TTATCTTGCATATGGGTTTTACAAAATTATATTTTGTGGTATAATAAACGAGTGATTATTACAAAAAGATTACAAAATCTTTAAGTAATCTTTAAGAAGATAAAATCAAATTATGTCTGGGGGGACTGCCCAAATATTTTGAAAGGAGATTTACAAATGAAAAATGATATAGATGATGAGTCTGAAGATTTGCCACAAAAAATTATGCAAGAAATTAAATCAGTCTATGATAAATATAAAAATACAGTAATTAAACAATTTCAAAGTAAATTTGACAATATAAAAATTAAACAATTTCAAAATAGATTTGACAACATAAAAATTAATTTAGACTATAAAAAATTTAAAGAGAATAGAGTATCTACATACAATAAATATAAAGATATAGTTGTTAATCAGTTTCAAAATAAACTTGACAGCGCAAAATCTAACCTGGTTTATAAAAAGTTTAAGGGAAATAGAATACTTACATATTATAATAAATACAAAGGTATAGTAGTTGAGCAATTTCGGAATAAACTTGGCAGCACAAAAATTAACTTAGTTTGTGAAAAATTTAAAGAAAACAGAAAGCTTATATGCAAAGTAATTGGCGGGGTAATTGTATCGTTATCCCTGGCAACATTTGTATTTTTAAAGATTAATAACTCATATATAGCATACAGTGTAGAGGTGGATGATAGTATCCTAGCTGTAGTCAGAGATGAAGACAATTTTATAAATGCACTAGAGGAAGTTAAAAAAGAAGCCTTGTCTCTGTATGGACAGGAAGCAGTATTAGATAAAGAGCCTGTTTTCATTAAAACAAAGGCCAAGAAAGAAAAAATAACGCAGTACGAAGAGATGATAAAAAACATTAAATCACAGTTTGATATTAAGCTGAAGGCTGCAGTTATTAAAGTTGATGGAGAAGAATTAATAGTTGTTAAAGATGATAAAACCGCTTTTAGAATATTAGACAGCATTAAGGATTTCTTTATCGGCGAAAAAGAATCTGAATATGATTGCATTGATTTTGTAGAAAAGGTAGAGGTTGTAGAGACAGCTGTGGACTTCAGTGATATTATGGATGAAGAAGAGGCATTGCGATTAATAACAATCGGTACCGATGAAGAAAAAATTCATGAAATAGAAAAAGGCGAAAATACATGGACTATAGCTTTAAAATATGGCTTAAAGATGGATGACATTATGAAAGCTAATCCGGGCATAGATTCTGAAAGGTTGCAGATTGGTCAAAAAATCAGTTTAATAGTGCCAAAACCTTTAATCTCTGTCAAAACTAAAGAATACATAGAGTTTGTGGAGGGAATACCATTTGAAACTGAATATGAGCAAACAGATGTTTTATATAAAGGAGATAAGAAAATAATAGTTCATGGTGAGGAAGGAAAACGTGAGATAAAGGGATATGCGGTCAAAGAGAACGGTGTAGAGGTAGATAGGGAAATTATAGAGGAAAAAATTCTCTCAGAGCCTAAGGCCAGAGTTGTAGCAGAGGGAACTAAGGCAAGGCCTGCTACAATGGCTACAGGATTTTTCGTTAAACCAACAAGGGGTCGTTTAACTTCGTCCTTTGGTATGAGGCGGGGAAGAAGGCATACAGGAATAGACATAGCAGCTTCACGGGGTACTCCTATTTATGCAGCGGATGCCGGCAGAGTATCTTTTTCAGGCCGGAAAGGTACCTATGGTAATCTAATAATCATAGATCACGAAAATGGATATCAAACCTATTATGCACATAACAATAGAAACCTGGTGAAACGAGGCCAACGTGTCTATAAGGGACAAAAAATTGCAGAGATGGGCAGCACAGGAAGAAGTACGGGGGTACATTTGCATTTTGAAGTAAGGAAAAATGGTACTCCTATTAATCCAAAAAATTTTGTTAAATATTAGTAGCGGCGGACCT
>CAYLIZ010000167.1:0-1944 GCA_964383985.1 uncultured Alkaliphilus sp. | reverse complement strand
CTGAATTTCTTGACCAGTTTTTCTTGCCAATCGGATGTGGCTTCTAACCTTCCAAAGAAAAATCTCAATGTTTCGGGTTCTTCTACAAATCTTAATCCACCGATTAGATGGCGATTTTCATAGAGCCAAGCCAGTCTATCTACTGCATATTTAACTTGTGATAATGTAAACACTCTTCTTGGCATAGCTAGTCTTAATAGCTCCATATTGGCAAGAGGTTCAGTGCCATCAGGATTTCTTTGTTCTGACATAGTACCTCTTTCCATACCTCGAACACCGCTTGCAATGTAAAATGCTACTGCAAGTGCACCTGCCGGATATTCATTTTGAGGTATATGATCTACAAATTGCATAGCATCTACATGGCAACCCAATCCACCTGCAGGTGTTACAACCGGAATTCCCCTTTTAACCAGTTCTTCCACCATAAATTCTATAAATAAAGGCCCCTGGCTAATAATATCTTCATCCATAGTTTCTTCAAGACCAACTGTTAGTGCTTCCATTTCTCTGACAGACATACCGCCATATGTTAAAAAGCCTTCGTATAAGGTAATAAAGTCCCTCATCTTCATATATGCACTTTCATCATTGGTACATATTCCTCCACCCCTGGCAAATCCCAGTTTACGTGCGGAAAAATAAATAACATGACATAAATCAGCTATTTCACGGGTTATTTCTCTAATGCTCATAGATTTACATCGTTCTTCCCTTGTTTTGATAAAATATAAGTTATCAGCTAACAAACTAGCATCTAATACAAGTAAAAGGTCGTTATTATCGCATACTTTTCTTACATCTTTAAGGTTTTCAAGGGAGAAAGGTTGACCTCCTATTAAGTTAGCACCTGCTTCCATTCGAACAAATGCAATTTTCTCTCTGCCGTGTTTTTCAATTACATCTTCAAGTTTTTTAATGTCCATATTTCCCTTAAAAGGATAATCGCTTGTAACTTCTATTCCTTCATCTATGATAATCTCTTCTACTGAACCTTCATTTAGGCAAATATGCGCTCTAGTAGTAGTAAAATGATAATTCATAGGCACTATAGTGCCCGGCTTAACAAATGCTTGTGAAACTACATTTTCGGCAGCCCTTCCCTGATGAGTTGGCAAGAAAAATTGTGTACCAAATATCTCTTCAATTTTACTTTGAAGTCTAAAAAAAGTTTCACTGCCGGCGTAACTGTCATCCGCAACTAACATAGCTGCTTGCTGTCTGTCACTCATGGCATTTACTCCACTGTCTGTCAGCATATCCATAAATACATCTCTATTTCTGAGTAAAAATGTATTATTACCCGCCTCTTGCATATACTCAAGGCGTTTTTCTACCGGCGGTAATTCTAATTTCTGTACTATACGCACCTTGTGCATTTCGAGGGGTATTTGTTCCCCACTAAAAAATTTTACTTTTGACATTTAAAACACTCCTTCAATTTAATTAAATAATTTTTGATATATTTATAATTTGAATTTATATAGTCATAATCTGAGTCCATTTAATCGCTCCCTTGCAAATAAAATAACCCCGTCCTTTATATACTTATAACAAATATACAAAGGACGGGGTTTCTCCCATGTTACCACCTTAATTTATTAGTATTTCACAATACCAACCTTATCAAGTACCAACAAAAATAGTGAGTACTTTAGCACTATAACGGGTGCAGGCTGCCGTCTTAGCCTACTAGGTGATTAACCTTTCGGTAAGAAGTTCATAAGATGTATTCAGAATAATATCCCCTTGCACCTCTCACCAACCGGTAGCTCTCTTTAAGGTCTTTTTATTCCTACTAATTCCTAGTCAACACTTTTAAAATATTTTCATTTTTAAATACAATAACAGTATAGTTTTATTTTAAATTAATGTCAAGTCTTTTTTAAAATTTATGTAGTTATTCTATGATAATGTCATATTGAATTTATTCTGATAAAATGT
>CAYLIZ010000166.1:0-1957 GCA_964383985.1 uncultured Alkaliphilus sp. | reverse complement strand
TCAAAGAGTCCATCCGGGAGAAATAGTCTGCTAAACATTACACTAAATTCAATACAATAGAACAGGCACAGATCCCTGTCTACAAGGCTACCTAACTCAATCAGTTATTGAAGAAAAGAACCACAACACGCCCCGTGGGAAAGCAAGCAACTATGTTCTCTCACGGGGCTTTTTCTATTTTGCAAGAGGTTGTGTTACAGTGACCTTTTTAATGCTACAGCAACAGGGAGTTTTACTTTGCAAATTTTGGGGACTCCAAATTGCAATTCCCGGTAAATTTAGTCTACAACAAAGAAAGCGGGCCTGCCATGTAGAATGCACTGGGGACTGTCCCCAGTGCATTCTTAGCACTAACTATGAGTACAGCATATTATGAATTATAGAGAAATAGAAAAAAGCGCCTAAACATGCAAGATCTGCTGTTCTGCGTACAATATATTATGAGTTATAAAAACATAAAAACCTGATAATATGTTAGAAATAACGAATATTATGATTCGGTGCAAACAAGGGGTTTTCTAAACTAGGGGGTATAGAATTATGGGGATTAATTTACAGATTTCATTTTTTACCAGCATAATTATTTTACAAATGATTTTAATAGCAATAGCTATAAAAGGTTTTGAAACACTTCAAGAAAAAGTAAATTTACTGGAGCAAAAAGTTTCTATAATGGAAATTCGCGGTTATAGAGAATATAAGGCCGAAAATAAAAAGTATATCTACACAAGCGAAATTAATAGCAATAGCGGTTAATTTAAAGAAGATGGCAAGCATACTGTTCTTAAAATCGGACATATTTTTGATTGTTATTAAATTTGAACTGATATTTTGAAAGAAACATCAATTCAAGGGGTATAGGGAAATTTTCGAGACCACTTTTTCAGTGGTCTCGGACAGGTCTTTTGTGTTAAAAAGCAGAAGTAACGTAAAGATGTTATTTCTGCTTTTTAATATTAACATAATGGCAAATCATACCGAAGATATTGTATCCTATGATATAATTGTACTATAATTTAAATGTTAAAGACTAACAGTATTTGGGGTGTGAATTAATTGAACCTGTACTTTCAGAAACAGGGGTACCGGGGATGTTTGAGGTTCTGTTCTAAGATATTTTAGGTAATATTCTTAACAATTATAGATACTAAATAAAATAGGGTATAATACAACTAATATATTTAGTTGGAGGTGTGTCCATGAATAATGAAGAAAAGTTTAACTATTGGGAGGATATAGCCATGTATGACTTAGAAACAGCAGAGGCTATGTTAATATCAGGCAGATATTTATATGTTGTATTTATGTGTCAACAGGCGGTAGAAAAACTTGTGAAGGGATTATTTGTATTATATAAAGGAGAAGAGCCACCAAGGATACATAATATATGGAATATATTTGACAGAATTTTTGATATAGATAAATTTGGCGAAAATGAAAAGCAAATTGCGGAAGGGTATTTTTCTTTTTTTGATGAATTATTGGCTTACTATATATCAGAAAGATATCCTTCATATAAACAAAAATTATCACAGTCTATAACTAAAGAAAAGGCTACAGAAGTTTTAATTAGTACAAAGGAGGTGTTCTCATGGTTAAAATCCCTGACGACATTAGAAAAATAGTTGAGGATTATTTAAAGGAATTAAGTTTAGAAATAAAAATAGATAGAGCCATTTTATTTGGTTCATATGCTAAAGGCAATTACAGGGCTGATAGTGATATTGACCTTGCCATATTTTCAGATTCATTTAAAGACATGGATCGTATAGAAAGTATTAAGTATTTGTTAAAAAAGGCTAGAAAATTTAGGGGAGTAGATTTACAACCAATTTCCTTTACTAATGAAGATTATGAAGAAAGGCTAGGAATTGTAGACGATGTCTTAAAAACAGGAATTGAATTATATGTAAATTAATAATACAAAAAGACACAGGGGAATTGTCAGACTGTGTGA
>CAYLIZ010000165.1:0-1993 GCA_964383985.1 uncultured Alkaliphilus sp. | reverse complement strand
CCGTCCCCGGTGCATTTCCCGGTGCATTTTAAGAACCTGCATGTCGGGGGGACATTTCGTTTGACATACATCGCCTTTTCATTTGATGACAAACAAAATGTCCCCTTGACACACCTGCCACCCTGTTACAACACCTTTCTTAAAAAATCCCTTGTCCGTTGATGTTTAGGATCTTCAAAAACATCTTTTGGTATGCCTTCCTCTACAATTTTACCATCATCCATAAACATAAGCCTAGTACCTACTTCTCTGGCAAAACCCATCTCATGAGTGACCACTATCATTGTCATTTCATCTTGTGCCAATTTTTTCATTACCTCCAGCACTTCCCCTACCATTTCAGGGTCTAGCGATGAGGTTGGCTCGTCAAATAACATTACATCAGGAGACATCGCTAAAGCCCTAACTATGGCTATCCTTTGTTTTTGTCCACCGGATAACTGATTAGGATATGCCTCTGCTTTGTCTTCAAGTTCTACTTGATTTAATAAATCTATGGCTATTTTTTGTGCTTCTTCTTCAGATGCCTTCTTAAGTTTAATAGGTGCTAGGGTAATATTTTCTAAAACTGTCATATGCGGAAACAAATTAAACTGTTGAAATACCATTCCTATATTTTGTCTTAATAAATCTACATTAGTTTCTTGAGCATTTATTTTTTTTCCTTCAAATATGATTTCTCCGGCTGTAGGCTCTTCCAGTAAGTTAAGGCATCTTAAAAAAGTACTTTTTCCGGAACCACTAGGGCCGATAACTACTACAACTTCTCCCTTTTTAATATGGGCATTTATCCCTTTCAAAACTTTTAATTTATCAAAGTCTTTTATAAGTCCTTTTACCTTAATCACTTACTCTCATCCTCCTTTCAGCTGTGCCTAAAAGTTTAGACAATGAAAAAGTTAAGACAAAATAAATAGCAGCTGCAACTATTAGTGGCTCTAAAGGTATAAATGTATTTCCTCTTACAGTATTGGCATTATACATAAGCTCATGTATTCCAATTACAGACACTATTGAAGATTCTTTAATAATAACTATAAATTCATTACCTAAAGCAGGTAAAATATTTTTAAATGCTTGGGGTATTATAATATATCTCATAGTAGCATTGTAAGACAAGCCTAAAGACCTGGAGGCCTCCATCTGCCCTTTATCTACAGATTGAATACCGGAGCGTATAATCTCTGCTACATAAGCCCCACTATTTATAGACAGAGCAATAATACCGGCCACAAACTCTTCTCCATAACTTCCTAAAAAAGTAAGAGAAGGAAAATCTATACCTATAAGCGGTAATCCATAATAAATTATAAATATTTGTACTAATAATGGTGTTCCTCTGATAACTTCTATATAAGCTGTTGAAATAAAATTTAATATTTTATTTCGTGAAATTTTCATCAAGGCTAAAAATACACCTAATATTACACCTAAGACTACTGTAAAAATTGCAAGCAGCACTGTGTTTTTAGCTCCAATTATAAAGAAATTATAATATTTAGGTAGAAAACTGAAATTCATTTTAGCTTTTCCTTTCGCAATAGGTTTAAAGTGCTAGGTTTTCAGAAATATACAGATGGAATGAAACTCCATCTGTATACCATGTACTATATTAATTATATGCTTATTATTCAACCATTTCTACAGCTTCAACTACAAATTTTTCTATAGAACCGTCTTTTTCTAATCTGTCTAAAGTTTTATTTACAAAATCTATTAGCTCTTTTTCTCCCTTTTTAGCTGCTACAGCTGAGCCACCTTCTTCATCAATAAGCTCTATAGGCATTAAATGCAAATCGTCGTTGTTAGCTGCATAAGCCTCTGCTACCGGCATTTCCATAACCAAAGCATCTATTTTTTTATGCTTTACTTCGAGAACTAAATCCGGTATTTTAGCTAATGCTTTTAATTGTAAGTCTTTTATTTCTTCTTTAGCAAGGTCTTCTTGTATTGCACCTTTTTGTGCACCTATTCTTTTACCTGTTAAATCATC
>CAYLIZ010000164.1:0-2011 GCA_964383985.1 uncultured Alkaliphilus sp. | reverse complement strand
TAGAAACATGATTTTTATTGAAAATTATAAATAAAAATGTTTTCAAAGCTAGCCGTTTTTGTTTTTAAGCCGCGGCTAGTTTTTATATTTAATTCAATTCCGGATTTTGTAGAAAAACACATTATATGTAGTAATTTAGTCCCGAAAATTAAAATATGGTAAATAAAGCAGGAAATCAGTTTATTTATATCAAATATTTAACTGACATAAAGTAATATTTAATAAGTAATATTTAATTTGTCGTGTATGTAATATATTGTCTAAATAGGTTAATATATACTTGGAAAATTTTTATTATTATCAGAAAATATGGTATAATTAAGATAATACAAAAAAATTGTCGATGGAGGTAAAAAATGTATAGTAATATAAATCTTTTAACAAGGGCTTTAGACGCCTCATGGAAACGTAATGAAATAATTGCTAACAATATTTCTAATGCAGAAACACCTAATTTTAAAAGATCGGCAGTGCTATTTGAAGAAATTTTAAGAGAGCAGCTCAGTGGTGAAAAATTAAAAGGTGTTATTACTAATGCTAAACATATACCTATAAATGATATAAATATTAATGATATTAAATATAAAATAAAAACCGAAAAAAATTTTAGTACTAGGATGGACAAGAATAATGTGGATATTGATGTAGAGATGGCAGAGAGGGCCAAAAACGAAATTATCTATAACACTTTAACAAGCAAAATACAAGATAGTTTTCAAAAAATTAAATTTGTTATAAATGAGGGGAGGTAGCTAATAGTGTCAATCTTTAATTCAATTAACATTAGTGCATCGGGGCTGACTGCGGAGAGATTAAGAATGGACATAATCTCCAAAAACATAGCTAATGCTAACACAACGAGAACAGTTAACGGTACTCCTTATAGAAGGCAGGCAGTTATATTTAAAACTAAGGACAATAATATGCCTTTTTCTGAATATTTTAAACGTGCAAAAGGACAGGAAATAAGTTTGACGGGAGTAGAAGTAACTTCAATTCAAGATGATCCTTCTCCTTTTAAAGAAGTTTATGATCCGGGACATTCTGACGCTGATGAAAACGGGTATGTTTCAATGCCTAACGTAGATATAATATCAGAAATGGCAAACTTAATATCTGCATCGAGAGCCTATGATGCAAATGTTACTGCAATAAACGGAACAAAGGCAATGGCTCTTAAGGCCTTAGAAATTGGTAAATAAAGGAGAATACTAAATGGAAATTAATAATATTAGTAGGCTTAATGATATTGAGTTAAAACCTATAAATACTTTTTCCGAAGATCCGTTAAAAAATACAGTATCATTTTCTGATTTTTTAAAAGAGTCTATAGAAAAGGTGAACATGCTCGAAAATGAAGCAAAACAATATGACTTAAAGATAGCGACAGGTCAACTGGAAAACATACATGAGGCCATGATTGCAACTCAAAAAGCTGATATTGCTCTTCAATTAACTATGCAAATCAGGAATAAAATATTAGATGCATATAGAGAAATAATGAGAATGCAAATTTAATTGTAGCAGAAAAGAGGTGAGTTAATGTCAGAATCTTTAAGTCAGATTAAAGAACAATTGAATGATTATTTTCAAAAACTTGAGAAAAAGCAAAAGATTATTTTGTTCTCAGCAACAGCTTTTGTGGTATTAGCATTGATAGGATTAATCTATTATTTTACACGACCGGAATATATAGAGTTATATAGTAATCTTGAACCGCAACAAACGGGCGAAATTATAGATACATTGGAATCAAATAATATAAAAGCTAAAATAGGCCGAACTAGTGGAACTATTTTAGTTCCCAAAAAAGATGAAAAAAAAGCACAGGTAGTGGTGGCTACTCAAGGGTTACCGTCTCCAAGATTTTCTATTGAGGATGCGCTTTCCGGTAACTCATTTATGATGACAAGTGAAGAAAGATCAAAACTTTATGTGTATGGTCTTCAAAACCACCTGGCCAGTATAATTGAGGAAATACAAGGGATTAAAAAAGCTGAGGTATCATTGG
>CAYLIZ010000163.1:0-2013 GCA_964383985.1 uncultured Alkaliphilus sp. | reverse complement strand
AATGTGCCAATGTGCGGGCGAGCAAAGCTCGCCCCTACTATATATCATTTCCGGCACTCTAACCTATAATTAGGCAGACAAGGACGTCAGACTGCGCAAAATTGCACCTTTTTTGCTTTTTGTCATCCTGAGCGGAGCGAAGGATCTGCATTTTAAGCCAACCGAGACTCTTCGCTTCGCTCAGAGTGACAGTTATTACGCAGTCTGACGTTTGCCCCCGCTTTCTAGAAGTCGGAATCAGTGTGCCAATGTGCCGGATAGTATTAAATATTCACTACAATATAACTGAGTATGAATATAATAATACCCGCAATAAAGTTCCCCAGTGCAATAGCAGGCAGGGCATGCTTCGTTGGTATATTAAATAGTATTGCAGCTAGGCTGCCTGTCCATACACCGGTACCCGGAAGTGGTATAGCAACAAAAATTATAAGTCCAATAATACTGTACTTTTTTATATTCCTACCCTTTTTAAGGGTCCTCTTAACCGTTTTGTCTACAAAACCCCTGAATAACTTTGTGTTTCTCAGATAGATAAAAACAGGTTCCAAAAAAAATAATAAAAAAGGAACCGGAATTAAACTCCCTAAAATACCTAAAATAGTAGCATGTATAGGGCTCATGCCCATTGACACACCAATAGGAATAGCACCCCTAAGCTCCACCAGTGGCAATGCCGCAATAAATAATAAAATAAGCTCTCTAATAATTGCTTCTAAAAATTTCCCCATTTTATCACTCCCGCCGTTACATCCATAATACGTAACATATTCACCTTATGAATAAATATTACTACAAATTTACTATATTTACTACAAATTTAAATATATGATTATCCGGAGATACTTTTTGTGTTTGATATAAATAACAAAATAAGAAATTATTTACTAAATTTAACAAAAACCTTGACATATGTGATATAATACAATCTGCAATTAATTTTATTAATTCAAATTTTTATTACGGGAGTGAATATTATGAATAGAATCGAAGAATTAAAATTATTGATTGAAAAAATAGAAACCAAACTAATAATCTATTTAAGTGATAAAAGGTCACTGGAAGAAATTTGTGAATTAAGCAAAGAGCTTGATAGGTTAATTGATAAGTATTGCGCCCACCAAGTTAAATGAAGCCAAAAACAAGATATGTCCGGTTCTTGATTTTCATTTAAAAATATAAGTGCCCCAGGTTCCAAATACTTATAACTACAGTCTTTGGAATAATATCAAAACATTTCCTATATATTTTACTATAGGGGGTGTTTTTTAAATATGCATAAGTATATTAGAAACGCTTCAAATTGCATGGGCCACTTCAAGGCTCCCTCTTCCATAAGGGAGCTTTCTGAATATTTATCACTTAATGTTGATAAAAATCCTTTAATACTCTGCGTAGGTACGGACAGATGTATAGGCGATGCCCTTGCACCATTGACGGGTACTATTTTGCAGGAATTAAATGTAGATTTCCCTGTATATGGTACGCTGGAGCATCCTGTACATGCTCTAAATATTTCCGGCAATTTAAAAAGGATAAAATCCAAGCATCCGGGGGCTTTTATAATTGCCGTCGATGCTTCTTTAGGTCATAAAAATGAGGTTGGTAATATTATAATAAGAAAAGGCCCTCTTTATCCGGGCAAGGGTGTCGGAAAAAAATTACCCGCTGTAGGAAACCTTACCATTGTCGGAATAGTGGAGGCTTTTAAATCTAATGTTACTTCTATTATACATAATATTCGCCTTCATTTTGTTATGTCCTTAGCCAATGTCATTGCTTCTATTATTGTAGATGGATTGTATGAAAATAAGACTGTAAAGGATAATCTTCATAACACTGCGGGCGGTCAAAGACCGCCCCTACATACCGGCAATTCAATATTATAGTAGTTTATTCGAAGACTGAAGTCTCCTCTACATTATTATTATTTATAATTGCAAAGTTGAGTAGCGGAGAATTTATTCTCCGCATTATTTATAATTATAATATTTTATATTACAGTACATTTAT
>CAYLIZ010000162.1:0-2020 GCA_964383985.1 uncultured Alkaliphilus sp. | reverse complement strand
AAACAAAACGTCCCCTTGACACTATTCTATTAGTATCCTATTCTACTATATACAGTTTTTAACAATTCATCTCTAAGCTTTGCAGCCTCGGCTATAATGTTATCACTCTCTGCTTTTTTAGCTGCAGCATATTCTTCGTCTTTTATACTGTTTAAATTTATGTAAACATTAAATAATGCTCCTTCTATTCCTGCATAAGCCATCAATGAACCTACTCCTACGTCAGTAATAGCCATTGCATTTCCATGATCTGCAAATACTTTTGCAATTTTAAGTATATTGAGTCCTTGTTTAGCAGTTTCTAATGGAACTTCTAGAGCTTCTGTCGTTGCTTTCGCTAGAGCCTTTTTTCTTTCCGATTTTTGCTCTTCTGTATCTTTTGGCATTCTGAGCGCTTCCATATATGCATCAAACGCCGCCTTATCTTTATCAATAGAATCATACAATTCATTTTTTAATTTAACAAATCCGTCATAGCTGTCTTGAAAAGCTTTTTTAGTTTCCTCATCCAAAGATTCATAGGCTTTTTTACCAAATGTTAAATTACCGACCATAAGCATAAGGGATGATCCTAAACTGCTCGCTAAAGCCGCCGCACTTCCCCCTACTAGTGTCGAATCTTTGCTCTCTAATGAATCCATAAAATTCCTAATAGTTTCATCTACAAACATAAACTTTCCCCCTCTTAATAAATATTTTAAACCTTTGTTTTCAATATAACTTTATCACATTAGAAGGGTTTAGTCTATATGTTCATTGTTAATATTTATACAAATTAGGATAAATAATAAGAACCCTCTCCACTGTTTATGTCTCCTCACCTATCCCGTTGTTTTCTTAATTGCATTTTTCTTCAAAACGTTCAATAGCAAGTGTTATCAATCTATCTATTAAATATTCATATCTAATTCCTGTAGCTTCCATCATTTTTGGATACATGCTTATTTTCGTAAAACCGGGCATAGTATTAACTTCATTGAGTAAGATGCGATCAGTTCCATTTTCTATAAAAAAATCCACCCGTGCGAGTCCTGTGCAATCCAAGAGTTTATACACCCTAATAGCCATATTCCTTACTTTTTTAGTTACATCTTCTGACAAATCAGCCGGTATTACAAATTGGCTAGTGCCTGCAATGTATTTGTCATGATAATCATAAAATTCTGCTGATGGTATTATTTCTGCCGGTAAAGATGCAATAGGATTATCGTTACCGAGAACAGCACATTCTATTTCCCTTCCATTAATAGTTTCTTCTATTACAATTTTTCTATCATATTTGCCTGCTAATTCTATAGCCTCTTTTAACTTCTCCCTATTATATGCCTTCGTTATTCCTACACTCGAACCCATATTGGCAGGTTTAACAAAAACAGGGTATTCAAAATTATCCTCTATTCTGTTTACAATTTCCATTTCATCTTCTTTGTATTGTTTGAACATTACTACATCATATTCTGCCTGCGGAATTCTATCTGCATGCAAAAGTTTTTTAGCAACTGCTTTGTCCATTGCCACAGAGGAGGCCAGCACTCCTGCGCCAACATAAGGTATGTTCATCATTTCAAATAATCCCTGTATTGTACCATCTTCTCCATATGGACCATGTAACACCGGAAAAATAACATCTATTTTTTCTGCTTTCCCATTGCCTAATGTTACAACACCATTATCCCTGCCTGTTGGCAATAAGCACATGTCATCTTTGAAGCCTTTTTCTTTTCTAGCCTTATCTGCAATATTTTCCCAATTTCCGCTCTCTATTTCATCTATAGAACCTTCGTATAGTTTCCAAACACCTTCTTTAGTAATTCCAATCATAGTAATGTTATATTTGCTCTTATCCATAGCCCTAAGTATGGATGCAGCTGATATTAAGGAAATTTCATGTTCACCGGATTTTCCGCCGAATATAACCATCACATTCATCTTTTTCATATTAGCACCTTCTTTCTTACTACCATTATTATTCTATCCCTGTTGGATTTATTATTCAATACTTTTATGGGGCAGAAAGATA
>CAYLIZ010000161.1:0-2115 GCA_964383985.1 uncultured Alkaliphilus sp. | reverse complement strand
ATACTGTCCGTCTCAGGATGACATTTAAAACAATTGTTCTGCCATTGTTCAACTATTGTTCAACTAACCCTGTTTTTGTTTATGCTTGGGATTTTTACAAATAACCATCACTCTGCCGCGTCTTTTAATTATTTTACATTTCTCACAAATGGGTTTTACAGATGGTCTAACTTTCACTGTTATCCCTCCCTAACTATTTCTTTCGCCATGTTATTCTACCACGAGTTAAATCATACGGAGACAGCTCCACTACTACCCTATCTCCGGATAAAATCCTTATAAAATTCATTCTTAATTTTCCTGATATATGTCCCAAAACCTCATGACCATTTTCAAGCTCTACAATAAACATCGCATTAGGCAACACTTCTTTCACTGTACCTTCAACTTCAATTACACCTTCCTTTGGCATTAAATAACCAAACCTCCCTTCTAATCTAACCCCCAGGATTTAAAACCTAGTTTTTCAAGCTCTTTACGTATAAAGGCGTTACTTATTTTCTTATCATTTAAAATTGATGCTCTTATTTCATCGGAAATAATATTTGTTTTTGCTAAATGCTTAATCCGTTTTTTCTTAGGATTGTCAACTCTTCTCAGAAAACCATCTACAATTAAAACATGCTTAGCATCAATTTTATCAAATACTACAAAATTTTTCCCTTTATCCCTTCCGGCTTTTGATTTAACTATTTGTCCTATATCTAAATCAATCAAATCCATACAATCACCTCATTTACCCGGATTATAGTTTTGTTAAAATCTCAGGTTCTTCATCTGTAATTGCTATGGTATTCTCATAATGTGCCGAATATTCACCATCTAAGGTTACTACTGTCCAACCATCCGAAAGTACCTTTACATCATAGGTTCCCATATTAACCATTGGCTCAATAGCTAATACCATCCCTTCTCTTAATCTTGGACCTTTGCCCGGAGGACCATAGTTAGGAATTTGCGGTTCTTCGTGCATATTGATGCCGATTCCATGGCCTACATAGTTTCTGACTACTGAAAATCCATGTTTTTCTATATGGGATTGAATAGCATGGGATATATCCGATAATCTATAACCCTCTTTTGCAAATTTTATTCCTTCATAAAAACTTTCCCCGGTTACATCTATAAGTTCCTGCGCCCGTCGGCTGATCTTTCCCACAGCATGGGTCCGTGCAGCGTCGCCATAATAACCTTTGTAGATCGATCCTATGTCTATACTGATAATATCGCCTTCTTCTAATTCCTTTGATCCGGGTATACCATGGACTACTTCATGATTAATAGAAGCACATATATTAGCCGGAAAACCCCCATATCCCTTAAAAGCAGGAATAGCTCCCTTATCGAGTATATGTTTTTCGGCAATCTGATCCAATTCTTTGGTTGTAATTCCCGGTCTTATTGCCTTTCTTATAAGTTCATGAGCCTGAGCAACAATTCTTCCTGCCTCCCGCATTAATTTAATTTCATTACGGGATTTTATATATATCATTATAGTTCACTCCCTAAAGAGGCCACAATATCATTAAAGACTTCATCTATTGCCTTAATACCGTCTACAGTAATAAGTTTTTCTTGCTTGTTATAATACTCTGTTAATGGGGCGGTTTCTTCTAAATAAACTTCTATACGTCTTGTTACTGTTTCTTCATTATCGTCATCCCTTTGGTAGAGATTACCACCGCATTCATCGCAGATATTACCTTTAATTGATGGATTGTTTTTTATATGAAATGTAGCTCCGCATTCCTTACAAATACGTCTTCCAACGATTCTTTCTATTAAAATACCTTTATCAGCCTCTATATTTATTACTTTATCTAAGCTTATGCCCATATTTTTTAGTACTTTATCTAAAGTCTCTGCCTGCACTACAGTTCTTGGGAATCCATCTAACAAAAATCCATTAACGCAGTCATCCTGCTTTAAACGATCCTCTACGATTTCTACCACAAGTTCATCCGGAACCAAAAGCCCTTTATCCATATAACCTTTAGCTTTTTTGCCCAATTCTGTACCCTGTTTAATATTGTCCCTAAATATGTCTCCGGTAGAAATATGAGGGATATCATATTTTGCAGCTATGGATACAGCCTGTGTCCCTTTGCCCGCACC
>CAYLIZ010000160.1:0-2145 GCA_964383985.1 uncultured Alkaliphilus sp. | reverse complement strand
TATTGCTCAGCAAAAGATTTATAGTTTTGAGATGGCTAAGTTTTAAATTTTTATTCCCAATTATATTGATAATCCTCGGAATATTCATATTAAGCGGTAATTTCAGAAAATAAACTCAGTTACAGGCCCGTGTTCTGCGCAATAATCACCGAAATGACGAATTCATAGAGATTGATATTCGTAAAGGGGTTGGTATTCATAAAATTGAAACTCATAAAAATGATAGATATTATATGAAGGAAGGTGAGATTATGGATAATAAAAAATTAATAGGCGGTATTATTTTAATCGTACTAGGTATTATATTTCTTTTGACAAATTTAGGCTATATCAGTTTTGATGTGCTATTTGGTATCCTTGATTTATGGCCATTACTGCTTATTGTGGCAGGAATTAATGTTTTATTTAACAAAAAACCAATTATTACTCTTATAACATGGATTGTATTTTTTATAATTTTAATTTTATATGGGGCCTTCTATGGAGGGGTAAATACTAACACCGATTTTAATACCCATTTTACAAAACCTGTAGAAACTTCTCATGGAGAATTCAACTTAGATATAGGAGCTGCTAAAGTTAATATAAATTCGGAAGAAAACAATCTTCTAAAAGTTAACGCACGGGGTGTTAAATTGGATTATAGCAACACATATAAAAACAACAAGGAAACTGCAATTTTTAATTTTGCAAATAGAAACTATAGCCCAATCATTTTTAGCAATAGAAGCAGTAACTATAATTTTAAATTAAATAAAAATGTAATATGGGATTTAGATTTAGACCTGGGAGCTATTTCAGGTACCCTTGATCTTGAAAACATTGCTACAAGATCTATTGATTTAAATATGGGGGCCGGAAATCTAGATATTATTTTAGGAAATAAACATGATATATCAAATATTAAAATTGATAGTGGTGCTTCTAATTTAAATATAGCAGTTCCGAAAGATGTAGGTATAAAAATAAAATTAGATAGTGCCTTGAGCAAAATCAATATAGATGACTTAAATTTAATTAAAACAGGAGACTACTATATATCGCCTAACTATGAAGAAAAAGATACAAAATTAGAATTTTATGTCAGCATGGGTGTTGGAAAAGTAGGTTTTAGAGTTAAATAAGAGGTGAATGGGTAAGTGAACTTTAAACCAAGCTATGTAAAATTACTACAAAACGGCACTTTGCCGGAAAGGGTAAAAGAAGCTAAAAAACATCTTACTTGCTGCTACTTATGCCCTCATAAATGTAGAGTAGATAGAACAAAAGAAGTAGGTGTATGCCAAGGAACTGATAAAGCAATAGTATCAAGCTATGGACCACATTTTGGTGAAGAAGATGTTCTCGTTGGAAATAGAGGGTCCGGAACTATATTTTTTGGGTATTGTAATATGAAATGTGTTTACTGTCAAAATTTTGAACTCAGTTTTTATGGCAAAGGAGATCCGGTATCTAATGAAAAGCTGGCAAATATTATGCTTTTGTTACAAAATCATTATAAATGTCATAATATAAATTTAGTTACTCCAACTCATTTTGTGTCCAATATTTTAGAAGCTATTTATATAGCAGCCCGGGAGGGATTAAAATTACCTGTCGTATATAATTGTGGTGGTTATGAAAGCGTTGAAACTTTAAAAATTTTAGATGGGGTTATAGATATTTATATGCCGGATTTTAAATATAACTCGCCGGAACGGGGAAAAAAATATTCCCGGGTAATAAATTATCCGGAAAAAGCAAAATTGGCCTTAAAAGAAATGGATCGGCAGGTGAATGGACTAAAAGTTGATAAGAGGGGAATAGCCTACAGAGGTCTATTAATTAGGCATCTGGTATTACCCGGTGGATTAGAGGACACTAAAGAGGTTTTAAAATTTATAGAAGGAGAATTGTCTCCTGATTGTTTGATAAATTTAATGAACCAATACTATCCCGGCCATAAGGCCTTCGAATATGAAGAAATAGCTAAAGGTTTAAGTTTTGTGGAATATAAACAAGCATATGATTATGCAAAAAAATTAGGTTTAAAACTGGCATAAATCATTAGAGATAATGTGTGTATTTACATTAAGATTTGCCAAGGGCATTTTACCACCACCCCAATTGTTTTACTATTTCTAGTGCTTTCTGTTGCGATAATAT
>CAYLIZ010000159.1:0-2189 GCA_964383985.1 uncultured Alkaliphilus sp. | reverse complement strand
AATAAAAATTTAAAACTTAGCCATCTCAAAACTATAAATCTTTTGCTGAGCAATATTGCCCCCACTATAATAAGTACATATCCGAAAAACTTTCTGTTTTTCTCTTTATCAAAACCCTCATTAAATGTACTGCTTTTTTGTTTATTAACCTCATCAGAATCTTTATGCGGGTTTACTCTTGTATTAATATCTTCTCTTGTAGGCATTATTATTGCAGCAATAATATAAACAAGTAACCCTGTTCCATAAACAGCTATACTAATAAGCCAAATAAGTCTAATTATAGTAGAATCTATTCCAAAATATTCTGCTATTCCACCGCATACACCTGCTACTTTTTTATCACTTTCGGAACGATATAAACGATTTACCATAAAACTTTCCCTCCTTTAAAAATTAAAATTTTAAGCCTATTTTATATTTATACCGGTAGTTTTTAAAATATTATTTTTTATATTTAAAAAACAAACCATTTTTATTAACCGCATGATAAAATTTAAGTTTTAACTTATATTCATTATAATACATTTTACGCCGGTGGGGTAAGATCTTTTTTGTTTACGAGGCATTTCAGAGTTTTACTATTTTACAAGTGTTAAAGATGGGTTTATCGGAAAATCAATGAATGTTTTTTTATTTTTAGCTATAGATAAAATCAATAAAGCTTTTTATTGTTATTAATAAAGACAATAAAACAAATTGTATAACAAGTTGAAAGAGACAAAATGTGTTGCTATACTTAAGTATAAGCTTAAAATAAAGGCCTAGTATCACAAAAAAGTCAAAAGAGCATATTTGTGCTTTGAGCGAAGCGAAAGGAATGATTTATAAAAATGAATAAACAAGTAGATGCCAGAGGTATGAATTGTCCTTTACCCGTAATTCATACTAAAAAAGCCCTGGAAGAGATAGAAAAAGGAACGATTACTACAATTGTAGATAACGAAGTTGCAAAAGAAAATGTGTTAAAGTTAGCTAAAAGTATGGATTTAAAAGTTGATATTAAACAGAGTCAGGGAAATTATTATATTGATATATTTAAAGAAAATCAAATAGGAACAATAGGCCTAGAATCATTAAATTCTCAGCATGGCACAGAGGAGAAAGAGGATTCAGTTATTTTAATAACTAAGGATAAATTAGGAGAAGGTTCTGACGAATTAGGTTCTTTATTAATGGGTAGTTACTTATATACATTAACAGAAACATTACCATATCCAACTAGTATAATATTTTTAAATGGTGGTGTTAAACTGACTGTAGAAGGTTCGGAAGTATTAGAACATATTAGAACATTAGAACTTAGTGGAGTAGAAATCCTATCTTGTGGAACTTGTTTAGATTATTTTAAATTAAATGATAAACTGGCAGTTGGTTCTGTAAGCAATATGTACACTATAGTTGAAAAATTAAATAAAATTAGTAATATAATTACACTGTAATTAAGGGGGAAAATATGGATTTTTATGTAATAGTATTTAAATCAACACATCATGCTATTGCGGCTTCACGGTTTTTAAAAGATAAAGGATATAAGTTTGATATTATTCCTACTCCGAGAAAGGTTACGCATGACTGTGGACTTGCTATAAAATTTGGAGAAGAAGACCTGGAAAAAATAAAGGAATCTGTAAAAGTATCTAATATAATTATTAAAGGTATTTATAAAATACAAAAAGTTGATGATGAAAAAATAGTCAGTCAAGTCATATAAAGAGAAGGCGGATATTAAAAATAAAACGCTAATTTTTCAAAATTAAAAACTACTTTGGAGAAATTTTAAATAAGATTGTTGAATAAACATTGATATTTAGCCATGTTAAACTAATATTGTTAACATGGCTTTTAAAATTGTAAAAATAAATAGAATAAAACTATATTATATTACATAACTGTAATTGGTATTCAACTACCTATAGCATTATTTGCCTTTGCAAAACTGTTGAAGTATTTAATAGACTATATGACAGATATCAGATACCCAAAATATTTCCTAGGTTTGTTCTATATTATATAAAAATCAACCAAGGGATGATGATTACTTAATATTTTATTAAAATAAGTAATTTTTTGTAAGCCATAGGATTTTTCAAGGATTTTTTGAATGATTTTTGAAATAGAAATTTAAACTTTAACAACGTAAATCATATTTATTTTTAGGAAGTGTATATATTAGGTTATGATATAAT
>CAYLIZ010000158.1:0-2196 GCA_964383985.1 uncultured Alkaliphilus sp. | reverse complement strand
TTTTTAATTTCAGATAAGGCCTCTTCTATAATACTATCCTTGAGTGTCCCTAAAAAATCAATGTAAAAAATATATTTACCAACTTCAGTTTTAGCCGGCCTTGATTCAATTCTCGTTAAATTTATATCTCTATCAGCAAATTCCTTTAATACCTTATATAGCGCTCCCGGTTTGTCGTTTGGGAAAGAAAATGCGATAGATGTTTTGCAATGGTAACATTCTAAAGCCGGCTTTTTGCTTATAATAATAAACCTCGTTTGATTTAAGAAATTATCCTGAATATTAGTTTTCAATACATTTAAATTATAAATCAATGCAGCATCCATGTTCGCAATGGCGGCAAAGCCCCTGCCCTTTCTTTTAGCCTTAGCACATGCTAAAGAAGTGCTTTCACAAGAAATTAACGAAGCTTTTGGAATATATCTCCTGAAATATTCTCTGCACTGTTCAAATGCCTGTGGGTGAGAATATATATAGTCAATTTCTTCAATATTATCACCTGAACTAATAAGATTATGACGAACAGGTAACACTAATTCCCCTACAATTTTAGCTTCTTTGGTTTTTAAAAGTACATCCATCACAAAAGTTACCGCTCCTTCAGTAGAATTTTCAATCGGCAATATCCCTTCGTCAATATCACCTTTTTCCACTGCCTGTATTATTTCATAAAAACTTGCAATAGGAATAAGGTCGGCATACATGGCATAAATTTTAGCGGCTTCATAGCTATAAGACCCCATCGGGCCCAAATACCCCAATTTCATATGTTATCTCTCCCTTACTTTTTAATTGCTATTATTAAATCACACATATCTAATGTTTATTGTATTTGACTCACCTTACTAAAAATCGGATATCGGTATGCCGGATCTTTTTTAGATTTTATACTTTTCTAATTGGTAACTATCTACCTTGTCCATAGATTTCCGACACTCTGACCTCCAAATTAGAAATCGAACATTAACTTGCCGGTTTACCGGATCCGGTTTCTATGAATTTCTGACACTCTGCCCTCCGGCTTCCGACCTCTAGTATAAGTTAGGTTATAAAATATATATTATGAAACCCATTTTGTTTGAGAATTTTTGAAACTAAACTTTGGTCTCTTTCACTTTCAAAGGCCAAGCGCAGTGCCCCACCCTCATTCTGTCTGGAATGAAGAATTTCTATCTCTTTAATATTAACATTATTAGAACTAATTAATTGTGTAATTTCTGCAATAGTGCCCGGTCTATCTTCGATAGATACTATAATTTCAAAAAGTGGGGACATATAATCTCGTCCATGGTAAGGAATACTATCTCGTATTGATTTTGCATTTTTAAGAGACCGAACAATATATTCATCTTTATCATGCCCTAAATTATATTTAAACTCGTCTAAAAGTAGTTGAAAAGATTCTATACTTTTTATTATTTCTTTTTTATTGGCAAATAAAATATCCCTCCACATATTAGGATTCCCGGATGCAATTCTAGTTGTATCCCTAAAACCGCCTCCTACAAATGGTAAATGTGATATGCCTTTGTTTTTATCAATAAAATTTACTAGGGTTATAGCTATTATATGAGGTAAATGACTTATCCGAGAGACTATTAAATCATGTTCTTCCGGAGAAAGATATACCGTATAAGCCCCTAAACCTTTTATCACATGTTCTACAGTTTTTACAAAATTAATGGGTGTGTCCTTTTCAAAAATTAAAAAATAATATGCATTTTCATATAAAAATGGATCCGCCGCCTTAAAACCTTCCTTTTCAGAGCCTGTCATGGGATGCCCACCTATAAAATGCACATGCTTTGGCAACAGCCTATTAGCTATTTGAAATGCTCGTGCCTTTACACTGCCTACATCTGTAACTATGCAATTTGCACATAAAAACGGACTGATTTCTTTTAATATTATTTCGTATTTACTTATTGGAACCGCTATAACTACAAGCTGAACGTCAGTAACTGCTTCTCTCAAACTATTTGCTGCTATATCTATCGCTTGTGCTTGTAATGCTTCCTTTACACAATCTTTAGATGTATCATAACCTACTATTGTTCCTTCAAAGCCTCTGTTTTTTAATGCCAGTGCAAAAGAGCCTCCCATTAAGCCTAAACCTATAATGCTTATTCGCTTAATATTTACCATTTGTTTCACTCCCCGGTTTTTTCATAAAACTATGAACTATAATATATATAA
>CAYLIZ010000157.1:0-2197 GCA_964383985.1 uncultured Alkaliphilus sp. | reverse complement strand
TTATTTTTTTCTTCATTTATAACTCCAATAATTTAACGATAGTTTAACAATGGTTTGACAATGGTTTAACAATAATGTTCAATTTCAGTAACACATTCACTTTTAATCTTTTCAACCAAGAACTGCAAAGCATCAATAACATGCGGCCTAATATCGCCGCCTATTAATACATACATTATATCATCACCCAACTCTAGCCGACCATCATTAAGCCAAACCCTGACATGAAATATACCATCCATATTATGGGTTTCGGCGATAGCCTCCTTAACTTTTGCTGCATCATAAGCAAATTCCATCATCTTTACCGTGGATCCATCATCCATTCCTCGGCGTACCTTAGCTCTCGGCGTTTGACGCACAACACCATTATGAACCAAAAACATACCCTCTTGCAAAGTCGCCGGATCAGCTTTTGCTTCTTTTAACCATTCATCGATTGATGGAGATGTTTTTTTTACCTTTTCATTAACCATAAATTATTATACTCCCTTTCCGCCCAACTTTGTTTCGTTCATTATTTATGGGGCAAACCTATATGTCTGTCCCTGCTTTGTTAATCTGCTCCCTTATATAATATGTTTAAATTTTATACTTATTATATACCTTTGTATAGACTATTATTAATATAATTAACCCCGGTATAGACATAAAAACAACGATAAAAGCACCTATAGAAATATTACATATTAATGAAAATAGACCTGATAAAATATATATACTGCCATATGAAATCCACATTATGCCATTTGCTTTATTATATGCTTTAATATCCGATATTTCTTCCGGTTTTACTGTTGTTCCGGCCCAAAAATGCATAGGTGTCTTCTTTTTTAATGAAAATATCCCAATCCCAATGAATGTTAATCCGCATATCCACACAATTATTGCAAAAGGTATGGCCCTTGACTCCATAACCAACCCTTCCTTTTTATGATTTCATCTTTTTATCACAAATATCCATAGTCTCCATAATAATACTTCTGAAACCCCTTTTTTCCAAGTTATAAACCCCTTCTATAGTAACACCCGCAGGGGATGAAACCATATCCTTTAATTCTCCCGGGTGAATCCCTTTTTCTAAAATCATCTTTCCGGTCCCAATCAAGGTTTGAGCAGCATAAATATACGCTTTATCCCGCGGCATGCCTTGTAACACACTTCCATCTGCTAGGGCTTCTAAAAACATAGCGATATAGGCCGGACTACATCCACTTATGTTTGTCACTGCATCCATCAAATGTTCTTCTATTTCATCCACTCTGCCTATACTGCTTAATAAATCTACAACCAGGTCGATTTCCTCTTTAGTTACATTATTATCAGCACTCAGTGCAATCATACCTTCTCCAACAGTTACCCCAACATTGGGCATTATGCGAATTATTTTTACCGTCTGTTCAAAATATCGTCTTATATCATCTATCGTAACTCCGGCTACCATTGATATAATTAGTTTTTCGCTGTTTATATAGGAATTGATTTCTTCTAATACCGATTGATATACATTTGGTTTAATTGCTAAAAAAATAATATCACATTCTTCTGCTATTCTAGCATTGCTTTCACACTGGTTTATATTAAGCCCATTGCATAGCCCCTCAGCTTTTTCTCTAATTATATCAGCAACATATATTTTATCATTTATATTTTTAAAATTATTCACTAATCCATCAATTATGGTAGATGCCATATTCCCTGCCCCAATAAATCCTATTTTTTTATCCATTTATCACACCTCTTTTTTTGAACGATAGTTCTCAGACAAACATTACAAATTTGTTCACTCCCTTTGGTCGTACAACCTTAATTTACCCCGTAGGGAACATAATAGGGGTGCCTGTGGCGCAAATTTGATGTTTGGTTGCCTTTTTGTCCAATGAGCTATGCGAGTTGTAGACAAAACGGACAGCGAAGTGAGTGAGCGAACGGAGGAATGAGCAACGCGAATGTTGCATTTGACCTACCATCGATTTACCTTGTAAATCGGGTTAGGTCATAAGAACAATGGTTGAACATTTGCGGACGAGCAAAGCTCGCCCCTACAACTACACGAAGGCATCGCCCCTCTGCATCCGCCCATTTGCGGGCGAGCAAAGCTCGCCCCTACTTCCCGGCTCTCATTTCTCATTTCTCACTTCCCATTTCTCACTTCTCGCTTCCCAAAAATATAGTCGCCCTGGTTTCGTTATTATAT
>CAYLIZ010000156.1:0-2216 GCA_964383985.1 uncultured Alkaliphilus sp. | reverse complement strand
ATTATTAGGCACAATAGGATGTCTTTTAGTATTATAAATTTCGGGTATTGCTTTAAATTTCATTGCATCAAATATTGCTTTAATATCATTATTATTATTTTGGTTGCCAAACATATCAAAAGGAACTGGCTCTAATAAAAATTTATCAGTATTTGTTATATAAGCAGTATAGATCTCTATATTTCTTGGTGGTAAAAACGGTTTATCAATATCTATTCCATGAAAAGGATCATTCATTTGTTGGCCTGTTAAGTGAAACTGAACCGTTGTAATTTCATCAAGCGAAGTTAAAGATCTTACAAAACTATTTATTGCAGTTGTAGCTTTTGCAGAGCCATGGTCGAACTCACTGATGTCCCTTGGCAATCTAATATGAGCAGTATCGCCAACTTTGCCCGCCGAACTTCCTACCGGAATAGGGGAACCTGTTGGCAGTCCTAAATTTTTATCAGGGCCTTGTTCTATATTTCTAACAGTTGTGGTAAGAGGGTATGTGTTGGTTCTTACAATTCGGGTAATAGGTATCAGATGGTTAAATTCATTATCTGGGAAATAAAGAGTTAGGGCCATTTCTCCGTTTTTAATAGATGGAATAGCCTGAACATAACTTCCTTCCGTATTAAAATTAATATTAAATTCACAATTTGTAATGTCTATCTTTTTATTCTTAATATTGGGCATAATTTTTAAATCATAAGAACCATCCGGTAAATTTAATTTTTCTTGTTCAAATTCAAATGTAATATACTTAATATCATCATCACTATAAAATTCCATTGCTTCGTAATTACCTGATGATATTAATTTATCTAAAGGTAAATTCAAAATTTGTTTATTATTAGATGATAACTCAATAGTAAATGGATTGAGCTCATCAAAGAAAAGATTAAAATAATTTGTTTTAGATTTTGGAGAGAATCCGAATTTGATTTGAACATGGTTAGGAGAAATTATATTTTGTTCAGTTGTAACAGTAACAACATTTTTAGTGGAGAGAATATTAGGTATTAAGGCATTGATATCAATATTGTTTGCATAAATCGGTATTCCGGATGCAATTATACCTATTAATAGAATTATGAAAATATTTTTTATTCCACGAAACATTTAATCAACTCCAATCTTAACTTGTCCTAAATTGTATTAAAATTAACAACATTAGGTTTTATTCAAATTAGGTTTTTAGTTACATCTTCATTATAGAACACATAATTAATTTCGTAAATATAAATCACACAACAAATGTTGTCAAAATAAAAGTAAAGTAGTGTAAAATTATAGTTAAGCAATTCCATTCGACCTAGTTTGTCAATATATAATAAACGGGATCTACTAATATGATCGAAACAAATAAAATATATAATATAAAAATAAAAATAACTACTTTGAAAAAACTTTGGAGAGATATACTCAATTCTACAATAACTCCCTACGGTGTCCTATATAAAAACATTAATGAACCGGAGCAAGTATATAATGGGAAACAATTCCCGACATATCAATGGAAGGAAACTATGGCAGCAGTTGAATTAAAAGCAAAGGGAGAAAGTGAATTTATATATCTACCTCGTCCTGATATTGAAATTAGTAAGGCACTGATGAGATTAAATGTACCCTATCTACATGATTGTGAAGTTGCTATTGATAGCCATAACTTTCCTGGTAGGATATTAAATTAATAATTACATAAAATATAATAAATATTATACAAAAATATACTATGTATTGACTATGATGATAAATAATAAAATAAATTGTAATGAACAAGGCCTTCAAATAGCTTTAATTTGAGGGTTTAGTTACTTATAATTTAAAAAGAATTATAAAATAAAGCAAAGCCTAATTGCAGGAGAAGGTCTATTGTGAGTCAAAATTGATAAAACATCTTGTCATCAAGGGGATACCATTTTTCTACGATATCATTATTGTACTCTCAAGGCACGTGGAGTGCGTGGTAGGGATACAAAGAATAGAATCTTCGAAATAGTCCGATTTACCAAGGTTTCGGACGGTTTCATGTTTACCCTAAATGGACATGATTTTCGAAATAAAAAGTCTATTTCTTCATACTTAGATTCGTAATCTTTAATATATTTTCTAACTGTAGTTCTAGAAACTTTCATTTCTTTAGCTATTGCTCTTCGAGACATATTTTCTCTAAAATATTTCATTAATATTTCTGCCTTCTGTTCCAATTTCATCACCTCTGGTCCCCC
>CAYLIZ010000155.1:0-2258 GCA_964383985.1 uncultured Alkaliphilus sp. | reverse complement strand
ATGAAGGGGATGTTTAGTAGAGAATAAATTATAAAAGAGAGGAGGCAACAGACTGCGTGGGGATTGTGTTTTTACGCAGTCTAACAGTGCCAATGGATAAAATAGAAGGCCGAAATCCGGTTATGGAAGCCTTAAAATCCGGCCGTGAAATTGACAAAATTTTAGTCGCCAAAGGAACAAGGGGTGGTTTTTTAACCGAAATTTTAGCCAAGGCTAAAGATAAAGGTATAATTATTCAATATGCAGATAGGCAAAAGATAAACGAAATGTCAAGGTCAAATGCCCATCAAGGAATTATTGCTTTCGTAGCAGCTTATAAATATGTACATTTTGGAGATATTATCGAAATAGCAAGAAATAAGGGAAAGGATCCTTTTATTTTAATTTTAGATAGGATAATGGACCCGCATAATTTGGGTTCTATCATAAGAACAGCAGATGCCGTGGGAGTAGACGGCGTTATTATTCCCAAAAGGCGTTCTGCAAGTTTAACCGCAGCTGTTGCTAAAAGTTCAGCCGGTGCTATAGAGTATGTACCGGTCGCCAGGGTTTCCAATATCGCCCAAATCATCGACCGCATTAAAGAAAAGGGCATATGGGTTGCCGGAGCACATATGGATGGTGCAAAAGAACATTATAATACTGATTTAAAGGGGCCCCTTGCTTTAGTTATAGGGAGTGAAGGCAAGGGAATTTCAAGATTAATAAAAGAAAAATGCGATTTTTTAGTTAAACTCCCCATGATAGGAGAAATATCATCTTTAAATGCTTCGGTAGCAGCAGCGGTCTTAATGTACGAAGTATTTAGACAAAGAGTGAGCGAAAATAGTTAGGCATGGTCAGTACCTTGGAAGAATATTTAATTTTAGACGGTTATAATGTTATTAATCTTTGGCCCAAATTAAAATTTTTGATGAATGAAAGTTTAGAAATAGCTAGGAACGAACTTATAGATGCAATGGCTGAATATAAGGCATTTAAAGGCATAAATATTATTATTGTTTTTGATGCACATTTAGTAAAGGGACATACAGGAACCAGCGAAAAAGTAAAAGGGGTGGAGGTAGTATATACCAAGGAATATGAAACGGCAGATTGTTATATAGAAAGACTTACAATTGAATTATCTAAAAAAGACAAGGTGGCTGTTGTCACCAACGACAGAGTGGAACAGCAAATGATTTTAGGAAGTGGTGCTATCAGGGTTCCGGTTAGAGAGATGATAGAAATGTTTGATCAAACAAAAGATGAAATAAATAAAGAAATTGGGATGGAGAAAATACAAAAAAACACACTAAGTGACGTTATAGACAATTCTGTTTTAAAGAGACTTGAAAAGTTTAGAGGCGGACGGTGAAACTCCTTGACTTAATATAATCTGTTAAGTTATAATGAAAGCATGAAAAATGGAGACTTTTACAATGTATTGGAGGCGGTAAGCTTGGGTGTCGGTATAGCAAAAGAAGCTATTGAAAGTTATGAATTAGCAGATGAGGTAATAGTTGAAATTGCTAAGGATGGCGATGTAGACGCTTTGGAGTACCTAATTAGAAAGTATAAAAATTTTGTTCGTGTCAAAGCCAGGTCATACTTTTTAATCGGTGCCGATCGAGAAGATATCATACAAGAAGGTATGATTGGATTATATAAAGCAATTCGCGACTATAGGCCGGATAAGCTAGCATCTTTTAGAGCCTTTGCTGAACTTTGTATCACACGCCAAATAATAACGGCTATTAAGACTGCCACTAGGCAAAAACATATTCCTTTAAATTCATATATATCATTAAATAAGCCAATCTACGATGAAGAATCCGACAGAACATTATTAGATGTTATTTCAGGACACAAGATTACAGATCCCGAAGAACTGGTAATTTCAAGGGAAGAATTGGTACACATAGAGGAAAAGATAGGGGAGATTTTGAGCAACCTGGAATGGAGCGTACTCACACTTTATTTGCAAGGCAGGTCCTATCAAGAGATTGCTTATGATTTGGACAGGCATGTAAAATCTATAGATAATGCACTTCAAAGAGTAAAAAGAAAATTGGAAAAATATCTGGAAGAAAGAGACGAGGCCTATGCATAACTAAGTTGACAATATTATATTATAAATAGTAAAATGGTAATTAAATATATAAAATTGCCTAAAAAATGAAAAGATATAAAAAACATAAGAAGCCTTTTAAATAAGGAGGGAATTTAACAATGGCTAAAGCAAAATTTGAAAGAACAAAACCCCATATTAATATTGG
>CAYLIZ010000154.1:0-2263 GCA_964383985.1 uncultured Alkaliphilus sp. | reverse complement strand
TCATTGCAGATCGGTTTTTATATCTTTCCTGCCAGTCACTAACTATTTCATCTACTCTTTAATCAAGTATTATTCTTTTAAATATATCCTTATTTATAGGTTCGCCCGCTATATCTTCATAAGTTTTTAACCTGGTTAAAACATTAATCAGTTCTCTGATAGTGTAGCCTTCGTTGTTTGCGATTAATTCTAAAATTAAGTACACCACCTCATATTTCAATGTATTTTAATAATAATTATAGCATGTTTTTGCACGCAAATTATGTATAGTTTGTTTTTATCAAACCTAAAAATATGAAAAGCAATAGATTTTTATCCCATCCGGCTTTTTACAATATACATTTCTTAAAGTTCTAAGCCGGTGCCTACCAACACTGAAATGTAACGCCCTAGAGGTCTCTTTTTTAATGAGGTCCCTTTTTAATGATTGTTCCCGGTTGCATATTATGTTATAATATTTGTAAGAAAACGGGAAGGGGCATATGATATTGAATAATTTGAAAATTTTAATCGATGATATTAAAGAGTATAAAAAATTGAAACTCATTTCTGAAATGATACCAATCAGAGAACGGATAAGGCTTTTTGAAAACAAATACAACTTAAGCTTTGAGAACTTTGAAAAGAAAATAAAACAACAGCAGGAAGATTTTAAACTATGGGATGACTACATCGAATGGAAGGCGTATCAAAACAAATTCAATGAAATCAAGGAGACAATTAACAAGCTAAAAAATGATAAAGATATTACAATTACTTAACAAATCCGCAACTGTAACATCATATAAAATTGAGGATTTTAAACAGGGAAGCAACTTTTATTACATCAGGGTAAAAGCAAAATTAACGAACAAAACAACCCTTTTTATTCGAGAATATGCATCTGAAGAAGATTATAGCTACTCCTATCACTGGCAAAAGGAAGATTCACAAATAATAATCAGATGGGATAATGCCCCTCATCACAAATAATTGAAAACATTCCCCCACCACAAACATGTTGGAAAAAATGTTTTAGAATCAAATGAAATTGGAATACAGGAGGTACTGGAATATATTGAATCTGTCATTAGGGATAGTGCCAAATAGTTGTTGGGAAACCGGGGAACAGTAATATAAAATAAGACACAGTCGATTATAGGCCATGAACATCTATCAGTGTAAACGGAATAAACACCCACGAGTTTGTTGATGCTTTTATTGTAGCATAAACGGGGCAACGCTGGGAGCGACCCCGTGCTTGCTATGGGTTATACGGTGAAACAGCGGGCCCTCGGTTCGCTGTTTTAAAATTTCCATCATCAATCGTACTTCTTAAAACTTCTCTTGATAATGTTGACATAAAAAATCCCCTTTCCGACTGAAATCCTATTTTGATCCTTGCCGAAAAGAAGAATTTTACCTTACAATCATTCCTCCCGATAGCTTAGTAAAAAATTTTCAAACTCGTCTATTGTCATCACAGTAAATTTAGGAAATTCAATTTTTTTCAATATATTAAAATGCTTATCATTGGTAACAATAATATTTGCCCTTGATGCCAAAAAACAATCTACAAATTTATTGTCATCTTCATCATTTGAGATTAAATTCCAATTGTAATATATTTCTGTTTGGTGAACATTTGGTAAGGTTAAAAGCGTTCTGATAACATTTTTTGAAACAAACTGATTATATTTATTCGATATAATTTCATCATATTCGGTTAATATCTCATTTGAAATACTGACTTCAAATTCCTGTCCTAACATCTTCTTAAATAACCAATGATATTTTGATCTAGAAGATATTGACACGAGTAAAACATTAGTATCAATAACAATTCCTCAACTTATCATTAGTTTTCATTTAACCAATTCTCCATATGTCCATCTGAAAGACTACATTTATCCCAAAGAGCATCCGCCCCATCTATAGCCTTTTTTGCATAATGATTAGCAAGAAGGAGTTTTAGCTCATATAACTCCGCTTCACTCATTTTTGTAGAATATAATTTGAGAATTTCTATTTGTAAATTAGTTAACGGCCCTGTCATAGCCACAATTATCATCTCCTTTAAAAAATAACAATCCTTTTATTTAATTATATCATATGCATTTAAACGGTTCTATATTGATTTTCACAAAAATACAATCACAATAATATGCCATTGTGAATGGGGTAACGCTAAGGAGCGCCCCCGCGCTTGATGCAGCTTATTTATTATCCTCCATTAAATTAATTGCAGTCATTTTAAATAGCATTATTGAATATTTTTTATTTT
>CAYLIZ010000153.1:0-2283 GCA_964383985.1 uncultured Alkaliphilus sp. | reverse complement strand
ATATAACACAGAATTAAAGTTATCAATATGAATAATTCAAATCTAGACTCCAAAATATTAAAAATAGAATGCCATCTATACTTTTTATTTATGCTAATCCGTCAAAAATTTCTATTGAGTCTAAACATTTCTCCACAAATAGATGTAAATTACTAATATTTTTTACAATTAATAAATTGTTATGAAAATCTTTTATTTCACCCAAGTTAAAGCCTCCCCTATTTATGGGAAATAATCTAATATAATCCTTTTTACTTTTCCTTAAGTCTGTATACCCTGCCTCGGACAATACGTCCTCCAAGCATTCTATATTATAGATAGGTGTAATTAAATCATACATCCAATGTTTTTTAAACATCTTCTTAGATATATAACTGTTAAAAAGTTTTCCGGAGCACTTATCTTTATCCATTATAATAAATATTTCAAGATCTTTCTTTTTTAAGTCTTTCTTCGGCATAATTGCATATTTTTTAGCCAAGCTGTTACGATTTTTAAACACGGTATTGTTTAAAAATAGATTTAAACTGCTAATTTCAATATTGTTTTTACCCTTATTATGACTATATACTTCCAACGAAAGTCTTAAATTGCTTTTAATATACTGACAAATTATATCCTCAGATTTTCCATGAACGATTGCGATGTTTTTTACATACCTAGGTTTAATTCGTTTTCTACTCATAATAATGCCCTTCCAAGATATCTATTAAATCTTCAAAATCAAAATATCCGGTTACCGGCACACCACCGTACAACCCCTTTATATATCTGTCTCTAATATTATGGTTAGATTTCGTTCTTATATCATAGTCTCTTATGTTAAATAATTTCTTTTCGCCATTAATGTCAATTACAATAAAATAAATATGTTCTTTCGGAATGGTTTCCAGTAACGTTGTATTATGGGTAGTAATAATTAGTTGTCCATCAATACAATCTTTTGCGCTTGATATTAATTTATTAAACAAAATATCATGGATTCCTGTATCCGCCTCATCAATTATAGAGGTATTACGTGTACAGGCCTCCACTAAAGGTAGTAGCAGGTTAAGAACATGTTTTGTTCCGGTAGATTCATATTTAAAATTAATATCTTTTAACTCCCCACCTATCATCTTTTTTATATATAACGAATAATCTGAAATTTCACCTTGTGCATCATAATCTACCTTATAATAAATATCCTTTATATCTGAATACAAATTAGTAAAAAAGTACCTTAAAAGTTGTTCTTTTCGATCCAAATCTACATCCGTTAATTTGGTAAATCTATTAGAATCAAGATCCATTAACAAATTATATTTCGTGGCAAACCTGTCCCTTGAGCCCATATTATTATTAAATCTAACGTTATAAACCTGAAAAAAATCTAATACTTTAAAAATATTTTCGTTAATTCTATCATATAGATATTTTTTATTTATATAGATCGTTTCATATAGTAATATAGACAAGAATGTGTTTTTCCCCCAATATTTATGAATTTTTTCGATTAAATTTTCTTTATAATTTTTATCTTTAAATATTGTGGATGATAATTCAATTTTATTATCTGTAATTTTAAAATGGGTACCTTTTCTCTTAGATAACTGATAATATAGCTCCTCCTCTTTTATTCCGGTATTAAATATCATTCTATAATACCCATCTATACCGTCTATATTGAATCCATATTCAACTTCTATATTTTCTTTTGTTCCGATACATCGAATAGCATTGACAATTTTTATTAGATCATGATCAGGAACCTTATAATGAATCCTCTGTTCAAATGATAACAAATCCTCCATTGAATCTTCCTCATCAATAGTATCCTTTAACCTTTCATATTTATTCCTATTTCTGATGGCATCTATGGAATCCTTCAAAAAATTAAATGCCTCAACTAAATTTGATTTTCCGGCACCATTTTCACCATATATAATAATTAAATTATTGGGCCTTCCGCCTATGGTCCTAAAATCAAATTCTATATCCTTGAAGGATTTGAAATTTTTTAGCTTCAAATAGGTAAACATAAGATCCACCCCTTGTTTATAATTATACCATATTATATACCATTATAAGCAATTATGGAACATTTTATTCCATAATTGTATGATAATTTTGAATATAAAGTATTAATTATAAAATTGCCTGGCCTTTCAACTTAATTCCTAATGAAAAGAATCTGCTACTAAATTAACTCATTATACTAATTAATTTCAATATTTAATAAAAATACAATGAGATTACATTTGCAGAATATGATTATAACTCTCAGCGAGTTGAAATAAAAAA
>CAYLIZ010000152.1:0-2291 GCA_964383985.1 uncultured Alkaliphilus sp. | reverse complement strand
ATTATTCATATTCGAAACTAGTATGAACGTGTATTTTTATATTAAATTTTATAACCCAATCAAAAATTTCGACTTATTGATTTTTCCCCCGGTTATACCTCAAAATAAAATTCAATTTTATCTTCATCCATCTTCATTACATTTTTATCTGTTAATTCCTCTTCTACTTTCGTGCCTACTATAAAAACATCATGGTCCTTTTCAACGCCTACAGACACTTCTAAGGTATAATTGCCGATGGGTAAATCTTTAAAAACAACCCATATATAATCTTTATCAAATTCCTTTATTATAAACTCATATTTTGTAATAAGTTCTGCATGTATAAATTTTGCTATTATATCCTCATCGCTTCTTAATTCCATACTAATATGCTTTTTAAATATAATGCCTAACGGATGTTCTTCTAATTCTATGATATCTTTTTTAACTAAGGTTTTGTCTAGATTATAAATATCTGCTATATGTTCTACAGAGTTTATTAAAATTCCCGTATGGCCTTCTTCCATTATAAATATTTTTCCATGATTAATAGTTGCGCTTTTGGCTGTAACTGTTCCGTCCCCTTTTCTTGTACTCAGCGAAGATATAATATTTTCGTCTTTATTATTAAATAATATATTTTTATCAACTATTAATATTTCATCGGTCTCTCTATTTGTTCCTACAAAGCAGTATAAATCTTTAATTCTACTGTGTAGTGTATCTATATTTCTATTTAAGTCATTTACAAAACTGTTTTTATATTTTATATATTTAGTTGGAATATAAACATAATTGTTGTTTTCATCCTCATAACATAGTACATATCCATAATCATATGTGGGCAATAAATCCCCAAGACCTTGAAAATTTTTATGTAATTTATCAATATTATCCTTACCTAGGGGTATGTTCAATATTTTTGCAATTAACCAAATGTACCCGCTTCTTATGATTTTAAGCAGTGGATTATCTTTGCCCGCTCTATCCATTGATTTGCCCATACTCCATAGATAGTAGGCCTCTACGCTTCCTTTATTAGGTGTACCAAAAATCATTAAATTTCCAATATTATAACTGTATATTTTATCTTGAATATAAGTGCGCCCTACTAATCCACCCATACTATGACACAATAAATCAATTTTTTGATTAGGGCATTTTTCTTCCGTTTTTAATAATAAAGGCAAAAGAAATTGCTCTACTATATCCTCACAATTTTTTCGCCAATCATAATAGCACACAAATAAATTTTTATTTAATACATACCCTAAATTTTTTAGTTTTTTTATAAATGGTCTGTAAATCCAAGCGGCCACACCAAATCCCCAACCGGTTTTACATCCTAACATTTCCCCACCTATAGATCCCATCAATCCGGGAATAAAAATAATTGGTGTTAATCCATCGGACATTATTATATTCCACCCTTCTAATTTTTGTATTAATTATATTTATCCGATGAATAACTATTGTATGACTCTATATTTTAAAAAATTAAAATAAAAATATAAATAGATAACCTGCTAATTTATGATATTATTTTGCCTCTTTATTATCGGCATATTGCTCCCTCGCCATACTCCATTGTTGCCTGGCTTTTATTTGTATTTGCCTTTTTCTTTTAATATTAGGATGTTCCAATGCTGTTCCATACCATTTGATAGCATCACTATGATATCCAAGCCTCCTATTTAGTTCTCCATTTAAATATGCTAATGATACTTCATCTAAACCGGCCTCATCTATCCGTTCCGTTTGATATGCTTTTTCAAAATGTTTTAAAGCATGCGATAAAAATTCTTGCTCTTTTGGACTTTTAATTTCTCTATAAAGCCATGCTAACCTCAAACAAACACCACCGGTATATGCCTTTGATTTTTCTAATATTTGTGCAATAAGTAATGCCATTTTAAAACTTTCTTCTGCCTCTTGAAAAGTACGAATTCCGCCAAAATCCCGCTCTTTCCATTTAGAACTGACCATACTTTTTACTATTTTTATCTGATCTTTTCTAATGTTGTCAAATTCCCTCTCTGTAGCAGAGTAACCACATATAGGACATACCCAAATATAATAATAATTTGGATTTATATTTTTATATATAATATTAAAATCTTCTTCCCGTTTTTCTATCCTGAGTGGCCGTGTTCTTACCTTTTTTGTAGTAAATTTATATGTACACACACTACAAATACAATCTTTATCATATAGTAAACTTTCCATTTTTCGTCTCCCTTTAAACTTAATTTTTCTAAATTTTATTTAATCAAATAATATTGTATTATATTTAGTTAAATATTCAAGTT
>CAYLIZ010000151.1:0-2378 GCA_964383985.1 uncultured Alkaliphilus sp. | reverse complement strand
TCCTAATGTTACAGATGGCTTGTCCTCCAATATGATAGAATATGCCCTGAATGTTTCTACCGAAGAAACAGCAACAGCAGCTATCACTGTATATAATAACGCAATAGTTGAAGTGGCACAAATGAGGGGCGCTCTAGGTGCTATCCAAAACAGATTAGAATACACGGCGGCCAACCTAGAAAATACACAAGAAAACCTAACAGCAGCTTTGTCTCGTATAGAAGACACAGATATGGCCCTCGAAATGTCCGAATTTACTAAGTACAACATTCTAATTCAAGCAGGTACTGCAATGCTTGCTCAAGCAAATCAGAGACCACAAACAGTGCTGCAGCTTTTAGGTAGTTAGTTAAATAAATTAAATTGATATATAATCATAACTTAGATAATATATGAAATTATATATAATACTAAGCGAATGCATTTGAGAATATGGGAACAATTCTTGCCGAATGGAGATAATAAATACGTTAAAAAATTTGTATGTTTGAGCGTAGCGAGTTTACGAATTTTAGTATTTATTATTGGAATAAGGTATAGAATTGTCCATATTTGAAACTAAATGAGCGTGTATTTATATATAATTTCTATGTTACATCAATTATACCTATAATGAGGTGAAAAAATGATAGAAAAAGAATATTTAGCTAATCGAGTAGCTAATGCAAACGATGCACAGCTTGTAGCAATAATACACGAAGGCTTTATAGATACTGTAAAGTCTAGTATTGAACATATAGAAAATAAAAATAAAGAAAAATTAAATAATTCTACTAATAAAACTAGGGAAATATTAGCAGAACTTCTTGCAACACTTAAAGGAGATTCAGAAATTGCAAATAATTTAAAAAGTATTTATATTTACTTAAATAAATTAATCACAGAAGCAGAAATAAAACAAGATAAAGCAAAACTAGAAGAAGCAATAAAGGTAATAACCCCACTTTATGAGGCCTGGCAAGAACTTGGTGAAAAAGAAGAAGCGGGAATAGATAATGACAATTCGCAGGCTATTGAAACACCTACTAAAACGCCTTCTATAGTAGCGGGTATGACATATGGTAAAGGACAGTTAAATGATTATGTAATAAACGATGAAGACAGATGGGAAAAAGGTTAGATTTATTGGTAAAGGGATATATTTTGTGGAAAATATAATATTTAAAATATATAATATAATTGCATTGGTACACGCTGATGTAATTATATTTATTTTTTTGAAAAACTAAACCATTTGCAATTAGTTGTCTAGAGAGATAACCGTAATTGGTTGATAGGGAAATAAGGGAAGGAGACTCATATGCAAATTATAAAACAATTAATAACAGAGTTTGGACTTAAAAAGACTCAGGTTCAAAACACCATACAGTTAATAGATGAGGACTACACAATACCTTTTATTGCCCGATATAGAAAAGAAGCAACAGGAGGATTAAGCGACGAAGTTTTAAGAGAACTTTACGATAGACTTATATATTTAAGAAACTTAGAAACCAGGAAAGAAGAAATAATAAAACTTATAGATGAGCAAGGTAAATTGACAGAAGAACTTAAAAAGGAAATACTGAGTGCTACTGTACTCCGGAATGTAGAAGATTTATATAGACCTTATAGAGCAAAGCGAAGAACCAGAGCAGCTGTAGCAAAGGAAAAAGGACTGGAGCCATTAGCACAGACAATATTGGCATCAGAAATTACAGAAGGCACTATTGAAGATCTAGCACTGCCATTTATTAACGAAGAGTTGGAAGTAAATATTATAGAGGATGCTATAGACGGAGCAAAGGATATAATTGCAGAAATAGTATCTGATAATGCGGATTACAGAGAAAAAATCAGAAATATTAATATTGACAAAGGAATAATTAAAAGTGAAGCAGTAGATGATGAAGAAGAAACTGTCTATGAAATGTATTATGATTTTAGTGAAAATGTAAATAAAATTGCAAATCATAGAATTTTAGCTTTAAATAGGGGGGAAAAGGAGAAAAAGCTTAGGGTAAAGTTAATCAGTCCAAACGATGAAATAATAGAATATTTAATAAATCAAACTGTAGTAAATGATAAAGCTATAATAAATGAAATACTTAAAGAAGCTGTAGAAGATTCATATAAAAGGCTAATTTCCCCTTCTATAGAGAGAGAGATTAGAAACATATTGACGGAAAGAGCAGAGGAAAAGGCGATAAAAATATTTGGCAAAAATACAAAACCTTTATTACTTACTGCTCCTGTCAAAGATGTTGTAGTTTTAGCTATAGACCCGGGCTACAGAACAGGCTGTAAATTTGCTGTACTCGATGAAACAGGCAAATTGTTGGATTATGCTACTATTTATCCTAATGAACCTCATAACGAAATAGAAAAATCTAGAGAAA
>CAYLIZ010000150.1:0-2443 GCA_964383985.1 uncultured Alkaliphilus sp. | reverse complement strand
GAAAAAAGATTGATCCAAAAAATATGTCCATACTATTAAATTTCGATACAAATAATATGGGTAATGTTAACATTTATGTAGCTGTTAATTACAAAAATATTGTTATGAAGATGGGGTTAGCTAACAGAGAAGATCAAAATCTTGTAGAAAAATACTCAAATGAATTAGAAGAACATTTAAAAGATTTAGGCTATAATTTAAAAGACTTATCATTTAGAATAGATGACGACAACCATATTCTTTCCATGGCAGAGGAAATGGAAGAAAGCAGTCCTAAAATCAAGAGATTATTAGATGTGAGAATTTAATATAAAAATACAGGTTCGTATTGTATTTTTACGTCAAATTTTAGTAGTTCCTTATTCTTTAAATATTTGATATATTATACTCTCATTACGGTTTGAAATTTTGATAGTTTAAAAGTAATTTGTTTTGTAATATATCAAATATTTTAGGTGGACTAGGCTATTAAGCAAATGATATATAATCATTTCATGTTAGGGGTTGATTAGATTGAAGGACAATAACATACAAAGAAAACAAGCAGCAGCCGTTAAATATGATATAGAAAAAGATAATGCACCTGTTATCACAGCATCAGGACAGGGCATAATAGCAGAAAAAATTATAGAAAAAGCAATAGAAAGCGATGTTACCATTTATGAAGATGAAAGACTGGTGAAAGAATTGCTTCAATTCAAAGTAGGCACGGAAATACCACCGGAATTATATAAAATTGTAGCAGAAATTTTAGTTTTCATAGAAAGTATGGACAGGAAAAAGGGTTCTTCTAAATATTCTATGTACAGTTAAACAATAGTCCAACTATGGTTTAACAATCGTTAATTTGTAGGGGCGACCTGTGGTCGCCTATGGTTTAACAATGGTTTAACAATGGTTTGACAATCGTTTTGTCATCCTGAGACGTTCAGTATAAACGAGGCCCTCGAAGAATCTTATACTCAAAACAAATTTACTTAAAGATTCCGCGAAAATAGCCGATAAATATTTTAGAAAGGAACAAATTCAAACAATAACCAATGAATTAAAAAATATAAACTTTACATATCAAGGGGGAAATAAGATGCGTATAAATCATAATATACCGGCACTTAATGCACATAGAATGTTAAACAGAAACTCAAATGTATCAGCTACTGTGTTGGAAAGGCTTTCATCAGGTAAAAGAATTAATCGGGCGGCAGACGATGCGGCAGGAATGGCAATCTCGGAAAAGATGAAAGCACAGGTGAGAGGCCTTGCAAAAGCAGCTCAAAATACATTAGACGGTATTTCATTAATACAAACAGCAGAAGGTGCAATGAACGAAGTACACTCCATGCTTCAACGTATGAGGGAGTTAGCTGTACAATCTGCTAACGGTACGACAACAGATGAAGACAGGATAGCTATTCAGGCCGAAATTAATCAGTTAACCTCGGAGGTTAACCGTATAGCTAATGGGACAGAGTTTAATACCAGAAATGTCTTAAGGGGTAATGAGGGACCGAATAGTAATACTACAGTACATAGAATGAGCACAGGGGAGCCTGCAAAAATCAGACTAGATATAGTAAATTCAGGGTTAGAAGCTATAGAATCCGCTGATACTCTTTCAATATTTATAGACGGAGAAGAAAAAGTAGTAAATTTAAATAAAGTGATTAGTTCCGATTCTGGAAACAAAAAGAATGCTCTTTTAGATGTAATTAATAAGGCATTGGGAAATTCCGCAAATGCTGTATTTAATAACGCTAACCAATTAGAAATAGCTACAACTTCTATAGGCGGCACTAGTGAAATAGAGTTAAAAGGCTCTCTTATCGAAACACCGGTGACATTATTTGCTGGGGTTTATAGGGCAAATGGGACTGCAGAAAGTGATGCAGGTAATGCTAAGGGGAGCTTTTATTTTGAGGATATGCCAGAAGCAGGTTCTAGAATTATTATTGGCAAAGAGGTCATTGAATTTTATGATAGTTCTAAAGAAGCCTATGCTAGTACTAATAGAGCTATTAATATATATAATGATACTATAACTACACCAGAATATAAGAGTATAAAGGAAATAGTTGTGGAAATTGCTTCCCTTAAAATAGATGGTGTAGATTTAAAACAAGACAAATCAGATGTTGGCCCGCCATCATATGTCGGAGTCGATAACCGGCTCATAGTTACAGCTAAGGCTGATATGCCTGGGTTTGCGGGACATTTAATATATCTCGAAGGAACATTGGAGGATTTTAATACTAATCTCCAAGTAGGACCTAACCAGGGCCAAGGTTTTAGATTGCAAATAGGCGATATCAGAGCTCATAAGCTAAATATTAGTTCAGATACGCAAGATGGAAACCCAGGGGTTAGAGGGGCAACCTTTACCAAAGAACGTCCTAATGTTACAGATGGCTTGTCCTCCAATATGATAGAATATGCCCTGAATGTT
>CAYLIZ010000149.1:0-2498 GCA_964383985.1 uncultured Alkaliphilus sp. | reverse complement strand
AAGGCCGCCTTTATCTTTATGTTATGCAAAAACAACAAGCGGGCAAAGCCCGCTCTTTCTACATTTTATTTAAAAATAATGGGCGGGCAAAGCCCACCCCTGCTGACTATATGAAAACTAAAAAATAATTTAAAATAACTCCTACTGTAAACCCTGTACCTTTATTACTGACTCTACATTATATGAGGATAGTACCCTAATATATCCTTTAAACATGCTATTTACTTCTTCGTCTCCTGTATCTACTAAAAGTGGTCTATGTCCTAAAGAAAGAAGCTTGTTTTTAGATGCAATAACTTGTATATTTTCTTTTCCTACTTTTTTAATAACTTCTGCACTGATCTGTTGGTTTCCTCTTCCAAATATATAACCTTGTCCTCCGATAACAGTGACTATTATCCTAGCCTTATTGTCTTTTATGGTATCCAATATTTGTTTTTCATTAACATCAGATGCTATTAACTGTTTATTCTTTACAATATCTATTCCTAAAAGAGTATTAGGCAAACCTAATTTCTCCATGATAGGCCTGGTAGATGTACCGGATCCAATTATATAATATACATCCTTTTCCTCTTCCATCATATCAATAATTTTGTCTGAAATAGCGTCCAAGGCTTCTTCTTCTGATCCTATTCCACCGGATTTAGTTACCTGGGTCAATTCCTCCTCTAAAGGAATTTTCATATACCCATAAAGTTTCGCTGTTACTTGTCCTGATCTAAACGCCTCTTCATCTATATCCATTACTTCTGCTTCTTTTGTTTCCATTTCCTTACCTTGAAGATATTTTAATGCCACCTCTCCTGCTGCCTTGGGATAATTTGCATATACTGCCGAATGTATTTTAACTCCGGTTGGTATCCCAACAACCGGAACTTTGTCCCCTACAGCATTATAAATATTGCGTGCCGTGCCATCCCCGCCTGCAAATAATATTAAGTCTACGCCTGTTTCGAGCATTTTTTTGGCGGCTTCCTCTGTATCTTTTGGAGTAGTGTCACCATCTATCTTTTCTAAAACTATTGGTTCAAATCCTACCGCAATAGCTTCTTCTTCCCCCATACTTCCCGGATAAGTATAAATTTGTATTTTATCTTTAAGAGGAAGAAGTACCCTTAATGCCTTCATAGCTTTCTCCGGAGACTCGGGTACCGCTCCTAAGCTGCGTGCTTTTTCCAAAACTTCCGGTCCATCAGTACCTTTAAGTCCTACTCTTCCCCCCATTCCTGCAATGGGGTTGACTATAAACCCTAATTTCATAAAAAATACCTCCTAAACTTTATTTGCCTATATGATGATTTATCCGTTTTAATAAAATTTTCCACTTTAAAATTAAAAACTTCTAAATTTATTCCGGCTACAGTTTCATTTGTGGATAAGTCTTACGACATTATTTATTGTATCATAACGATATGTTATATAGGAAATTATTTATTAAATATTTTAAAAACTGCTGATCACCCTACCCCCATGAACAACTTTGCCATCTTCAATTTTTAATTCCCAAAATACCGGAAACCTTTCACTTATTTCTACTTTTATTATTTCAGGGGCTGCAAAGCAAATTAACTGAAAATTAAGTTTATTCGCTATTTCAAATATAGGATCCAATACATGCTTTGCCGAAGCTTGTCCAAAAGGATTGTCTAATGTTAATACGGTAGAAGGATTTTCATTTCCTATATGTTTCTTTTTAAAACTCATAATCATCATTATTACAAAAGTGTTAATAGAAAGGGTTTGTCCACCGGAACCTTCCGGTAAATCTCCTTCTCCCTTATTTATAGCTTCCCATGTAGTGTAATATTCATCCCTTGCCCTTGCGTATCTGAATTCATTTTTTTCAGACATTTTATACACTAGCAAAGTAGGATATCTACCCTGCAAAGCTTTAGAAAATATTACTTTATCCCCCATTAAATCCTTTAAAGTTTTATCATCAATATTGTCAATGTCCTCACTTGTTTCTAAAATCTTTGATATTGATTGTATAAAATATTCATCTAAGAGATAAGTAACTTCAGCCTCTTCCTTAGGCAACCTTTCCGCACCTTTTAGTTTAACTAGAGGAAAAGCATAACCTTGTTCATTTGTATAATTCATACCGGCTACCATGCTTTTTAAGGCTTCAACCATCCTAATTACATGAATTGATGCCCTATTTGTCCATTGTTTCATAGCCTCTTCCGCTTTGCTCTTATCCTTTGATAATCTTAAAAGCTCATGTTGAAAATGGTTTTCCATACTCTTAAAAGAAACTAAATTGTTTTTAAAGCTAACGATGTTAGCCTCCTTTACTGTCATAATTATTTTTTCTTTTAATTTATCTTCTTCAAGTTTAAAATCTACTTCCTTAATAAATTTAGTTCTGAATTTTTCACCTTCATCTATAGTTTTATTAATCTGCATCTCATTATTTCTACATTTCCGCAGCCATTCATCTACTATTAAATCCGGGTTGTCTTGAATTTTACCTTTTAAAATTTTATCCATAT
>CAYLIZ010000148.1:0-2520 GCA_964383985.1 uncultured Alkaliphilus sp. | reverse complement strand
GAAAAAACCAATCATCATGGGGCTGCCGATGCAGGGACAGGTCTTTAAACCTATGCGTGTTTTAATATTCATTTCCTTTTTAAGAGCTGTTAAAATATCTAAAATCTGTGGGTTTCTTACATCTTCGCTCCAACGATGAACTGTCTCCAAAAATCTCTTATGCCGCCGGATATGATATACTGTTATCCCAATCATGCCTACAATCCATACGCATATACCTAATTTCCAGGGGGACAGAGTGAAAAAAGCACCTGTTTTATTATTAATATTGGCTGCAAATAGTTCACCGGGACTGATATGCCCCGGGGATATAATTTGTACAATGGGCACCCCGGCAGATGGGAGAACCGTTTTAAGAATTGTTTTAAAAGGAAATACCCAACCTGTCACAAGAGTCAGCCAACCATAGTATAGCCACTTCGCGGCATACCGTTTTGATAAAAAAGGCATAGCCGCCATATAAGCCAAGGATATGATTGACATGGAAAAAGAACATTCAAACAAAGTGATTAAAAACTGTTGCATATTAACCCCTCTTTTCTTCCAGCAACTCGATTAATTTATCAAAGTCACTGTCTTTCAAGTTTTTGTTATCATACAAGGTATTAATCAGACTTATAAATGAATTCTCATGAAACCTTTTCATAAAGTCATCAGTCTCAAACCTTATATATTTTTCCTTGGGAACGAGCGGAAAGTATTTGAGTATTTTACCGTCCTTTTCTGTTTTTACAAAACCCCGTTTTGTCAGTCGTGATAACAAAGTGATAATGGTTTGGGGTTTCCATTTTTTCTTCCCCCTCAACTGTTCCATAATGATATTGGTTGTGATAGGCGGTTCATTGGCCCATACTACTTTCATAATCTCAAATTCAGCATTCGGAAGTATTTCCATAATATTCATAAGCCTCCTTTTCTACATTTGTCTATAACCATATTCTACACATGTCTTAATACATTGTCAATACTTGAAATTAACTTTTTTGGATTTTATTGAAAAAATATATACACATTGTCATTGGCGAACGTAAAAGGGCACAATACAACATAAACAGGGGACCTTCACCTTAAGGCCTCCTTAAAATTTATTGGTTTGTCGACACTTTTTTAGACAGTTTTTTACCGAACAATATATTTGATTTTCCCTGAATTTATTTGCAAATTTGGGATTATTTAATCCCATCAAGGGTAAATAAACCCGCTATCGTTCGCCTTTGATAAGATTTTAAAATAATCTTTTTTATTGGATATTGGTACTATCAAAGATATAAAGATACAGCATTATTGCAAGATTTATTTAATCATCCAGCACCTACAATAACATTGAAATATATAGGTATTAATCAGGATATTATGGATGGAACAACAGAAGACCGTCCCCCTGGTCCGCTGTATTTATTAGAACCGCGGGACTTGTCCTCGCGGTTCATCTTACACAAAATTCTTTGCAGACCTCGTGTTTTTTTGATTTTCAGTTGCAGGATCCCGAATCTTTACATATTTATTTTGTGCAGTAGGATTCTTAATAATTTCCGTCCACATGTACATCCTCTTGGTATAATGAATTCTACATCTAAATGTAGGGCTTATTATATTTATATCTTATATATTACATAATTAAAATCCGAAAAACAACAGCTAATAACTAGCCCACTTTCTGCAGCCTTTTCCCCGGTGCATTTGTTCTTGCAAAACCCTAAACTTTTTTGTTATAATTTAGAAAATAGATACAAAGGAGTGAAAATGGGGTAATGAATAGAGAAGATAAATATTTGTATTGGCTGGATATTGCTGAATATGATATAGTTACAGCGGAATCTATGTTTAATTCCGGCAGATATTTATATGTAGTTTTCATGTGTCAACAATCATTAGAGAAATTGTCTAAGGGGCTGTACTGTTATTATGTAGATGATAATGTGCCCCGAGTTCATAATATCGGCTTTATTTTTGGTAAGGTTTCAGATAAGCTCAACATTAAGGTGACCGACGAGACTTTTGTTTTATTTGATAAATTAGTAGCATACTACATTCAAGGAATATATCCCTCTTTTAAGGAGAAAATTTCACAGATTATTGACAGGAACGAAGCCAAAGATATATTAGAAACATCAAGGGAGGTATTCGCATGGATGAAATCACTCAAAAAATAGAAAAAATAGCACGGGAATATGTGGATGATGTTAAAAAACACATTATTGTTAATAAAGCATTTCTTTATGGATCATACGCCAGGGGAACATATAATAATGGTAGCGACCTGGATATTGCAATATTTTCGGAGACATTTACTAACAAAAAATTTGTTGATGTCACTATGTTTCTGCTTTCTTTAACCAGAAAATATAAGCAAATATGCATTGAACCGGTGGGTTTTTCAAATCTCGATTTAATAGATGATAATCCTTTTGTAAAAGAAATAGTCAATACAGGTAAGGAGATATTATGACAAAAAGAGATGATGAGAAAACGGACACATTGCCGCCAAGGGGGTAGTGCGTCAGTTTTTAGCTAAACAGG
>CAYLIZ010000147.1:0-2523 GCA_964383985.1 uncultured Alkaliphilus sp. | reverse complement strand
CTAGTATGCAGAAACCAGGGGAGAAACCAGGAGAAACCAGGGGGACATCAGACTGCGCAAAAACCAATCATAATAATGAGTCCTAACTATTGAAATTCCAATGTTTAGAATCCTTTATGCACTTTTTTACATATAACCTTATAAGAGTAATAAATATTATGGGAGTTGAAAAACTTACGGGGATATTAAAGGCCAAACAACAGGCCTTTTTTGATATTTTTTATGTTAATCCAAAATTAAGCATAATTTTCGTAAATTGTTAGGAATTTAAAGATAAAAAGGCAGGGGATCAGGCTGTTTTTGCGCAGTCTGTCGTCCTCTTGTGCTTCCAAGTACATCCAATAGATATTGTAAATTTAGCGTAATTATGATAAAATTATGCTAAATGAATTAGGGAGGTAACCAATATGCCACATATCAGGCCAGTTTCGGATTTAAGGAATAATTTTGCAGAAATTTCTAGGGTTGTACATGAAACCGCCGAACCAGTATTTTAAACTAAGAATGGTTATGGAGATATGGTTGTAATGAGCATGGAGGCTTTTGAACAATATCAGTTTAAAAGCGAGGTATATTTTAAACTAAAAGAAGCCGAACTTGAAGCCCAAAATACTGACAAGAGATTTTCTCACAAAGAAGTTTTCGATGAATTAAGAGAAAAACTTTCAAGCAGTACGAAATCTGATAATGTATAAAATTAGATACCTGCCTTTGGCAAGAAAAGATTTAACTGAAATTATAACTTATATTTCAGACCATTTAAAATCACCTAAAGCGGCAATGGATTTATTAAACTCTTTTGATGAATCTATATCCAAATTTGAACAGTTCCCTTATATGTGCAAAGTGTATCAGCCAATCAAAGAATTAGAAAGTGAATATAGGCTTTTACCGGTCAAGAACTATGCTGTTTTCTATGTAGTTAAAGAAAACGTGGCAGAGGTTCATAGAATTGTTTACGCAAAAATGGATTTATCAAAAATTATAAAATGATATATAGGTAATGTGGATAGTATTCCATTAGTAGTTTAAAGCTGGAACACAAGGGAACACAAAAAGTAAATTGCAAAATCAAATACCTAGATAAAAAAATTGAAAAACACTTGGTAGAAACGGTGATTTAATTTTGAATTGTCTTTGCAAAAGATATGAAGATAAAGAATTATTTTTTATGGACTTCGAAAATGTGCTTAATAAATTTGATGAAGATATCTATAAATAGTACGATAAAGGTACAGAATTTAGTTCAATGTATTATATTTATGAAACAAAATTATTTTTCTTTAAAAAAGTACAATAGGTTAATAAAATTTCGTTTTCAAATAGAAAAGCTATATATGATAAAATGAATAGTTTATTTGAAAACAATTTTATGATACATAATAAGTATATAGAATTAGATGATATTGTTCTAAAATTAGATTTAAGCGAGGAGAATTAATCTAAATGAACATATTAGTAACCGGCGGTGCCGGATATATAGGCTCGCACACCTGTGTGGCCTTGCTGGAAGCAGGACATACGGTGATTGTTGCTGATAATTTGTGCAACAGTAAAGCCGAAACCATAGATCGAGTTGAACAGATTACAAATAAGAAAATTACTTTCTATCAGATAGATGTGACCGATGAAAAAGCGGTAGATATCATCTTTTCAAATCATAATATTGATGGCATTATTCATTTTGCCGGACTGAAGGCGGTCGGTGAATCAGTTCAAAAACCACTGGCCTATTATTATAATAACACTGTTAGCACCATGATTCTTTGCCGGGCCTGTCAGAAATATGGAGTGAAGCGATTTGTGTTCAGTTCCTCGGCAACAGTATATGGTGAGAATGAGGTTCCGTTTATTGAGACCATGCCACTTCTACCAACTACCAACCCTTATGGCGAAACCAAAGCTATGAGTGAACGGATTCTTACTGATGTCGCTAAAGCAAATCCTGATTGGTCGGTGGCTCTCCTGCGTTACTTCAATCCGGTGGGAGCCCATGAAAGTGGACTGATTGGCGAAGTGCCTACCGGTATCCCCAATAACCTAATGCCATATATCACCCAGGTAGCAAAAGGTAAATTGGAGAAATTAAGAGTTTTCGGTAATGACTATTCAACAGTGGATGGGACAGGCGTTAGAGATTATATTCATGTGATGGATCTAGCTGAGGGACACGTGGTGGCACTGGACAAACTAACCGCAGGTGTACATATATATAATCTGGGTACCGGACAGGGTACGAGTGTACTACAGTTATTAAAGGCTTTTGAAGAAGCAAATGATCTCAAAGTACCTTATGAAATCGTGGATCGCAGGCCGGGAGATATTGCCGAGTGTTATGCCGATGCCAGTAAAGCTGAAAGAGAACTGGGCTGGACTGCTAGGCGCGATATTATAGATATGTGCCGAGATGCTTGGAATTTTGAAAAAAGGTTCGGGGTAAAGTGCTAGTGCAGAAGGGTATAGCATTGAGAGGGACAGGGGGACAGGATTTTTGTCCCACCAATTTCTTACATTTTCGCAGTA
>CAYLIZ010000146.1:0-2534 GCA_964383985.1 uncultured Alkaliphilus sp. | reverse complement strand
TATACAAATTATTATAATCAATATCAAACTACAAAGCCAATTAATATTATCTATAAAATTAATCGTTACCATAGATAACTATTATATGCTAAAACTTAGAGCCTCTCTTAACTCCTTCACATAATCTTGAATAATTTCTTCGTTTTTCTTTATAATTTCAATAATAGCCTTATTTTCATTAATATTTTCCATCACAATACCTCCCTATTTATTGCATAATATAATTGGACAAAGTTGCAAAAGGAATTCCCCACTTTTGCAACAATAAATTCCATATCTTTGAATTTTAATAATTCTAATAATTGGTTTATACTCGTATCTTGATCCGGATATTCAAATAAATCCTTTAAATATTTATTCCCAATCATAACCTAAATCTCATCCCAAATACTTAATAAAATTTATTTGTCTTTCTCCTAATAGTGTACGGGGTACGTAATCTGAAATTGTATTTAAGAGCTCTGTTTTAGTAGTAATATTCAAATCTTTACATAATATATAAGCATCTATGAAATCCTTAGCCGGCTCCGGTCCGGTTGCTAGTATTTTCATAGCAAGTAATTGTTGAACTATCCTTATTTACCCATTAATGGTATGGATATTTCAATATAATCAGGACCTTCTATCTTTACGCCGTCTTTTTCATCGGAACCGACTGCAACCATAATATTGAATGTTTCAGGTTGGGGCGTTATATCTTTATTAAGAACTAAATCTAACACAACAGTTCCTGTTCCCCCTCCTGTTGGTATATAACTGCGATCCCTACCAACTTGTACCATCGTATTATATTCATATTCTGTTTCCTCACGAGTCCATGTTGCTACATAATCCGAAGTTTTTGCTTGGGCCTTCCTTTCGGGGTAACTGCTTGTTATATTGGTAATGCTCCAACCATTAGGAACATAAAAAGTTACACCGCCCCAATCATCAGAGTCTATCTCAATCCAAGAAATAATCTGTATCTGTTCAGGAATTCCTTTAACTCCTTTAACAAATACAGTTCCTTTTGCTGATGTATTGATTTCTGTAGAATCGGAATTTACACTAAAACCTCTTTCCGAAATTATATTTCTATTGACCATTGTATTGTTTTTTTCAGTTCTGTTACTATTTCCACAAGCACTTAACGATGTCATCATACAGATCAATATAAGAATCGTTATATACCGCTTCATTATACTTATACCCCCAAATTTAAGATTATATAAATTATCCCTGAAAAATTAATATTCATAATGCAATAAAACCGGTAGACTTTTGTCATGTAAACTACTGATTTTTCAAATCATCTATTTTGTTATTATAATTATAATCTTTACAAAATTACTATATCATAAAATTACTATATCTGGTTCTTTAACTTTTGGACATTTTCCCATCCACACACATCACCTGCTGTTTAGTTTTTAGTTTGTTATTAACATTTCAATGTCTATTCCCTTATCCGCCTTTTGACCTTAATTATTTAAAATGCTATTTTCATCCCCATATATAAAATTTTTAAGAAGCATAATATTATCTTCTATAGTAACAGGTACTACATAATATATACCATTAATCATCTTGTTCTCTGCATATCCATCAGCCGGTATATGAAACTGTTCAATATTTTTAATTTTAGATCTGATTATTTCGATACCCAGACTTAACATTTGTATTTTGGAAAGACTTGTTTTTACAAAGGGTAAAAAAGTATCCAATAATTTTGGATACTCAGTAATATTCATAACAATAATTTTTTTAAATACCTCTTCCAATATTATTCGCTGTCTTTCTGTTCTTTCATAATCTGCATTGCCTATTTTTCTTATTCTAGAATATTTTAATGCCTTTTCACCGTTTAACAGTTGTTTCCCACTGCTGTCCACCTTTATATAATTTGCCTCACTAGGCGATAATTCTATCTCCACCCTACCTATAACATCTATTATTTTTTCAAATCCGACGAAATCTACAGTTATAAAGTCTTTAATATCCATATTAAAATTTTGATTGATTGTCTTTATTGCTAATTCAGATCCGCCATAAGCATAGGCATGCCCTAATTTATCCATGCCCCTTCCCGGAATATGAATATATGTGTCCCTCAGTATAGATGTTAATTTCATACTATTATTTTTCCTGTCTAATGAAACTATGATTATACTGTCAGACCTCGCATTACCGGAAAATCCTTTACCATCAATTCCTAAAAGGACTATATTTGTAACATCATGTCCTTTATCTATATTATCCTCTACTATTTTTTTCTTTATGCCTGATTTTTCATCATCTTCCGATATTTCAATACTAACTGATTTACTTAACAACTGATATCCATAGATTATAATATTAATTATTAATGTAGCAAATATTGTAAGAAATATTAGTAAAATCGCATTCTCATTTCTTTTACTAAATGGCATCTTTTACACCTTTTTACTATTTTTCAAAATACCATATAATTTATTCATGCGCCCCCACAAATATTTTGAAAGTTAGGCATTTTACTTACAATATATGCTGCAAAATATATTTTGATACTATACTGC
>CAYLIZ010000145.1:0-2544 GCA_964383985.1 uncultured Alkaliphilus sp. | reverse complement strand
CCGAAGATGAAATTATCGTTAGAGAACATATAAAATTTTTAAAGCAGAAAATAAACAGTGAAGGTATGGATATTTTGATTAGAGAGTTTGACCTCTATGAAATAATGATTGATATATTAGAAAATAAAGGGTACTTAAATAAAGTATTTGATATGGAAAAGGAAAAAGGTACAGATGCAATCCTAAGGCCAATAAAAAATACCTTAAGGCTCACTCAGAAAAATGATTTAGTTGTAGAGCATATCAGAGAAAGAGTTCAAAAGAATGATATTGTGTTTTTAACCGGTGTGGGGAAAATATGGCCCATTATCCGTTCCCATACTGTTTTAAATGTTCTGCACTCTGTGATAGATCATGTGCCTCTAATCATGTTTTATCCCGGGACCTATTCAGGACAAGATTTACATTTATTTGACGAAATTTCTGACCGAAACTATTATAGGGCTTTTAAACTGGTAGAAAGATAGGGGGGAATTAAATTATGAAATTAAAGAAAATGTTTCATAAGGAAGTTGATAGGGATATTAAAGGTGTTATTAAGATTGGGCAAGATGATGATGCTAATGTCTATCAGGAGTTAGAGGAATATGTAGTTACAAGAGAATTAGGCAGACATTTTTCTACCTTTTTCGATGCCTATAGGGAAGGGATTAATACCCATACCGATAAAATGGGAGTTTGGATTTCAGGTTTCTTTGGTTCCGGTAAATCTCATTTTTTAAAGATATTATCTTACCTCCTTGAAAATAAAGAAGTAAAGGGCAAAAATGCTATATCCTATTTTGATGATAAAATAGAGGATGCTACGGTTTTAGCAGATATGAAAGCCGCAGGGGATGTAAGTGCTGATGTTATTCTATTTAACATAGACTCAAAATCCGATTCGGTTTCTAGAAATAACAAGGAATTAATAGTAAAGGTATTCAATAAGGTATTCAATGAAAGGCAGGGCTTTTGTGGATCCTTGCCATGGCTTGCAGAACTTGAAGCACAAATGGTTAAGGACGGTTCTTATGAAGCCTTTAAATCACGGTTTGAGGAGTTAGCAGGAAATCCATGGAATGATGCAAGAGAAGATTTTTATTTTGAGGAAGATAATATAGTAAAGGCCTTGGCAGACACAACTAAAATGAGTATAGAGGCAGCCCGAAATTGGTACAACAAGGCTGAGGATAATTACTCCCTAAGTATTGAAAGGTTCGCTAATAAAGTAAAGGAATATATTGAGTCCAAAGGTAGAGAGCACCATGTTGTCTTTCTAGTGGATGAGATGGGTCAATACATAGGGGATGATATAGGGTTAATGCTTAATCTGCAAACAGTAGTTGAAGATCTGGGAACCTATTGTGGGGGTAAGGCGTGGGTTATTGTAACCTCACAGCAAGATATAGATACTGTTACGAAAGTAAGAGGAAATGACTTTTCAAAGATCCAAGGTAGATTTAATACAAGGCTTAGTTTATCAAGTGCCAATGTAGATGAAGTAATTAAAAGAAGAATCCTTTATAAAAACGAAACTGCCCAAGAGACTTTAAAACTTTACTACATAGATAAGGAAGCAATTTTGAAAAATCTAATTACCTTTTCACCTGATACGCCGGAAATGAAAATCTTTAAAACACCAGGGGATTTTATAGAGATATATCCTTTCATTCCTTATCAATTTAGATTGCTACAATCTGTTTTTACAGCAATACGACAACATGGTGCCAGTGGTAAGCACCTTTCAGAGGGAGAGAGATCCCTTTTATCCGCATTTCAGGAGGCCGCTGTTAAGTATATGGACAAAGAAGTAGGAGCATTAGTACCCTTTTCCGCATTTTACGAAACCATAGAAACATTCCTTGACCATAATATAAAGACAGTATTTATGCATGCTGAAGATAATGATAGGCTTAATAGCATGGATGTAGAAGTCCTGAAAGTCCTGTTTTTAATAAAATGGGTAAAAGAAATGCCTAAAAACATGGAAAACATTGCAACATTAATGGTTTCACATATTGATGAAGATAAAATTGAATTAAAGAAAAAAATAGAGGGTTCTTTGGACAGGCTTGTAAGGGAAACATTGATTCAGAAAAATGGGAATGAATATATCTTCTTAACCAATGAAGAGCAGGATGTAAATAAAGAAATACAAAATATTTCAATTGATATCGGCGAAATAATTTTAAAGATTGGTGAGGAAATATATACAGGAATTTACGGTGAGAAGAAGTTTCGCTACAACGCAAGATACCATTTTGATTTTAATAAGATCATAGATGATAGATTAATATCAACCCAAAAACACGATATAGGAGTAAAAGTAATTACACCCTATTTTGATACCGGGGTTGAACTAACTGACAATGAATTAAAAATGATGTCCGCCAGAGAAAACAATCTAATCATTAAACTCCCCCCAGATTCTACTTTTCTTGAAGAGATGGAAAATATTTTAAAGATACAGACCTATCTTAAAAGAAAAGCAGGAGCAGTACAAGGGGAAGAAATTGAAGAAATAAAGATAAGAAAATCAAGAGAAGTTGCTGAGAGAAAGGA
>CAYLIZ010000144.1:0-2590 GCA_964383985.1 uncultured Alkaliphilus sp. | reverse complement strand
AAGAATTATTTTCCATCAAAAATGGCAAAACCCCTTAAAATCAAGAGGTTTGCATTATACCAATATTTAAGCCTTTTAGTGAATCCCTGAATAAGACCGCTGTGACCGACCCCGTAAAGAACTGCGGTCCTGTGCCTGCCGCATATAAAATCTTTATTTTCTTAATGCTGTATCTAATAACTTATGCGCCTCTTCATCAGAGAGTTCGTGATGATAGAACATAGAATAAAATTCTTTGGCTTCCTCTTTCATATCATAAGAAAATACATCAGGATATAGCAGGTTTGCAACCCATTTTAAGCCGATTAATCTATTTACAGATGGTGGGCGATCAAACCAATTGAAAGGTTCACAGGGAATTTCAAAGACCTCTTTATTTTTAACAGCTTTGATTCCAGCCCATTTTGGGTCAGAGGTTATACCTTTAAAATAACCTCCTTGGCTACGGTTCCATGAGATAATCAAATCCGGATCCCACATGAGCACCTGTTCTAAAGACACCTCACTCATACCTGCTCCGCCTTTATCGCCTATATCTGCCACATTTATAGCACCTACAAGATCCAGAATTTCTGTATGGCGTGATCCCTTAGGATCAGTTTGTAGGCCATCCGGCCCTTCGGCATAATAAACCCTAACTTTTTTGTCTTCAGAAATATTTTTTGCTTTCTTCAGAACATCATTAACTGTCTTGCGACAATAAACTGCAAATTTTTTTGCGTCTTTTTCTCGGCCCAAAAGATCACCTAAAAATTCATAGGCTTTATCGAGTTGTGTCAATTCTCCTTCAATCATAATTACAGGAATATTTAACTGTTTTTGTATTTTATCTGCTGTCGATGTACCTGTTTTATCTATTGAAGGGCCCATTGAAAGTATTACATCAGGAGCAGCTTTTAAAATATCTTCAATATTACCTGTATTTTTTGCATACCATCCACCTAAATTCGGCAATTTTTGATATTTTTCAGGGAACCATTCTTTTTCCCCTTCTCTAAGATCATAATTCCATCCTATTAGTAAATCGGGATCAAATGTGTAGGTTATTATAGTGCCTATAGGGCTCGTTGAAAAAACTTTTGTGATTTTGGCCGGTACTTCAAGTTCCCTTTGAGCCATATCAACTATTGTGCGGGTTTTAGCTTCAACAGACTCGGCTTCACCTCCTTGATTTGTTTTTACTTTCTGATTTGTACAAGCAGTCAATACAAAAGATAATGCCAGTAACAAGATTAGGGCGATACTGATTTTTTTTGAAAAATTCTTCTTCATTGTACTTTTTCACTCCTTATTAGTATTTTTTAAAAAATAAACATAAAAACCTGGCTCTGATATAAAAACTATAGTTTAAAGATGCAAATAGTTATAACAGAGCTTTGGCAAAATGTTACTTTATTATTATTTAAAATTAGCAGCTTGATAAATGTTGTTTTTTGCGGGCTTATGAATTTTTACCATCTTACCTCCGCACTTAAATATTTCTCTACATCCACACTCCTGTACAGTCTTCCGGATTAACTCTTTGTCGATAACTATAGTGCCCGCCAACATGTCCACACCATAATCAAATAGAATTGGGGATAAAGGTGTGCTGGGACCAACAAGTATAATTTCAGAATTACTGCCTAATTGAAGCAATCTTGGTAAAGTCTTATTTGCAAGGGTTGCGCCGGTGATAAATATATAATCCTGTTCAGGCAAGATATATTCACATGCCGGATCAGGAAAGTCGCCTTTTGAAGGTCTCCGTTCCAAAATGCTGAGTTTGCAAATATCCTCTAACTCTTCTAGACCAGGAAAATGTCCTATGACAGCTACTTTTTTTCCTGTTAATTGCTTTTTTAGATATTCAAAGGCATTCAAATTATCTTCAGCTTGAATATAGCCTTCTAGTTTTTTTACACTTTGAGGTCTATTAATAAATGAGTTGAGTGCTGCAGACCCTAAAGCCGCCTCCATAAAATTCCACGATTTTATATAACCTGCCAATTCCCGTAAAGACATGCCCTCTAAATTCCCTGTTCCACGTATATATCTTGAACCTTCAAATGGAGTCATAGCAATACCGACCGCCTCAGAACGAACCAAAATCCAGTGACATCCTAAAAGGCATTCTTCAACTTTAATATCTTCAGGAATTAAATCAATTAAATCATCGTACAATTGCCACATGAAATGTCCTCCTTATATGTTTTTTTAATCCAATACATGATAATATTACCCTTCAGCTATTATTTGCAATAAAAAAACAGCCAGTTTTGAAAAGGCTGTCATCAGCAAGACAAAGTGAGCAACTTGTCTCATATTTGTTTTGTTTCCTTCTCAAAAATGGAAGGCCAAGTCATTTCTAACATTGACCCCGTGAACTCATCTAACAGTTCAGGCAATGCAATCATGAGCATAGCTTTTAGATTACAAAGCACGGAAGCAAATATATAATTTTTAGCTTGTAACTTGTAATAAGTATATCAAATACTTCTTCTGCGTGTCAAGCTTTTTGGGGTTTAATGTCCATATCTTTAAATAACAAGAGAATTTACCACCACCCCAATTGTTTTACTATTTCTAGTGCTTTCTGTTGCGATAATAT
>CAYLIZ010000143.1:0-2604 GCA_964383985.1 uncultured Alkaliphilus sp. | reverse complement strand
AGGTCTCCCCTACACGTTTCTTGAAGCAATTTTTTTAATCAAATAGTTTACTCACTGAAATATTTTTATAAATTCTTCGAATTGCTTCTGCAAATATAGGTGCTACGGATATAACCTCAATTTTATCAATTACTTTATCTTCTGATAAAGGAATGGTATCAGTAACAACTAGCTCCTTGATTGCAGAGTCTCGAATCCTTTTTATAGCAGGCCCTGAAAGCACAGGATGTGTACAACAGGCATATACATCTTTAGCACCTAATTCCTCCAACGCATTGGCCCCTTGCACGATTGTGCCTGCAGTATCAATTATATCATCAACCAAAATAACATTTTTACCCTCTATGTCCCCAATAATATTCATTACCTCTGATTCGTTCGCATGTGGCCTTCTCTTATCAATGATAGCAATAGATGTATCCAGCAAATTTGCAAAGTTTCTGGCCCTTGTTACACTGCCTAGGTCCGGTGAGACTACTACAACATCTTTTATGGCCTTTTCTGCAAAATGCTTTGCTAATATCGGGACACCCAAAAGGTGATCTACCGGAATATCAAAGTATCCCTGGATCTGAGCAGCGTGTAGATCCATGGTTAAAATTCTATCAGCACCCGCCGATGTCAATATATCTGCAACCAGCTTTGCAGTAATAGGATCCCTGGCCTTGGCTTTACGGTCCTGACGTGCATAACCATAATAGGGAATTACAGCTGTTACTCTTCCCGCAGAAGCCCTTTTAAATGCATCTATTAAAATTAATAATTCCATCAAATTATCGTTCACCGGTGGGCTCGTAGGCTGAACAACGAAAATATCCTTGCCCCTTACACTTTCTTCAATATTTACGGAAATTTCACCATCACTAAAGGTTGATACTTTAGCCTTTCCCAAGGGTGTACCTAATACATCCGAAATGCTCTGCGCCAGTGTCGGATTAGCATTACCGGTAAATATCCTAACTTCGCTCATGCTCATTTCAAAATTTCCTCCTTAGTTACATAGAATTAATTTATTTTTTAAGTAAACCTTTCTTATCCACCCAACCTTCTTTGTTTTCTTGACGCATTCTCGCTATTGCCAAGGCGCCCTTTGGCACTTCCGAAGTAATGGTAGAACCGCAGGCTATATATCCGCTTTTCCTGACAACCAGTGGAGCAATTAAGTTTACATTACTACCCACAAAGACATTATCTTCTATTATAGATCTGTTTTTATTTTTACCGTCGTAATTAACAAAAACAACCCCACAACCAATATTTACATCCTTGCCTACATCTGCATCTCCAATATAGGACAGATGAGAGGCTTTGGAATAATCATCTACTCTTGAATTTTTGACCTCTACAAAACCTCCAATTTTGACATGCTTACCAATATTGCTGTTTGGGCGTAAATGGGCATACGGGCCTATAACCGTATAATCATCTATACTGCTATCGATGATAGTCGAACTCTGCACTTCTACTTCATCACCTATGACAGTATTTTCTATGCGGCTATTTTGCCCAATAATGCAATTTTCCCCTATTACAGTATTGCCCGATAATATGGTCCCGGCATATATAACGGTATCCATACCTATTGTAACAGTTTTTTCTATATATGTGTGCTCCGGATTAATTATCGTTACACCATTTGCCATATGTTTTCCGGCTATCCTTTTCCTCATTATAGCCTCTACCTCTGCCAATTGTTCCCTGGAGTTGACCGCCATAATCTCTTCGTAGTCCCGGGTTTTATATGCTCCTATCTTGAGGCCCATATTACGAATAATTGGCAATATATCCGTTAGGTAATATTCTTTCTGGACATTATTATTTTTAAGCTTTGGAAGTGCATCTTTTAATGTTTTTCCGTCAAAACAATATATACCTGAATTAATTTCCGTCACATATTTTTCTTCTTCCGTGGCATCCTTCTCTTCTACTATTTTTTGCAATTGATCCTCTGTGTTTCTGATAATTCTTCCATAACCCTCCGGGTTCGGCAGATCAGCTGTAAGTACCGTGGCTTTAAAATTTCCTTCCTTATGATAATCAACCATGGACCTTAAAGTTTTTTCCGTAATCAAAGGGCCATCCCCGTATAATACCAATACTATGCCTTCTTCGATATCATCATATGCTACCATCACTGCATGGCCTGTTCCCAATTGTTCTTCCTGAAGTACGGTCTTTACTTCCGGGGGAAGGCTTTCTTTTACCTTTTCTGCCTCATGACCAACTACTACAATACATTCTTCTACATCGGAATTATTGACTGTATCTATGACATGTTTAATCATAGTTTGTCCACAAACCTTATGAAGTACCTTTGGCAATTTAGATTTCATTCTTGTACCTTCTCCTGCAGCCAGAATAATTGCTTTTAACTTCATATTTATTTCACCTCAATATCTATATATTAAAAAATGTTCTGTTTTGTTCTACTATTTCATATAATAGTTTATTACATTTTATGCGAATAATAAACCCCGTTTTTTTATGAACTACTTCAAGAGGGTGTATCTCGCAACCTTAGTTTACTCCGTAGGAATATAATTAGGAGTGCCTGTGGCGCAAATCGGGTTAGGCCATAAAATAAGGAGACTATTCAGCCTCCCT
>CAYLIZ010000142.1:0-2632 GCA_964383985.1 uncultured Alkaliphilus sp. | reverse complement strand
CCTGGGGCAAATATGGCATCCATGGAACTAGCAGTCCTCATCTTATCGGCAGCAATGTTTCCGGCGGTTGTATAAGAATGAATAATAGAGATGTAGAGGATCTTTATAAATATGTTAAACACGGTACACCTGTTGCTATTATTAATGGAATGTTTGGGCCATTTGGCAATGGGTTCCGAACGATTTGCCCCGGGGACATAGGTTCTGATGTAGTGGAGGTTCAGGCCAGATTGAGGGCATATGGATATTATGATGTTGAACATTTAGATGGTAGATATGGGCCGCACACGGAACGGGCCTTATATGAATTTCAGAAAGACCATAATATTGCCAAAGACCCTCATATTGGGCCTGAGACGTATAAAGCATTAGGAATTGTTATTATGGATTAGAATAGTTTGTAGAACTTAATATAAAGATACACATTCATACTAGTTCGAATATGAATAACTCTATAGCTCATTTCCATTCGCTAAGAATTATGGTCAGTTCTTAAACGTATTTACTTTGTATTTTATATTAAATTTTAGGCAGTTTTCTTGTTGCCTGAAATATTTGATACATTGCAAAGTAGATTATTATTTAGGATTTATAATTAAATTAGCGATATTACTATTACAGTTAGGCCTATAGCCCATGTATAAAATGAGAAATAATATAATTTCTCTTTTTTGATGAGATTTATTAGGGCTTTAATAGCAAATAAGCCGGATATAAAAGCGGCCAATACGCCGGCTACTACAATACTTACGGAGACATCCCTCATTCCAATTTCAAATACATCCTTAAATTCTAATACAGCAGCACCTAAAATTGCAGGGATTGAAATTAAAAAAGAAAATTTTGTAGCCAGTTCTTTATTAAAACCCCTGAACAAAGAGCCTACAATAGTTGAACCTGATCTGGACAAACCGGGGGTAATAGCAAAACCTTGAAATATACCCACAATCGTAGCATCTAGCCAATGCATATCCTGAATGCTGCGTTTTCCGGAACCAAACCTTTCTGCCAGCAACAGGAGAATTCCTGTTACCAATAGGGCAACACCTACTATTAATGTAGATGAATAAAAACTTTCGAATATATTGCCGAGTAATATTCCCATCAGCCCGGTAGGAATTGTTGCTATAATTATAAAAACACCGAGCTTTCTATGCTCATTGTCAATTTTAAATCCCTTTCCTGTAATAATTTCTCCGATTAAACGAAAAAATTCTATAATAATCGTAGCTACATCTCTGGAATAAACGAAAAAAATCGAGAACAATGTGCCTAAGTGGAGCATTATTGTAAAGAAAAGAATTCTATCTTCCGGAACCTTTAGAAGTTGCTGGGCAACAGCTAAATGTCCTGAACTGCTAACCGGCAAAAATTCTGTAAGCCCTTGAATTACACCCAATATTACGGCTTTTAAAATTGTCATCATACCACCTCCCGAGAAAATGTTAACATGAATGATTATAACATATATTAATAAGCTATGTGAAAGATTTTATATTTAAAACTGATAAAAAAATGTTCATAGGGGATAATTAAAATAGTGTAAAAAAATTATGGGGTGTGAATATGGTAATTGTATTTATAAGGGCATTGATATTATATTTAGTAGTAGTGATTGTTATGAGAATGATGGGGAAAAGACAAGTGGCACAAATGCAGCCTTTTGAGCTTGTGATAATGATAATGATTGCGGATCTTGCTGCCACACCTATGGAGGATATGGATATCCCTCTGATAAATGGGGTTATTCCAATAATTGCACTTTTGTCTATACAAGTGTTTGCTTCATATTTCTCTTTGAAAAATGAAAAATTCAGGGATTTTATCTGTGGAAAGCCAAGTATACTAATACATAAGGGAAGAATAGACCAATCAGAGATGCATAGGCTAAGAATTAATATAAATGATCTTTTAGAGGCTCTTAGAAATAAGAACTTTTTTAATGTGAGTGATATAAGATATGCCATTTTGGAGACAAATGGGCAGATAAGCGTAATACCAAATGCGGATAAACGACCCGTTGAAACAGCTGACCTGTGTGTTGCAGTAGAGGAAGAGGAATTGCCTGTTACCTTAATTACAGACGGAAAATTAAACGATAATAAACTCAAAAAGACGGGGAATGACAAAAAGTGGCTGATGGACCAGCTCAAAAAACAAAATATAAATAGCATAAAAGATGTATTTTTTGCATCTTTATCGTCCGATGGAAATTTTCATGCACAAGAAAAGATGAATTAGGGAGAGATCTCATGCGTACTGTTATAGCTACAATACTTATTTTAGTTGTTTTTGTTGTAGGCACTCTTATATTAAATCGCTATATCAATACCAGTTGTGAAAAACTTTTAAACGACGTAAAAGAATTGCATACTTCGGTAGAGGATAGTAGGTGGGCTGATGTAAAAAAACAAGTAGCGGACCTTAATAAGGAATGGGAAGATACGAAAAAAAGGTGGCAACTATTTTTGGAGCATTATGAGATTGATGCTATTGATATTGTCTTATCAAGACTTGAGCAATATGCAGAAATTGAAAACAAAGCATTGGCTATAGGTGAAACGGCAGAACTTAGATTTTTAATTAGTCATATAAAGGATAAAGAAGATTTAAAGTTAATAAACATACTATA
>CAYLIZ010000141.1:0-2670 GCA_964383985.1 uncultured Alkaliphilus sp. | reverse complement strand
TTTTTTAAAAACAGATTTAAAGCCTTTTATAATGCATAACTATTATTTTAAAAAACTAACACCCATATTTATATTTTTATATTATAAATAAAAGAAATATTAATTATATTTCTAGTAAAAGTTTAAATAAAAAATATGTTTAAAGCGGCCATAAACCAGTTTAAACATATTATACGAGAAATTGATTGTATTGAATTATTACACAAATTTCTATTAATATAATAGTAATAGTTTTTCTTTCTTAAAATGTACATAAATAAGTTCTTTTGAATATATATCATCCAAGGATTTTTTTGAATTTATTTCTAAATATATATAAGACCTATAAGAAGTAACTTCCTTTTTTTCATATTTTAGTACTAAAATATTAGAAAAAGGATTTTCAATCTTATTCACTATTTTCATTGGAAAAGTATTGTGAGACATTATATCATTGGAAATATCTAAATTATTACCGTATATACCTATATATTTGAGACCATCTTGTACTATTTCCTCCGACTCTAGTTCTAAACCCCAGTCTATAGCATAGACTTTATTTTTGCCTATTTTTTTCGCCTTAGAAATATTATTGCATCCAGTTAACTTAGCTGCATGGACATTTTTAGGTCTACTGAATATTTCTTGTTTGTCACCAATTAGCTGAATTTTACCTTGATTGAGAATAGCTATTTTATCAGCTATTCTATAAACCTCATCTTTATTATGAGATACATATAGAGCAGTCCTTCCATAATCATGTAAGGTAGCAATTAACCTTTGCTCCAGCTTCCATCGTAAATGTTCATCTAATGCAGAAAAAGGTTCATCTAACATTAAAATTTCCGGCTCATTTACCAACATTCTAGCAAGTGCTGTTCTCTGCTGCTGCCCACCGGATAGTTCATGAGGATAATTCTTCTCTAAACCTTCTAAAGAAAATTCCTTTATTTTCTCTTTTATTATTTTATGTTTATTAGGACAGTTTTTAGGAACAGAAATAGCAATATTCTCTTCCAATGTCATGTTGGGAAATAAAGCATAGCCTTGAAATAACAGGCCCACATTTCGCTTTTGAGAAGGAAGATTTATCCTTTTTTTACTAGAAAACAATATTTTATCATTTAGAACAATTTCTCCTTCATCAGGTTTTTCAATTCCCGCTATACATTTTAGGGTAATAGTTTTACCACAACCCGAAGCTCCAAACAAAGCTAAAGTTTCCTTATTGGTTTCTATTTGGACATCTAATGTAAAATCTCCTAGTTGCTTTTTTATATCGACATATAACACATTAATTCACTGCCTTTCTAGCTTTACTAAATTGGCTTTTCTCAAATTTATTCATGGCAATCATGGAAATAAAGGAGATAGTACCCATAACAAGTACCCATCTATAAGCCAAAGGCCTGTTACCCCCTTGAACAGCAGTATAAACTGCTACCGACATAGTTTGAGTCTTACCGGGTATATTACCTGCTACCATAATAGTAGCTCCAAATTCTCCTAATGCCCTAGCAAAAGCTAATACAGTACCCGCCATTATACTGGGAAAACTATTAGGTAACATTATCTTTAGAAATATTTTATGCTCCGATAAACCAAGGGTTTTAGCAACATGGATAATGTCTCTATCTAATTGTTCAAAAGCTCCCCTAGTAGTTCTATACATCAAGGGTAAAGAAACTACAGTAGAAGCTATAATAGCGGCAGTTAAAGAAAAAACAACAGACTTATCGTATAAAGCTAAATACTTACCTATTATACTATTTCTCCCTAAGGAGATTAAGAGAAAAAAACCTACAACAGTAGGTGGTAAAACTAAAGGAAGGGTTAATATCCCGTCTATTAATCCTTTAAACTTATTTAATTTTGTAACTAAATATGCAACATATACACCAACTAAAAATGTAATAAAGGTTGCTGTAATTGAAACTTTTAATGATATTAGTAAGGGAGAATAATCCATTATAATTCCTACTTTCTTTCTTTATTTCATTATTATTTCATTGAAAATCCATATTCTTCAAATATGGAGGCAGCTTTTTCCGTAGATAGGAAATCTAAAAATGCTTTAGCTTCAGTAGGATGTTTACTATCTTTCACTACTCCTACCGGATAAGTTACTTCTTTATGGCTGCCTTCAGGAGCTTCAGTTATAATAGTTACTTTGTCTGTTGTAAAAGCATCTGTAGCATATACAATACCGCAATCAACTTCTCCATTTTCAACCCAGGTGAGAACTGTTCTGACATCATTCCCTAATACTAGTTTTGGTTGAATTTTGTCTTTTAGACCTAAATTTTGAAATATCTCATCAGCATATTGACCTACCGGCACGTTTCCCGGATCTCCTACGCCAATTTTTTTGATAGCCTTGCCTTCTAAATCCTCAAAAGAAGAAATTTTTAAGTCGCTATCTTTAGGAGTTATAAGCACTACTTTGTTTATCAATAGAGTTTTAATTGTATCATCCAGCATTAGATTAGCTGTTTCTAAAGCTTTCATTTGTTTTTGAGCAGCTGACATAAATACATCGACAGGTGCCCCCTCTTCTATTTGAGCTTGTAAAGAACCTGAACTGGCAAAAGTAAAATTTAAATCAATTTCAGGCTCTACAGTCTTATATTCATCTGCTAACTCCTCCATTACATCAGTCAAACTGGCAGCAGCAGATACTAATAGTTCTAC
>CAYLIZ010000140.1:0-2785 GCA_964383985.1 uncultured Alkaliphilus sp. | reverse complement strand
ATAAGGAAGGATTTAACCTGGCATGGGCTTATCCTTTAAATGATCCATTTATTAAACAAATAAACCCTAATTTTGATATTATGTTATTTGAAAATTTAGCATCCCATGGTAGTACCTTTATAAATTTCTGTACATTTTGCAATATAACAAAAATACCTGCATTTCAAATTAACAATATGCTATAAAAAAGACAGGATATGGATCCTGTCTCTATGCAAGTTTTTCTAAATAGTTATCCCTTTTAGACCATAGTATCGGGATTACATCATAACTTTCAAGGGCGTCAATATATTTATCTTGAACCTTATTGTCATCGTTTATAAAGGTATAAAGTATTGAATCTTTAGGACGAACCTTGCGGGTATCGTTCCAGGCAAATAATATGCTTTCAGACATAGATCTGGTTAGGTTATTTGCCAGTTTAATTAATCTTTCCGGATTAGTTTTACTTCTCTGTAGAGCAAATTCATAATTGTGGGTATATCCGGCAATACCGATAAAACTAACATTAGACATGAAAAAAATATCATTTGTTTTAAAAAAGTTTTCAACTTCTTCATTAAATAATGACATAATGTTAGGTCTTGAAAGATAAAAGATATCGTCTATGGCCAGCATAGCCTGCAATATATTATGTTTAGCTTTGGGATAATCCCTAAACGAACACTCAATGGTTATAACATCATTAACTAATTTAACCCCAAAACGATTAAGTATTGTTTGGATTATTTCCTTCCTCTTAGGGGAATTTATATCTACGCCAACCATATTTAATTCGGCCATTATATAACCATAATCTGAAATGATAAATCTGTTTTCATTTTTCCTGTTAACATAAATTTGGGTGTAATCGTTGTTTTTATCTAAAAAGGGGGTAGTAATTTCAATGACACCATTATCTAGTTCTTCTTCAAACATATTTGATTTTAACCATTTTAAATAATTATCAATAAAGATAACAGACATAAACCTCCCTCCTTTTTAATGTTTACACCTGGTTTATTTCCCAATACCAATATGTTATACATATATGTATATATATTATTATAAAATTTCAAATATATCAATATAGGTGACCAGGTTCTTCTTGATTCTACTTGTTAAATGATAAAAAATACCACCTGATAAAACGAGGCTTTTATATAACATAGGACATTAGGGGGATAGGGTTTTATGAGTAATAAGATAGTTGTCACTGCAGGGAAACCGGAAATTTAAATTGATGGGGGTCAAATAATCATATCAAAAGGTGGTGACAAAATGGGCAATGCTAAACAAATACTACTAAAGCCAATAGATGAAGTTCCGGAAAGTCAAATATATAAAACAGACTAAGGTTGTTTATTATTTGTAGGTCAGTCTAATGTTGATAACGCTACCTTAATTGAAGGTTAGATGGAGAAAACAGTGTTGTATATTTTGTAAAGATAGGGGGAAGAATTAATGCTGGATTTAGTTGGTAGTTATACAGATGTTGTAAAAAATGCTAAGGAATTTCATAATAATATCGATGGAGATTTAATAAGGAAATTAAGCCAATTCAGGCACTGGTACTATATAGAAGAGATTGATGCGTTTGCGCCAAGTAAATTTATAGGTTACAAGGATGTAACTGTTGCTGATTATAAAGAAGGTACAAGATCAGGACAAAGCCTTCCTTTCTCAATATGACAAAAAACCAAACAAAAAATTACAGCTATATTATAAAAAATAATGTGTTTAGGCATAAATTAAATAATGGGAAAGGGGTCAGGCGCTGGTGGGTAGACATAATCGTATAGGCGATTAATATCTGTATATAACCTATAGGCTTACAGAGCATTGGATATACAAGGAGGTTATAATGAGGTATTCAGAAATAGCTTTAAAAATATTAGCTGCAAAAGAGTGTGGTGTTATAAAATCTAACGCACAATTTTGGAGTGATTTTTCCGATAAAGAACAATTTGAAAAAGAAGTATCAAAAAATAATAGGGTCTTAGATATGATGGAGAGAATATCCGGTAAACTGAATTCATTGGAAGATGGAATTGAAATGGTTTGTATTTTTGATAATAATTTTCCTATAATTAATAGAAAAGTTAAAAACAATGGGGACAAACCGTATTTATTATTTTACAAAGGAAATTTATCATTGTTAGGGGATTTAAATAAAAATGTTGCTGTGATCGGACTAAAGGACCCTGACGAAGAAATAATTAAAAGGGGGACAGAGGTTGTTAGGGATCTTGTAAAAAATGATCTTGTGATAGTGAGCGGATTAGCATTAGGTTGCGATGAAATGGCTCATAAGACTTGTTCAGAATCTAATGGTAAAACAATAGCAACTTTACCCTCGCAACTAGATAAAATATATCCGGCCAAAAATCGGGGTTTGGCGGAAGAGATAGTAAATAAAGGTGGATTACTTATATCTGAATATTATAAAGATGCTATTTCAAAATACGAAACAATTAACAGATTTGTTGAAAGAGACAGATTGCAGGCCATGTTTTCAAAGGCGGTTATATTGATAGCCAGTTATAGAAAAGGAGAAGGGGACAGCGGTTCGCGTCATGCAATGGAGGCCGCAAAAAAATATGAAATAGAAAGATATGTTATGTATAGCGATAAAACAGATAGGGATAACAAACAGTTTGGTTTAAACAAGGATTTGGTTGATGATAGAGGTAAGGACCGAGTGAAAATTTTGCAGGCCGGTTCGATTGATTATATCAAGTCGTTTGAAAACCCTAACTTGTCCTAAAAGCAGGTTCATATGTTGATGAATAGTTAACCATTATTG
>CAYLIZ010000139.1:0-2829 GCA_964383985.1 uncultured Alkaliphilus sp. | reverse complement strand
ATGAAGTTCCTCAAATAATCAGTGATAAAGTAATAGCAGCTGCTAAGGAAGAAGATAATTAAAATTAAGGCATGTGCAAAATACTGCACATGCTTTTTTAAAGTGATTATGAAATTTAATTAAAAGGCTTTTACCTTATAGGACAGATGCCATTACCGCAGCTATCATCGCTTATACCTAGACTTATTTCCTGATTTTCGTATTTGCTGATTAGCGAAGGAATAAAAGGTTTCATTTCATTTTTTCTTCTATTATATTCTTCCTCATCAATTGCTTCATACGGCAACAACTGATAAAAATTATCCTCTAAAGCTAAAAATGAAACAGCAACAACATCATCCCAGTTTTGCCATATCCATTCTTCTACCTCTTCCCACTCATGCTCTCTTACATGAACAGTTATAGAACAATTATGATCTACATAATTTTCCATAAATAACTTATAATTTTCCAGCTGTTCTATCGCCGAGGCATCATATTTTGTTTTCCCTGTTGGGGCTTTCACCGGAAATTCTACTACCTTTGTATTGCATGTATCCCGGTCTTGTCCAACTTCCGGGAAAACCGGATATCCTAGCTCTTCGCATACTTTTACTAACGGATCGTGAGAACTGATTCTTATTCTTCTTATATAATAAGGAGAATGCGAATAATGAACACCGCTGGATACGGTAGGCAGCTGACTCAATGTTCCTTCCGGTTTTACGGTAGTCACCAGCAGAGGTTCATTTTGTCCAATTTCTTCGGCATATAAATTTACTTCCTCCCGAGCCGTCTTTCTCAACATACTTAATATAGCGGCCTCTTCCTCTCTAGTCATATCAGTAGCATTAACCATATCTCGCCATCCGGTTAAAGAACAGCCAACCAGCTTGTCCCTTTGCTGTATCTTATCCCAATTATGCAGTTCAAGCTCTACACAAGTCATTCTGTACCCGGCCCTGACAGATAACTTTTGGGCTTCCAAAAGACTATCTATATCTAACTTTCCATCCTCTACAAATGCCAGTACATTAACTGTAGTCAAATTGCACAACCCACGCGAATCTAACAATATTTCTCCACAAGGGTTTACGCCCTGCATATTGGGCCTCCTTTTGGAGGCAGCTTCTGCATTAATCCATCCCGGTTCCCCGGAATAACGCATTTGTTGTATTTGCCAATGCAGTTTTTCGCGACTCGGTTTTTCTGTATAATAAATTGAGTTATTGCTCATTTGTCTGTGCACAATATCTTGATTAACTATCCATTGGCCGTCAATTTGATTATATAAATTAGACTTGGCCTCTATGCATTCTTTATCATCGGGGTCAATTAAAATCATTTCGGCTGTACGCCTAACCCCACCTACAACAACATTTTCTCCAATAATATTAGCAATATCCAGATAATCAATAGGTCTTAATTTTATCTTTTCAAAGCTGTTTGTTCTTTTATTATTTTTTATTACTTTATCTATTTTATAAAACATATTTTTTAAACTTGAATGCCCACTGGCTGTTCCACCGAAAGTTTTCAGTCTTTCCCCCTTTGGTCTTACATGATCATAATCTATAATAATTGTTTTAATATTCCTATATTCATTGCTATATAATAATCTAAAGAAAAAATGCAAAGATTGTACCCAACCCTCTTTGCTATCTCCAACCGTAATTTTAACCGTGTTATTATATGTAAAATTAAGGCTAGTATTATCTTCCCTCGCATTATATGGTATTGGTGTATAGTCCTTATGTACAATTTCATAGTCTGTCCTTACTTTAGGAAGATTTTTTACATCATCCTTTAAAATTCTAACACCCACACCGGAACCAATCATAAGCAAATAAAAAAGTTCTCTAAATGCTTCAAAATCATCTATAACCAAAAAAGAACAGTTATAATTAGCCATAGGATAATTTTGGGCTACGGGTGTTCCCCCTACCCAAAATGTCCTGCCGGATAAAAACTGCCTGAGATTATAAATATTATCAAACAACCTTTCTGCTTCTTCCCTCCTCGTGGGCACTAAACTGCAGTTATATTCGACTGCTCTCCTGACAGTCTCCCACCAATATTCCCTTCTTCCTTGTTCCGGCAGCCACCTGGAATATGTACGGTAATATACAAAGTTGCCTAGTTGATTTAAAGGAGACAACTGATGTTTATATTTACTGATAAATTCATCTGTTAATAGGGTTTCAACATCCTTTTTAGGCATACTTCTTAACTTAGCTCTTTCATTTCTATAGATAATATAGCGTTTGGCCACATCTTTTCTATGCGAAGACATCAGTTTCATCTCCACAATATCCTGTATTTCTTCCACATGCATAGGTTCTATTTGATTCCTTATTTTTTCGCCAATCTCTTCCGCAATTTGTGTGCTCAGCTCTTCATCTATGCCTTCCTTAGTTTCTGCCATTGCTTTATTAATTGCATTTATAATTTTGGTTAAATCAAGCCCTACTAACCTGCCATCTCGCTTTATAACTTTAGCCATCAAAACCCTCCCCTTACCTCTATAATATCTCATCTCGTTCCATCCGGACAATCCTTTTATTATCTACAAAATATACCCTATTGCTTGTAAAATATACCCTTCTAAATAGTAAAAAAGTAGCCGGCTACCTTCTTTAAATTATATTATTTTTTTATGATATTTATAATTTCTTCTATAGTTTCGCTGACATATTCCCCCTTCTGATACTTACGTTTTGCCACAACAATTTCCACTTGGTTACCTTTATTCATAATATCATTGAGTATCTTAGGGTTTTCAACAAAGGTTCCTGTTTCTTCAAATTTATCATTTAATATGATAAAAGTAGGAATTTTAGGTTTAGCATC
>CAYLIZ010000138.1:0-2904 GCA_964383985.1 uncultured Alkaliphilus sp. | reverse complement strand
GATAAAAAGAAATTTATAATTGATATTTTGTATATTATAACTATTGTAGGCGTTTTATATTTTGTTTTTAAATATCTGTTATCTTGGATTTTGCCTTTTATCATAGGTTTTGTTATTGCTTATATATTAAAACCCATTGGAGATGTAATAAGCAATATTACTAAACTTAAAAATAGAAATAAGGGTATATCTATTTTTGTAATTTCTTTTTTTTATGTACTCATAATTGTTATTATTGGATTTATTATTGCAAATATTTGGGGTTTAATATATGAATTTATAAGTATTTTGCCCGGTTTATATAATCAAAGCATAGAACCTACGATTTTATCTATAAATGATTGGGTAATATCATTTATAGGTACTCTCTCTCCGGAAGTTGCCGGTTTAATATCAAATATTCTTAGCAATGTGTTAGATATACTGGCTACGGCAGTAAGCAGTGCATCAAAAACTATTTTGTTGAGCGTAACAAGAATTGCACAAAAGATACCTATTTATTTCATAACACTTTTATTTTCTATCATATGTTCAGTTTTAATTACAGTTGATTATGATAATGTCTCTGCCTTTCTTACAAGGCAAATTCCCGTAAAAGCTCGTAAACTTTTGTTTGATATAAAGAAAATTTTAGTAGGCACTATTTTTAAAATGATAAAAGCCTATTTTATATTGTCATTTATTGCTTTTATAGAAATGTGTATTGGTTTTGCAATACTGGGTATTAATCATGCTATATCTATAGCTGTATTTATTGCGTTTTTGGATTTTTTGCCTTTAATAGGCGTCGGTGGAGTATTGATACCTTGGGGAATTTATGAAATTGTATTGGGCCGGAAGTTTGTAGGAATAGGATTAATAATTATATATATCATAATATATATCGTAAGAAGCGCCCTAGAGCCAAGGGTTATAGGAAAACAAATAGGGTTGAGTTCTTTAGTCACAATTGTTTCTATGTTTGTAGGATTTAAGATATTTGGGTTTATAGGATTTATAATTGCTCCTATAATAGCGATTGTAATAAAGCAGCTAAATGATAATAAAAAGATAAACATTTATCACTAATTTCGAGGCCGGGCCGGAATTATTTACCTTAGTAATAAAAAGAAAGGGGATTTAAATGGAAGATGATGTATACAAAACTTTGGACATGTTATCCATTCCTTATTATAGACTTACACATTCGGCTGTAAATACAATTGCTGAATTAGATAAATATAATATAAATGATGACAATATTGTACACTGCAAAAATTTATTTTTGCGAAATTCTAAAGGTGATAAACATTATTTGGTGATAACAGAACCGGATAAAAGGACTAATACTAGAAGTCTGGCTAGACAGATTAAAAGTACAAGACTAAGTTTTGCTTCGCCGGAGAGATTGCAAAAATATTTGGGACTTGATCCGGGTTCAGTTTCACCATTCGGGCTGATTAATGATAAAAATAAGGATGTAGAGGTATTAATAGACAAAGATTTAGACACAAGACAAAAAATTACTTTTCATCCTAATATAAACACTGCAAGCGTAACTATAAGTTACAGTGATTTTCAAAAATATATTAAATGGTGTGGCAATAAAATTACATACGTGGATGTGGAATGATGAAAAACTTTGAAATAAAAATACCGCTTAATGTAAATAAAATATTATCTATATTATATTCCAACGGCTATGATGGATATATTGTAGGTGGATGCGTCAGGGATAGCATATTGGGTCTAATTCCAAACGATTGGGATATATGTACTGATTGTACTCCGGAGAAAATGTTACATATATTTAGTTCATTTAAGGTGATACCTACAGGATTAAAACATGGGACTGTAACGGTAAACATTAACGGTGGAAATTATGAAGTGACAACATACAGAATTGACGGGGATTATATAGACGGCAGGCACCCTAAAAAGGTTACGTTTACGGATGAGCTGGGAGAGGATTTAAAGAGAAGGGATTTTACAATTAACGCTATGGCATACAATGACAAGGTTGGGCTGATTGATTATTATGGCGGGGTTCAGGACATACTGGATAAAAAAATAAAATGTGTAGGCAATCCCCTGGAGAGATTTAAGGAAGACTACTTGCGCATGTTGAGAGGTGTAAGGTTTGCTACACAATTAGAATACAGTTTGGAATCAGGCACTTTTGATGCAATAAAAAAGTTGTGTAAAAATATTATAAATATCAGTGCAGAAAGGATCAGGGAGGAATTAAACGAGATATTACTATCACATGCACCCTCCAGAGGATTCAGGCTACTGAATGTTATCGGTCTCTTAAAATATATAATGCCGGAGTTAGAAACCTGTGTAGGATTTGAACAACACAACCCCTATCATCATGAAGATGTTTTTAACCATACTTTAAGTGTGGTGGATAATACCGAAAGTGATTTGATATTAAGACTAGCGGCATTATTTCACGATATAGGAAAACCGGAAACCTTTGTTCTGGATGCAAGGGGTATAGGGCGTTTTTTTAATCATAGTGTAATAGGTGCAGAAATTGCAGAAAATATAATGAAAAGACTGAAGTATGATAGCAGGTCCATAGAACAAGTAGCAATTTTGGTTAAGGAGCATATGTCAAGATACGAAAATTTGTCCGACAAAGCTATGAAAAGATTTATCAATAGAGTAGGGCAGGACAATATAAATAGATTATTTAAATTACAGATTGCGGACATAGAGGCTGTGGCTGAAGAGGATGAAATAGATGTAAGCGATATATTAAAATTAAAGAGTGAAGTTGAAAGGGTATTAAATGAAAAACAGCCTTTAACCGTAAAGGATTTAAAAATCAACGGATGCGATTTAATGGAATTAGGAATACCCGAAGGAAAACAAATAGGAACAATTTTGAAAGAGTTATTAGAAATAGTATTAGAAGAT
>CAYLIZ010000137.1:0-2920 GCA_964383985.1 uncultured Alkaliphilus sp. | reverse complement strand
TTTCACTGAATAAAATTAGACACTTTTAAGTGACATTTTCACTGACTATTGACACATTTTATTTCTTCTTATTCCTCTGTTTCTTTTTCGCTGTCATTATTCCGCCAATTCGCCCTGTTTCCTCAGCAGTAAGTTCCCCCCACCCAAATCTCTTTATTTTATCAATTAATCCTAGCTCCTCTGCGATTTCATATTTCATAATCATATCTGAGGTAAATTCCTCTGCAATTTTATCTAATTTTTTATTTGCCACAAATATCTTCCTCTTATTCGTAATGAAAAATACTGCCACCTATAAACTCCTTTAAAATTGATGTTTTCGGTATATCGTCTTCATTTTCTAAACTAACAAAATAATTTAAAAACTTTAATAATCGTTTTGCTTCCGGATAATGGGGACTTTCTGTATTCACCTGCCTCAATAATGGTTCCACATATTTTTTAAGCACACTGAGCTCATAAAATAATGCGGAATTAAACATAGCATCTGCATCTTCCTGAAACGGAAAAATGTTTTCTTCTTCACCCCTACGAACAGATTCCCATAAAGACAAAGTTGCATTAGCATCATTAGATCTGAATTTACTATCCCTGACTATTCTTCTGATAAGCCTTGTATCTGTAGTTGGTATTCTATTATGTTCATCGACACTTAACTGTGTTAGAGCACTTATATATATTTTAAATTTATTCTCTCGCGGTATGGATTCCGTTAATTGATCATTTAAACAATGAATACCCTCCAATATCAACGGCTGTTCTTTGGTTATTTTAATTACATTTCCCCTATACTCGCTTCTGCCCAAACAAAAATCAAAGGTTGGTATTTCTACTTCTTCCCCAGCTAATATTTTTTCCAAATCCTTATTAAATAATTCCAAATTGAGAGCATTTAGTGTTTCAAAATCATACTCGCCCTTCTCATCTAATGGTGTATGTTCCCTATTTACAAAATAATCATCTAATGAAATAGAAACAGGTCTTATTCCATTAACCCTCAATTGTATCTCCAATCTTTTGGCAAAAGTTGTCTTGCCTGAGGATGTTGGACCTGCAATCAGGATTAGCTTTTTTTCTTTTATATTTTTAGTAATAGAATTTGCGATTTCTACCACCTTTTTTTCGTGCAATGCCTCCGCAATGCAGATAAATTCTTTTTCTTTCTTCGTCACTATTAAATTATTCAAGGATGCAACATAATCTATCCCCAAAATTCTTGACCATTTTTCTGTTTCTCTAAAAATCCTGAATAGCTTTGGCTGTTCCTTAAATACGGGTATACCTCCATTGTTTTCCTTTCTCGGCAATTGCATAACTATACCGGGTTTATAGAATTTTAATTTGAAACTTTTTAAATACCCTGTAGAAGGTACCATATATCCATAAAAATAATTTTTAACCCAGCCGCATTCATATATATTTACATAAGGTTTTTCCCTGTATTTCATCAGTTTTACCTTATTAATTTGTCCATATTCCTTGAAAATTTCTATAGCTTCATTAAGAGGCACTTTACTTTTTACAAAGGAAATATCCTCCTTGATAATCTCTCTCATACGATTCTCTATGCGCTCTGTATCGTTTTCATCAATACTTTTACAAGGACAATGAATTTCACAATATAAACCTTTACTTAATGAATGCTCTATAGAAACCTTACACTCCGGAAACAGTTCCATACATGCTCTCATTAAAACAAAAGATAAGCTCCTTTGATATATCCTGGAACCTATATAAGAACATGCATCTATAAACTTAACATGACAGTCTTTATCTAAAATAGAATTTAATTCCCTTAACTCATTATCCACAACAGCTGCAACTATTTGGCATTGACCTTTTCGCCGAAAATCATGCGCTATTTGTTTCAAAGAAACCCCTTTTTCATATTTAAAATGGCCCTCATTTTCCAATGTAATATTAATAGTACATTTGTCTCTATTTTGAATCATTTATGAATCCCCCCACTTTTTTGCTTGTTATGTATTCTATTATAATATATTGATTATATGCCCAATTAATCCATAATTTAAATAAACCTTAAAATAATCAATACCCTTTAATGCAAGTAATTAACCTAAAATAAAAAACTCCCTCTCGGTGTCAGATTTTTATTTTTTGATCTATCTGCCCTAAGGGGAGCATGTCAAAAGCAAAGGATATTTTTGAATCATTTGTATGTTACCTTAATTTGTATTTTTTTATAAGAAAAAAATAATAAAAATTCCTAGACAATATCAGGAATCTTTAACTTTTTATCATTTTAATAGTCCAATTCTACTAAAGGGAAATAACCGTATAAATGCTTTTCCCATAATTGTATTAAAATCTACTAAACCCAAAATTCCATCGCGACTATCAAGGCTATTACTCCTATTATCTCCCATCACAAATACTTCATTTTCCGGTATAACTAAATCGATATCACCCATTGTATATTCACTTTCAATGTAATTTTCTTCTAATTTGCTGCCGTTGAGATAAATTTTTCCATCCTTAATTACTATCTCATCACCCGGTATAGCTATTACACGTTTAATTAGCAACTTTTGCCTGCCTGTTTCTGTTTTTAAATTAGATCTAAAAACAACTATATCGCCTCTCTCCGGTGTACCTCTATTATATAAAAATCTATTAATAATCAGAAAATCATTTTCTTCCAGTGTTGGGCTCATAGAACAGTTTTTTACAATAGTTGGTTTTATAAAAGTTGTAATTATCAGTGCAATAACTAAGGATACTACAATGGTCTGTACCCACTCAACCATTTCATCTTTCATCATTTTATCCCCCTGTCTGCATATATAAAGTTTACTATACCATTCTACCACTGTAAACAGCGGAAATCAACTATGACATTTTTGCTGTATGTGTCAAGTATTCGTTGGCACGTTTTCCCTTACAAATTCATCCACCTATA
>CAYLIZ010000136.1:0-2921 GCA_964383985.1 uncultured Alkaliphilus sp. | reverse complement strand
CGGGGATTTAATCAAGCAACCCTTATAAGCAAATATATAGCAAAAGAAACAAATATTCCTTTAAATATAGATGCACTCATTAGAACCAAAAACACCAAAGTCATGTATAATTTAACCAAAGGAGAGAGATTAGAAAATGTAGAAAATGCCTTTAAAATAATAAATCAAGGGGTAATAATAGATAAAGAAATATTATTGATAGACGATATATTTACTACAGGCTCTACAGTCAATGCCTGTAGCAAAGAGTTAATAAATAACGGTGCAAAATCTGTAACAGTGTTAACTTTTGCCAGGGACTAGGGGATTAGAAAATATTTATATATTACATCCTCATTACGGTTTGAAATTTTAGGAAATCAGCGGGGACTGTCCCTACTGGTCAGTCTTTGTTGACCAGAGGGTTTGTCCCCATGGTTTCCCCCACGGTTTTAAATTATAAAGGAGGGAAAACCCAATGGACCTAAGAAACTGTTCAAAATGCAATAGAATATTTGCATACACCGGTAGCGAACTGTGCTCAAGATGTGCAAAAAGCGATGAAAATGATTTTAAAAAAGTAAAAGATTATCTATATGACAATCCGGGAGCAACAATAATAGAAGTATCGAAAGAAACAGGAATAGATGAAAAGAAAATTTTACGCTATTTAAGAGAGAGCAGAATAGAAATTAGAGAAGCAGATAATTTATTATTGGATTGTGAACGATGTGGAGCACCCATACGCATGGGGCGTTTTTGTGAATCATGTGTGATTGAGATGCAAAAAGAATTTTCTTCTGTATTAAAACCTAAAAAAGAAGAATCAAAAATAAAAGATCCGGGTAAGCACGGCGGGGAAATGCATATAGCGAAAATGAGAAAAAGATATAAATAATATGTTGGAAAAATTTAAAAAATTAAATAAAGCTAAAGAAACACATCAATTTTACCGATGATATAATAAGAGAGAACGATAAAAAACGGAAAAGTTGAGGTGTTTTTTTGTGAAGATTTATAATAATTCAAATGTAAATAAAGCCATGCGAATATATAAAACAACGGCGAAAAAGATAGATAATGTTAAAAATGTAGAAAAACCGAAGGACGAATTGCAGCTTTCTGAAAAGGCAAAGGAATTTCAAGTTGTAATGAAAGCCTTCAAAAACCTGCCGGAAATCAGAGAAGATTTAGTTAATGAACTAAAAGACAAGATACAACAAGGAACCTATAATGTAACAGGAGAAGAAGTAGCAGATAAAATCATAGAGAGTGCGATTATAGATAAGAAAATTTAGAATGTCATCCTGAGACGAAAATTCTTGCCATGGGGCCTGTCCCCTGTGTCCCGTACGAAATCAAAGAGGTGGTAAATCCTCGCATAAAGAGATCCGGCGCACCGACACACTGATTTTTGATTTCTAGAACAAAGAGGTGATACAGAATGGAAAAATCCATTCAGCAGTTAAAAGATACATTAATAAGAGAAAACGAAATGTATTCCAATGTCCTAAAATTAGCCGAACAAAAGACAGAAGTCATAATAAAAGGCGATATAAGAGCACTGGAAGACATCACAAAAAAAGAACAACAATTCATTACATCTATGAACACATTCGAAAAAATCAGGCGCTCCGTACTTACAAACATAGCTGATGAATTAGATATAGAAAAAGACTTTTCTATTTCTGAATTGCTGCTATTTTTAGAAGAAGATATCGGGAATGACATAGATGAACTTCGATATGAGCTATTAGAAACCATTAATGCACTTAAAGAGGTTAATAAGCGCAATGAAAAACTAATTAACCAGAACTTGGAATATGTCAATCTTAACTTAGAAATACTTAAGCATCTTTCAGAAGATGGAAATAAATATGACAATAAGGCTTCAGAAAGTAAAAAAACAAGGCCTATGAATTTTTTTGACGCAAAAGTTTAAGGGGGTTAAAAATGAGGTCCACATTTTCAGGTTTTAACATAGCCAAATCAGGATTCTTTGCAGCACAAAGAGCCTTGGATATAACAGGGCATAATATAGCTAATGTAAACACAAAAGGATATACCAGGCAAAGGCTAGAACAGTCCGCAAGCAATCCTCTGAGAATACCGGGCGGAGAAGGTATGATAGGTACCGGTGTAAGCACAACTGCAATACATCAATTGAGAAACGAATTTTTGGATTATAAATATAGGGATGAATCGAGTACATTAGGTTTTTGGGAAACAAAGGCGGATGGGCTTGATTTTATAGAATCTATTATGAACGAGCCGTCAGAAACGGGTATCAGCACGGTAATAGATAAGCTTTTTGAATCTTTTCAAGAACTCAGTAAAAACCCGGATAATTTAACTACCAGGGCTTTAGTTAGGCAGAGAGCAATTACATTTACTAATTCGATTAATCATATGTATAATCAATTGGAAAAGATGGCAGTGGATTTAAACTTTGATATTAATTCTATGGTAAATAAAATAAATACACTTGGTGATGGAATTGCAAAACTTAATGATCAAATTATGATAGCCGAAGCAGATGGCAGCAATGCTAACGATTTAAGAGATCAAAGAAATGTGTTGATAGATGATTTATCTAAAATAGTAGATATAGAAGTGCTTAATTTACGCAATTCAGACAATCCAAAACATAGTCAAATGGTTATAAAAATAGCGGGAAAACCTTTAGTTTATCATAAAGATTTTACCGGACTTAAGGTTGAACTTAAACAAAAAAATTTTGCTGATATGGAAGATAAACAGATTGATTTTTATGAAATTAAATGGGCAGATGGTACAAAATTTGAAGATAAAAATATAAGCGGGGAGTTAAAAGGGCTGTTGGTATTAAGAGATGGGGAACAAGGCGATGAAAAGGGAATACCTTATTATGTAAAACAGTTAAATAAATTTGTAAATGTGTTTGCAAATGAAATCAACAAAAT
>CAYLIZ010000135.1:0-2965 GCA_964383985.1 uncultured Alkaliphilus sp. | reverse complement strand
AAAACTTATAATGGGGCTAGGGGGAATAAGAAATGATGCAAAAAGAATTGTGCCGTCAGGTTTTTGTAAAAGATATTGAAAACGGTATGATAATAGGTAAGGATATATTAGGTCCGAAAGGGGAAATTTTGTTAGCTAAAGGTTTTAAAATTACAACGGCAGTTGTAATTAGAAGATTGCTTAACCAACATGGGATTGTACTTGTGAGTATTCTAAAAGAGGAGCAATCGTCTATACAAGAATCTGCTCGTGTAAAGGGAAAAACCGGCACTATGCTAGACGCGATCGACAATGAAGAATTAATTAAAATCATTCATGAATTCAGCGATGATAGGGAAAATATGAAAGAATCTTTTGACAGATTTATTGAAGGCGGGAAAATAGAAAAACAAGAGATCGAAAATAAAATAAATGATATTTTAGAAATTTTTGAGGAAAACGCAAATATATTCCAGATAATGCAAAATATAAAACATCTGGATGATATCACCTACTCTCATTGCTACAATGTTGGACTTATAAGCTATACAATAGGACGTTGGATGGGCTTAGGGAAGGAAGATTTAGAGGAACTGGTTCTAAGCGGCATGTTAACAGATATTGGCAAGACACAAATAGATGAAAAATTATTAAATAAAAAGGGAATACTTACTGATGATGAATTTACAGATTTAAAAAGGCATTCTACTTTAAGCCATGAAATAATTAAGGATTATGATTTCATCAGTGAAAGGGTCAAAAAAGCTGTATTGTTGCATCATGAAAGGATTGATGGAAGCGGATATCCCCTAGGACTTAAGGGGGATGATATACCTTTATTTGCCAGAATAATTGCTATAGCAGATGTATACAATGCATTGGTCTCTGACAGACCTTATCGTGATAAAAAGACCCCATTTGAGGCTATTAAGATATTAGAAATGGAATATATGGATAAATTGGATATTAATATATTATATTTGTTTTTACGCCGGATAGCTTCTAACTATATAGGCCAAAGAATATTAATTAATAATGATGAAAGGGGCGAAATAGTTTTTATCCCGAAACACAATATACATCGTCCTGTTATTAAATTTCAAGATAGCGGACAGGTTGTGGATTTAGGGGATAGCAAATATATGCATCTCGATATTGTAGAATTTTTTTAGAGAGAATAAAAAATTATAAATATGGAAATAACTAAGATGCTCTATGTATTGCAGACTTGTTGATTTGTTACAAATATATTACAAATATGTTACAAAGATTTGACAAAAATAAAAATATAGAATAGAATATAGTGACATTTCATCCTTAATTTAAAATGAATAGGAGGAAGATTTATGGAAAGTCACCTGAGCCGCAATAAGTTTTTTGATAAAAAAATACTTATTGCAGCTGTCGCGGTAGCATTATTGTTATTAGGGACAATATTTGTAAGGTCTCAAAAAACAGTTATGATTGCATACGATGGACAGGAAATTCAGGTTTCAACTCTAGCAAATACAGTGGAGGGTGTTTTGTGCGAACAAAACATTACAGTTGGGGACGACGATAAAATTATTCCAAAAATGAATGAACAAATAAAGGATGGAATGAAGATAGTCATTCATAGAGCTGTTGAAATAAAGCTTATTGATGGGCAGGCAGAAAAAAATATATTTACCACGCAGACTAATGTAAAGAATTTAATAGATTCACTCAACATAAAACTTGAGAAAGAGGATAAAATTGAGCCAAAGCTAGAGGAACCTATCAGGGAAGGTCAGGTAATTAAAATTACTAGAATTTCCCGAGGAGTTGTAGTTGAGACTCAGGAGTTGCCCTTCCAGACGGTGTTTAAAAACAATGATAATCTGAAAAAGGGAAAAACCCAAAAAATTCAGGAAGGCAAAAAAGGATTGAAAGAAATAAAATTCGAAGTCCTTTACGAAGATGGCGTAGAAGTTGGAAGGGAAGTTATCGAAGAAAACATTGTTGAAAATGCTGTAAATGAAATCATTGAAAAAGGAACATTAGCCATGGTAGCAACTTCCAGGGGGGATATTGCAAGATATTCCGGGGTTTTAACTATGACAGCTACGGCATATGATTTAAGTTTTCAGAGCACAGGAAGAAAACCCGGAGATAGATATTATGGTTTAACAGCGAGTGGCACAAAAATAAGGTCGGGTGTAGCGGCCGTAGACCCCAATGTAATTCCTTTAGGTACTAAACTTTATGTGGAATCCACTGATGGGACTCCGGATTATGGATACGCCAGTGCCGAGGATAGGGGTGGGGCTATCAAAGGGAACAAAATTGATCTTTTTTTTGAAAGTGCCCAAGATGTAAGAAGGTTTGGCAGGAGAAAAGTAAAAGTGTATATATTAAAATAGGTCAGGGTTTTCCTGACCTATTTTATATATAATATTTCAGGCATTTAATAAAAAATACATTCGATTACGGTTTCGCTCATGGATAACTCTTACAGCTCATTTCAATAAAAAATCCTAAAATTTGCAAACTTCCCAACACTTAACCGGCAATTAGCAGAAATATTCTTAACTTAAAAAACATCAATAATTTAAATATATCTTTTTAAAAGTTTGAGTGTTGGGTCGGACATGCACAATTTTTACGGATTTTTTATTTCAATTCGCTGAGAGTTATAACCATGTTCTGCAAATGTAATCTCATTGTATTTTTTATTAAATGTAGTTCGTTATGGTGGTCAGGTGTTAGAGGACAGGGCGAGAGCAAACCCGCGTATCTGCCCTAAAACAAAAGCAGGTGAAAATTTTGAATAAAATATCAACGCCAAAAAAACTCAAGGAGATAATAAATAAATACGGATTTAAACCGTCAAAAAGCCTCGGACAAAATTTTTTAACAGACCGAAATATATTAAAAAAAATAGTAGAAATTGCGGAAATAACAAAAAATGATTACGTTATAGAAATAGGGCCGGGCATAGGCAGTTTAACCCAATACATAGCAGGAG
>CAYLIZ010000134.1:0-2980 GCA_964383985.1 uncultured Alkaliphilus sp. | reverse complement strand
TTACAGTACATTTATTTTATGTCTACCCTTTTTAATGGCTCCTCTATAGTTATATGCCCCATCAAAGTTTCGCGTTTACTGCCATCCACTAAAAATTGCACCTGTTTTATATCTTCAAGCTCTGTTAAAGAGAGTACAATTTGCTGCAGTATTAATGATTCTTCCAGTGAACCGCCATGTAAATTTTCTCCCGATAAATTAACATAGGCTGTATTTTCTGCCGTCTCAACACTCAATACCTTTACTTTTTCTACCATTGTTACTAATTCCTCATCTTCCGGCTCATTTTTCAATTCTTCCAATATAACTTCTTCTATGGGTTTTTCCTTTACTTTAACTTCTCGTTCAACTGCTATAACTGCATCTAAATCCTCATCGCCGGTTATGATATATTCCTGATTGGCAAAATATAACTTTACTGTTGTTATTTCACCTTCCGGGCTTGGGTCTACTATATCATTATCTCCTACAGTATTGTTATCCCCATCATTTTCATCATCTACCGGTGGTTTGGGCCTACATGCTGCAAGCATAAATATCATGGTTATCACTAATAAAAATGGTATTAATTTTTTCATGTTTTTTCATCTCCTTTTTGTCATATAATATTTTTTGATTTTTATCTGTTGTTCAATGCATAATTACTCGGCTGTTTTATTGAAAGCAAACTGTTAAATAGGTTAATTCTACCTGTTGTACTAATAGATAAATAGTCTAAGTATTTAATAAGCACAACAAGTTAATTTCATTATAGTATATAATTTTAAAAACACGGTTAAGAAGTATTAAAAATTTGTTAAGAAATTAATAAAAATTTGTTAGGAATTTTGATTTCAAAAATTGTGCCCTCGCCCGGTTCACTCTTTACATCTATCTGCCAATTATGTGCTTTTAGAATATTATAAACTATAGAAAGTCCAATTCCTGCTCCACCCGTATCTCGTGATCGCGAGGTGTCCGAACGATAAAACTTTTCAAAAATAGATTCTAAATCTTCTTTGTTAATGCCAATACCATTATCCTCGATACTTAACATATAATAATCGGTTAAACTTTTTCCAACAATATTAATGTACTTTTCTGTTTTGGCCCGGTCCGCATATTTAAGTGAGTTATCTATTAAATTTATCAATACTTCCGTTATTCTTTCCGGATCACATAATATAATAGGATTGTCCTGTATATTTATTTTAATCTGCACATTTGAGGACTGCACTATCGGTCTAACTACCTTAACACTATCCTCTATCAACTCTTCTAAATCCACTTCCACCAAATTTGATTTTTGTTCTCTGATTTTAGTCAAATTTAACAGTTTCTGTATCAAATTAGTGAGCCTGTCTATCTCTGAATCTATATCCGCCAGATATTCTTTATATGTTTCTATGTCATCTTCACCATAGAGCAGAGAATCAATCAGTGCCTTAATAGATGCTAATGGGGTTTTAAGCTCATGGGAAACGTCTCCTATGAACTGATTTCTACCCCGGTCTATTCTATAAATTTCATTACTCATTAAATTAAAATTTTCCGCCAATCTTCCTATCTCATCTTTACCCTTAATATTAACAGTATAACCAAATTTACCTTGTTCAATCTGTCTGGCAGCCTCTGAAAGTTTAACTATGGGGCCGGACATTTTATTGCCAACTGCAGCAGCCGCTATTATGCCCACTGCCGCCGCCCCTATAGAGATGCTGATAAGCCTAATTCTAAAGTCCCTAATATGTTTGATAGCATCATCTATATTTACAGATACAAGAACAGCACCTATGGCTTTACGTTGATTTTCGGCTATAATTGATATAGGCACGGCGACCTGCAAAATATTTTTGTCTTCTTTACTATAATATCCGACTTTTTCCTCTAAGTTAAGAGCCCCTTTTATTTCATTATTATAAACGGTTTTATTTTCTAAGGTATGAAAGCTATCTGCCAATACACGAGCATCTTTATCTAATATAATGACTCTTTCCCCTGATGTGGATGTATACCGTTTTACTATTCTCTTTAGATTTACCGGATTATCCATATTGCTTCTGCTGAGGTCACTTATAATATTGGCTGTTTTAAGGGAATCCACCTCTATTTCCTTGAATGTGGATTGTCTGATGTTTTTAATAGCCATGTAATTTATAATAATCAGGGGAATAAGTATTAGAAAAATGTATATTAAAATAATTTTTTGCCTAATAGACGAAAACATGGTATCAGTCCTTTTTAAAATAATACCCTACTCCCCATTTTGTTTTTATCACAGTCGTATCCTGTTCTAATTTTTTGAGCTTATCTCTTAAATTCTTAACATGTACATCTATAGTACGAGTATCCAGACATGGCTCTTGCCAGATTAATTCAAAAATCTTTTCCCTGGAAAAAACCCTGCCTTTATTTCTGATTAAAAGCTCTAATATGTCAAATTCTTTAGGGGTTAATTCTATTTTAACATCACCGCTATATACTGTCTCGGATTCTACATCTACCTTTAGATTTCCCGATTCATAGATATTGCTCCGAATCCCATACCCTTTTTCAATCTTTTCTAATCGCCTGGCAATTGCTCTGATTCGTGCGATAAGTTCCCTGGTATTAAATGGTTTGGTCATATAATCGTCCGCTCCGAGTTCTAAACCTAGTATTTTATCTATATCACCATCTTTGGCCGTTAGCATAATTATAGGTACATCAGAATTCTGCCTTATATGCCGGCATACAGAGATGCCGTCAAGTTTAGGGAGCATTAGGTCTAGGATAATAAAATCGAAACCCCCGGTTTCAAATACATCTATCCCTTCTTGTCCATCATAAGCTACCGATACTTTAAAACCTTCTTGCTCTAGACTTTTTCTTAATCCTTTTGCCAGTAATTTTTCGTCTTCAATAATAAGTATTTTCATAAATATTCACTCCATATTCTATTAGAAACCGGAAATCAAAATAACAATGTGACAGTTTGCGGGCGAGCAAAGCTCGCCCCTAC
>CAYLIZ010000133.1:0-2984 GCA_964383985.1 uncultured Alkaliphilus sp. | reverse complement strand
TTGCTCTACGCTCCTTCTTTATCAATCATTGCCTGCAGTAAGTAAACAAAATTTGAAGCAGGGTTCATTGCTTGCAATAAACGAACAAAATTTGATACAGGGGCCTTCAAGCTGCCAAAAAGTTTTGCAATAAGCTCTTCCCTTGATGGTATCGAAGCAAGTTCCTTGATTTTTTCCTTGTCATAAAATGCACCTTCTATAAACCCTACCTTTAGCTCCAGATTTTTATGGGTTTTTGCAAATTCATCGGCTATCTTGGCCGCAGCCACCGGATCGTCATAGCTGAATAAAATTGCATTAGGTCCTACTAACTCTTCCACAAGTTCTTCCATGCCTGCATTTTCAGCAGCCATTCTGGTCAGTGTATTTTTATAAACTTTGTACTCCAGGTCTTGTTCTCTGCATTGCCTTCTAAATTCTGTAACTTCTCCTACCTTTAAACCCCTATAATCCACTATAACGGCTGCTACGGATCTCTGTAATTTATCAGTAATTTCGGCTACTATTTCCTTTTTAATGTCTATCGCCTTGGACACTGGCAGACACACCTCCTTTTTAATTATTTACATATCTCACCATTTAAAAATAAGGCCTCATTTGTCTTTTTTAGACACAACGAGACCTTTGCTTTTTTGTTATTTATTCAAAGCCTCGGTAGGATATTTAAGCATAAGCACCTACTGTCTATGGCAAAATATTCAAATTTAACAATGTAAACAATTTTATTGGTAATACATGATACATATAGATAATTTTTTGCTTTTGCTGTTCTGAAAAAGATTATTCCATTATTCTGGCCGGACTGACTTTAATTCCGGGACCCATTGTCGTTGCCACCGTAATATTTCTTAAATACTGACCTTTACTGGCTGCCGGTTTTGCTTTTATGACGGCATCTAATAATGTTCTAAAGTTATCTACCAATTTGTCTTTTTCAAATGAAGCCTTGCCGATTGGTACATGCATGATATTAGCTTTATCTAATCTATATTCAACCTTACCGGCCTTGATTTCTTTAACTGCCCTTTCTAAATCAAATGTTACTGTCCCTGATTTAGGGTTCGGCATCAAGCCTTTTGGTCCAAGCAGTCTACCTAATCTGCCTACAACACTCATCATATCCGGTGTTGCAACTACTACATCAAAATCAAACCAATTTTCTTCTTGGATTTTTGCTACTAATTCTTCTCCGCCTACATAGTCTGCGCCTGCTTCTTCAGCTTCGGTTATTTTCTCGCCCTTTGCAAACACAAGAACTCTAACAATTTTACCGGTACCATAAGGCAGTACAACCGCACCCCTTACCTGCTGGTCCGCATGTCTCGAGTCAACGCCTAACCTTATATGCGCTTCTACAGTTTCGTCGAAATTAGCAGTAGCTGTCTTTTTTACAAGCTCCATAGCTTCAACTGCATCATATAAATGATTTCTATCAACTAATTTTATTGCCTCTCTATATTTTTTACCTCTTTTAGTCATTTTATTTTCCTCCTCGTGGTATTAGCGGTTATTTAGTAAAACCTTCCACTATCTTAAACTGTATTCATAATTTAAAATTTAAGTTAATCCTCTACTACAACTCCCATACTTCTCGCTGTGCCGGAAATCATGCTCATAGCGGTTTCTATAGTCGCGGCATTTAAATCCGGCATTTTTAGTTCAGCAATCTCCCTGATTTTATCCTTAGATATTTTTGCAACTTTTTCAATATCAGGTTCCCCGGAACCACTTTCAATCCCGGCGGCTTTTTTAATCAAAACTGAAGCCGGTGGAGTTTTTGTAATGAAACTAAACGATCTATCTTGATAAACTGAAATAATAACCGGAATAATCAGACCGGCTTGATCGGCAGTTTTAGCATTAAATTCCTTGCAAAATCCCATTATATTTACACCATGTTGTCCTAATGCCGGCCCAACCGGTGGAGCCGGAGTGGCCTTTCCTGCGGCAATTTGCAATTTTATTTGTCCTATTACCTTTTTTGCCATATTAATTACACCTCCTTAATAGTTACGATTACATAGATTTTTACTATATATCTTTCGGCATTTTTAAAAATTTAGATTCTTTCAATTTGATCGAATTCCAGTTCAACCGGTGTTTCCCTTCCAAACATTGAAATAAGTACTCTTACAGTCTGTTTTTCTATATTAATATGTTCAATAGTCCCCATAAAAGTTTCAAAAGGTCCTGAGATAACCTTTATAGTTTCGCCGACCTTAATATCAACTTCTACTCTTGGTTCTTCCACTCCTATGGATCTTATTTCTTCGTCAGTCAACGGTATCGGTTTTGAACTCGGTCCTACAAAACCCGTAACACCCCTCGTATTTCGTACTAAATACCAGGAATCATCGGTCATATGCATTTTAATAAGTGCATATCCCGGGAATAATTTGATTTCTTTTACTTTTTTCTTCCCATCTTTATATTCAATTTTTTCTTCTGTAGGTACCTTAACCTCTAAAATAACATCTTGCATGCCTCTATTTTCAACTATTTTTTCGATATTCATCTTTACTTTGTTTTCATGACCTGAATAAGTATGAACAACATACCATTTTGCTTTTCTAGATTTTGCTTTTTTGGACATATTTTAGAAGTATCCGTTTTTTAATTGGACACTTCCACCCCTCCCTTTAAGCATATTATCCTATCCTATGATAAGATTTAGAACAAAACCAAAGATAGAATCCAGTATCCATAAACCAAATATTACTAATGCTACAGAAACGATTACAATAATAGTATTGTTAACCAATTCGCTGCGGCTAGGCCAAATTACTTTTTTTAATTCTGAACGTACGGCTTTTAAAAATTTTCCGAGCCTTTTTATGCTTGAATCTTTTTTAGTATTTGTTTTAGTAGACATTATTGCTACCTCACATCCTTTAAAAGAAAATTCTAGTATCCCTTACCTTGTTTCTTTATGAACAGTATGGGTTTTACAAAATCTACAATATTTTTTAAGTTCTATACGATCC
>CAYLIZ010000132.1:0-3114 GCA_964383985.1 uncultured Alkaliphilus sp. | reverse complement strand
AGGAGGAATATAAAATGGTAGTGGTTATGAAAATAGGTACACCTGCAGAAGAAATTGAAAAAATGGCAGAAAAGTTAGAGGAAATGGGTTTTATCCCGCATAAATCACAAGGAGAAAACTATTTCATATTTGGGTTGGTAGGTGACACAACAAAAATTGATTTAAGGCAGATAGAAGCAAATAAGAACGTGGAGAGAGTGCTTAAAGTACAACATCCATTCAAACTCGCTAATAAATTATTTCATCCGGAAAATACTATTATAGATGTTGACGGAATAAAAATTGGCGGGGGAAATATTACAATTATGGCGGGACCTTGTTCTGTGGAAAGCGAAGAGCAGCTTATGAGCATCGCCAGAGGTGTTAAGGCTCTTGGTGCCCATATTCTGAGAGGTGGAGCATACAAACCAAGAACATCCCCTTACAGTTTCCAGGGATTAGGGGAAGAAGGATTGAAAATATTAAAAAAGGCTAAAGAAGAAACAGGTATGCCTATAGTTACAGAAGTTATGTGCACAGAAATCTTTGATGTTGTAGAGGCCTATGCAGATATACTTCAAATTGGTGCAAGAAATATGCAGAACTTCCCTCTTTTAAGAAGAGCGGGAAAATCTAATAAACCTATATTACTAAAAAGAGGAATGTCCGCAACTATTGAAGAACTACTTATGTCAGCGGAATATATAATGGCAGAAGGAAATACAAAAGTTATTTTATGCGAAAGGGGCATAAGAACATTTGAGACATACACAAGAAATACTTTGGATATAAGTGCCGTTCCTGCAATTAAAGCACTCAGCCATCTACCTATAATTGTAGACCCTAGCCATGCATCAGGTAGATGGGCCATGATTACACCTTTATCTAAAGCTGCTGTTGCAATAGGCACAGATGGTCTTATGATTGAAGTCCATAACGATCCGGAAAATGCACTTTCTGACGGTGCTCAATCTCTAAAGCCGGAAAAATTTGAACAACTTATGAAAGAGATAAACAAAATTATTGCAATTCACTAGGAGTGGAGGATTATTTAAATGCTAAGATATTTTACAGCAGGAGAATCACACGGAAAATGTCTAATGGGAATTATAGAAGGCTTTCCGTCTAATGTTCCTATTAACATTGATAAAATAAATGCTGATATAAAAAGGCGCCAGATGGGATATGGCAGAGGCGATAGGATGAAAATAGAACAGGATAGTATAGAAATTTTATCGGGAATTAGGAATGGTAAAACATTGGGCAGCCCTATCGCCTTTTTAATACAAAATAATGATTATGTGAGTTGGAAGAAATATATGGATCCTATTAAAATTGAAGATAATAGAAAAAAAGTGACTAAACCCAGACCGGGCCATGCTGATTTAAGTGGAGCTATAAAATATAATTTCACTGATATTAGAAATGTACTTGAGAGAAGCAGTGCAAGAGAAACAGCAATACGTGTAGCAGTAGGGAGTATTGCAAAACAACTGATGAACTGTTTTAACATAGATGTTGTAAGCCATGTTATTGCAATAGGTGATGCCTCACTAAAACAAAATATATGGGATATAGATAAAATCAGAAATGCAAACAAATCGCCCGTAAGATGTATAGATAAAAATACGGAAGGTAAAATGATAAGTGAAATCGAGAAAGCAAAACAAACAGGAGACTCTTTGGGCGGTATTTTTGAAATTCATATAACGGATGTACCTATAGGTTTAGGCAGTTATGCCCATTGGGATAGAAAGTTGGATGCTAAACTAGCTTATAGTTTAATGAGTATACAAGGAATTAAAGCGGTAGAAATCGGCGAAGGATTTAATAATTCAAAACTAAAAGGTTCTGAGGTCCATGATGAAATTTTTTATAATCCTAAAAAAGGTTATTATAGAAAAACAAACAGAGCAGGCGGTATAGAAGGTGGAATGTCCAACGGTGAAAATATTGTAATTCGATGTTGTATGAAGCCTATACCTACACTTTATAAGCCTTTACAGAGTGTAGATATAGAAACTAAGAAAAGTTTTATGGCAACTGTAGAAAGAAGCGATACCTGTGCAGTGCCTGCGGCATCTATTGTTGGAGAAATGGTAGCCATAACTGTGATTGCGAATGAATTTTTAATAAAATATGGTGGGGATTCTTTAGAGGAGATTACAGAGCGATGGAAAAAGTAAAAATAGATTTAAAAGAAAATAGTTATAATATACTGATTGGAACTAATATTTTAAAAGACCTAAAAAACCTAATAGATAATAATTCGGAACAAAATTTTATAATAACAGATAAAAATATAGATTCTCTATATGGAAATTATTTAAATACACTAAATAATTATGAAAAAATTGTTATAGAACCCGGGGAGCAAAGTAAATCTATAGATGTAACTACATACATCTTAAAACGGATGCTGGAAAAGGGCGCATCAAGAAAATCCGGAATTATTGCATTTGGTGGCGGCGTAGTAGGCGATTTAGCCGGATTTTGCAGTGCTATATATATGCGCGGAATATCCTTTGTTCAAATACCTACTACATTACTGGCACAAGTGGATAGCAGTGTAGGGGGCAAAACAGGTATTAATCTTTTACATTATAAAAACAGTATTGGGGCTTTTTATCAACCTGAAAAAGTTATAATAGATACCGGTTTGCTAAAAACACTGCCTTATAGGGAACTGCTGAGCGGTATAGGTGAGATTATTAAATATGGAATAATATATGATTATGAATTTTTTAAATATGTAATTGAAAATATAGAACAGATAAAAAAATGTAATGATAATATAATGCCATATATAGTTAAACGCTGCTGCGAAATTAAGGCTGAAATTGTATCCCAAGATGAAAAAGAAAAAGGTCTGAGAAAAATTTTGAATTTTGGCCACACTATCGGCCATGCATTAGAGGGAATAACCTACTTTTCTAAATACACCCACGGTGAGGCGGTAATAATTGGTATGTATTACGAAACAATCATGGCAAAAAAATTAAAAGTAATAGATGAAAAATATGCTCAAGAAATATTAGATTTTCTATATGATTTGGGAGTAGATTTAAATATAGATGATTATTCTATTTCGGAGCTCACTGATTGGATGTTAAAAGATAAAAAAAATGTTGGTGG
>CAYLIZ010000131.1:1638-3164 GCA_964383985.1 uncultured Alkaliphilus sp. | reverse complement strand
AGTAGCGGAGAATTCATTCTCCGTAAAAATTATATGTGCATGCATATAAATATTCTCATATTAACATACTAATAACGATAGTTTAACAATGGTTTAACAACGGTTTAACAATGGTTTAACAATAGTTCAACAATTGTTCAATAAGGGAGGAATTTATATGCAAAAATATAAGAAGCTAACCCTAATCTTGATAATTACTTTACTTATAGTTTCACTAGCCGCATGTCAGACAGCTAAACGGCCGTGGGACAAGGAACCCTTAAAAAAGGTAGAAAAAGACACAAAAAAACCTCCTATCCCTGATTCTATTAGTCAAGGGGAAGGAAAAGAACCCCGGCTCAGGGTCTATCTTACCGACAGTGGAAGGGTAGATGAGATGAAATTTGAGGATTACATTGTTGGAGTACTAGCCGGAGAAATGAGTAATGATTTTCCGGCGGAAGCTTTGGCAGCACAGGCTATATTGGCAAGAACTTTTGTCATGGAATTTGTCACAGAAAAAGTAAATTCTAAATATGAAGGGGCACATATTTCCACGGATATAGAAGAAGCACAGGCTTGGAATGCTAAGGAAGTTAATGACAGAATTGTAGATGCCGTTGCAAACACCAGGGGGCAAGTGGCACTGTGTGATGGCCAATATATTAAAGCATGGTTTCATGCCCATGCGGGTGGGCAGACTGCTACGGCCGAAGAAGGACTAGGTTATCAAGAATCAGAACCCCCTTATATCCGGGCAGTAAAGTCTCCGGATTCTTCAGAAGCTCCATCAGATGATGTAAATTGGACAGCCACCTTTAGCAAGGCAGAAATAAAGGAAGCTATGCAAGGGTTGGGAAAAGATTGTACAGATTTCGAGAATATTGAAATATTAGATAAAGGGCCTTCCGGCAGAGCTATGGAGTTAAAAATAGGGGACCAAACAGTGGAAGCACCTGCATTTAGGGTAGCACTGGATAGTACCAAAATGAAATCTACAATGTTAGAATCCATAACTGTTGAAGATGATAAGGTAACCATGAAGGGCAAGGGTTATGGTCATGGGGTGGGCATGAGTCAGTGGGGCGCGAACCAAATGGCTAGGAAAGGTAAAAAGGCGGAGGATATTATCAAGCATTATTTTAAAGATGTAGAAATAGTTAAATTGTGGGATTAATTATATATTAAAGTGCTGTTCTAATTTGCTCTTCCTATTCATAAATTATAAATAACCGGTTATGTCAATTAATTTTATTAAATATTCGGGTTGTTTATATATCCCTAACATATAATGTAATAGGGAGGGTGAAAATTTTGGAAGAAAAAAAGGCAAATAAATATCGCAACCATAGTATAATATTAGAAAACAGAGAAAAACTTAGCGTTTCAGGTGTAGAGCATGTCAGTAGTTTTAATAGTGAAACAGTAATATTAGAAACCGTGGCCGGAGTATTAACAATCAAAGGCGGAGAGCTGGATGTAAACAAGCTTAATATAGAAGATGGAAATATATCAATCAGCGGGATTGTATACTCCCTTAATTATAG
>CAYLIZ010000131.1:0-1538 GCA_964383985.1 uncultured Alkaliphilus sp. | reverse complement strand
GAGGTGATTAATTTGAATATATATTCAGTATCCCAAGAAACATACATATTGCTCACCACTATTTGTGGGGGAATATTAATAGGATTCATGTATGATTTATACCGTATATTCAGAAGACTCTTTGTCCCTAAGAAAATAGCAACCATGATACAGGACCTGATATTTTGGGTTTTTATTTTTATAGTTGCTTTTTATGTACTTGTATTCAGCAACGAAGGGGCAATACGCTGTTATAATTTTTTAGGGTTTATGATAGGAGCGGGTTTTTATCAATTTTCATTGAGTGGATTGGTTATGCAGGGTATGATATTTTTGCTCAGATCCATAAAAAGATTTATTTTAGATACATATAAATTAGTAAAATATCCTTTTAGTGTCGCATTATGTCTAATTATGGGACCTTATAATTATTGCAAAAAACAAATTAAACCTCTATACTATAAAGCGAGAAGGGTAGGCAGTTTACCTAAAAATATTATTAAAGATACCGGCAAGGCAATTGGAACATATTTTAAGAAAAAATAGGAGCGCATTCTCATGAGTAAACCTAAAAAAAGAAGAAATTATAGCAAATTAATAATTAAAATAGTGCTTGTTTTGTCTGTATTTCATGTTTTATTCACTTTTTATGACCAATATAAAGAGATGAAATATTTAAAAGACCGTGAAAAGACTCTATTAGAAGATATAAATAAAGTGGAAAATGATATTCAATCGTTAAAGAATCAAATCGAAAATAGCAATACAGATGAATATATAGAAAAAATTGCACGGGAGCAACTAAAGATGGTAAAAGAAGATGAATTAATCTTTATTGATTCTTCTCCACGCGCGGAACGATAAAAACTGCATGTCATCCGGAATAGGTAGAATAAATTTGATTTACGAAAGTTCTATGCCATTCCAAGACGAGCAGAACAAGTTTGACCTACGAAGAATCTATGTTATTCCAAGACCCATAATTTCCCCATAGAACTTTTATAATAAAAATCTATATACATAATAACCATCTTATGATATAATAGCATTCAAATATACACATATTTTGAAGGAGGATTTTAAATTTATGCCGGTACAGGTAGGAGCGATAGTGGAAGGTACAGTTTCGGGAATTACAAACTTTGGTGCTTTTGTTGATTTAGAAAAAGGAAAAACAGGACTAGTTCATATTTCTGAAGTGGCGGATGAATATGTAAAAAATATTCATGATTATTTAAAGAATAGGCAAAAAGTAAAAGTAAAGGTATTATCTATTGAATCTGATGGTAAAATCAGTCTATCTATTAAACAAGCGGCTTTGCCAAAGAAGAAAAGTGTAAAACCCGCAGAAGTGGAATGGATTGATCCCGCAGAAAAACAATCCGGAATGTCTTTCGAAGACCAATTAAATCAATTTTTAAAAGACAGTGAAGAAAAGATGGCTCTAATTAAATCAAAGAACAAAGATAATAGGCGAGGCGGTGGCCATGGTAATAGAAGATAAAATATAAATAAATTTGGCTAGGGGAAACCCTAGCTTTTTAAATTTTATAATCTAA
>CAYLIZ010000130.1:0-3190 GCA_964383985.1 uncultured Alkaliphilus sp. | reverse complement strand
ATTAATTTTTTGATTATTTTTATATGACAGCAACAAAGAGACAGGGTTACTGTCACGCTAATATGACAGTAACCCTGTCTCTTTATTGCCTATTTTCAATAGAACTATCTACTATATTTCTTTTAAAACACGTTTTAAAAACTCCTTAGTTCTTTCTTCTATTGGATTATTAAATATTTGCTCCGGAGTTCCTTCCTCCGCAATAACACCCTTATCCATAAATACCACACGATTAGACACTTCCTCTGCAAACCCCATTTCGTGGGTTACTACTAACATAGTTAGACCACTTTCCGCAAGTTCTTTCATTACTTTGAGTACATCTCCCACCATTTCCGGATCTAACGATGATGTTGGCTCATCAAATAACATAACATCAGGTTCCATAGAAAGCGCTCTAGCGATAGCCACCCGTTGTTTTTGTCCACCGGATAATTGGTTTGGTTTTGCATTGATATATTGATCCATTCCAACAACCTTTAAATATTTCATGGCTATTTTTTCTGCTTCTTCATTAGAACGTCCTAACACCTTAACTTGTCCCACTGTACAATTTTTTAATACATTATAATTATTAAATAAATTAAACTGTTGGAATACCATGCCTAATTTTGTGCGATATTCATATATATTATGTTCAGCATCTAAAATATTTTTCCCATTATGAATTACCTTGCCGCCACTTGGTCTCTCTAAAAGGTTTATGCAACGAAGAAGGGTTGATTTTCCAGATCCGGATGCACCAATTATACAAACTACCTCTCCTTTATTCACCGAAAAATTAATATCTTTTAGGACTTCGTTGGCGCCAAAGGATTTGCTTAAATGCTGTATATCAATTACCTTTTCCATATATTTCCCTCACCTTCTAAACCCTCTCTCCCATGCTACCATCCTTTTCCAATATGTTTTCAAATTTTTGTACTTGCATTTGATTACCTAACATATTATAGTTTTCCGGTCCATCTAATTTTCTTTCAAAAATACGTAAAATTCTTGTCACTGTAAATGTCATTATAAAATAAATAATACTGGTAATAAAAAATGCTTCTGAATATCTAAAGTTATTACCCGCAATAGATTTTGTTTGAAAAAACAACTCTGTTACAGAAATTACGTTAAGGACTGATGTATCCTTTATATTTATTACAAATTCGTTTCCTGTTGCAGGTAAAATGTTACGCATCACCTGAGGTAGTATAACATTTATCATAGTTTGAATATGGTTCATACCTATAGCATGTGCTGCTTCAAACTGTCCTTTATCAATAGAAATTATACCGCCCCTTACAATTTCTGCCATATAGGCCCCTGTGTTAATTGAGACAATAACAATTGCTGCAACCAGTCTATTTATGTGTATATTAAATGCTACAGCGGAGCCGTAATAAATTACCATAGACTGCACAATCATAGGTGTTCCACGGAAAAACTCTACATACGCAGAAAGAATAATATTAATGGTTTTTAAAAATACCCTTTTTGTTCCCTTTTCAGGCATCGGTATAGTTCGTATAACCCCCACTGTTAAACCTATAATGGCGCCCACTATAGTACCGATTATAGAAATATATAATGTTATTCCAGCACCACGAATAAACATCGGCCAATATCTAGTCCAAATCCTTACTAGCCATTCTAAATCCATATTGTCCCTCCTTTAAAACGTCATAAAAACCGATTGCATTATATAAATACAACCGGTTTTTAACAATTACTCTTGCTCTGCTGGTTGATTCTCTATAGCAGTATCCATAATGCTTAAAAATTCTTCTTCTGTAATACCCGCTAATACCTCATTTATCTTTTCTCTCAGCTCATCATTACCTTTTCGAATTCCTACAGCAATTGCTGTATCATCATCTGATGTTTCAAACCCATCTGTAAATTCTACCATTGCAAAGTTTTTATTAGCATTTGTAGCACTGACAGCTTCTGGACGCTCTGAAACATATCCATCTATTATTCCTGTTTCCACTGCAACTCTCATTACAGGGAAGGTATCCATTGGAGCCTCTTTTATTACACCCTTAATTTGATCAATTACTGTGTAGTGGAAAGTATTCAATTGAGCGGTTATTTTTGCCCCTTTAAAGTCCTGTATAGAGGTTGCATTTTCATATTTACTGCCTTTTTTAACTACCATAACCAAGTCAGACTTGTAGTAGTTATCTGTAAAATCAATTGTTTCTTTACGATCTGCAGTAGGGGACATACCTGCTATTATTGCATCTATTTTATTTGATATCAATGCTGGCACAAGACCGTCCCACTCGGTTTTAACTATAACCAGTTCTTTTCCTAAGCCTTCAGCTATTTTTTTAGCAATCTCTACATCATAGCCTCCCGCATATTCCGGGTTTCCATCAATTTTAATCGCACCACCTGAGCTGTCCATTTGTGTCCAGTTAAATGGTGCATAATCAGCTTCAAGTCCTACCCTAAATACTCCCTTTTTGTCTTGAGCTGAACCATTGATTCCCCCATTTTCGCCTTGATTTGCTGAAACACCGCTGTTCTCCCCACCTTCTTGATTTGCCGGGATATTGCTATTTCCCCTGCATCCTACTAATAACATAGATAATATTAATGATATTAGTATTACTAATGATATTTTTTTATTCATAGCTAACTTCTCCCCCTCCATTATTAAATATTATAAGTTTAATTTATTATTTAAGATCCTCAAGGATCTACTTATTTCGACATATAACAACATTTTATTACTTAAATCTAAGCAAATAAAAAAAACCTGAGCTTATCTCAGGTTATATTTTGTATGGTTGCTTCTAATCCTCATCCCTTTTCAGTATGAGATAGCACAACTCAATAAACCGAGATGTTTATTGAGACAGCTCTATAGCTATTAACTATAGGTCCAGCAAAATAGCACTGAGGATACTATTTGCTTCGGCAATATCCCCTTCTCCTAAGCATCAAAGTCCCTCAAACTCCACCAAGAACTGTTGAATATCGCACCTCTACCCCACTATAGAAGTGAGGTCTTATTAAATTTATTACTGAACATAGTATACAGTAATATATTATATATGTCAACTCATTTAAAGCCACAGGTGTGTAGTTATTCTATGACAATATTATGTTAAATTTATCCTAATAAAATGCCGTATATTTTCTAGCATATCTTCAATATTTCGACATTATTTTGTGTTGAAAGGTCTAAATAACT
>CAYLIZ010000129.1:0-3229 GCA_964383985.1 uncultured Alkaliphilus sp. | reverse complement strand
TTAAACAACTGCGCAATAAGAACAAACGAAATGTTCCCTCATTACGTTGCATAAAAAAAGGACCATAACAGCCCTTTTTTTATATATTTTATTGCTCCGCTAAACGTTTATATGTCTCATATCTTTCCTTGGCCTCTTTTTCAGCCTTGTCAAATAGCATATCCGCTACTTCCGGGAAGGCCTTTTTGAGTAAAGCATAACGCACTTCGCTCATTAAGAAATCCTTAAATGATGCTGTTGGTTCCTTTGAATCCAATGTAAACGGATTTTTGCCCTCTTCTTTTAGTGTCGGATTATATCTATATAGATGCCAATACCCGGCCTCAACAGCCTTTTTACCTTGTTCCTGTGTTTTGCCCATTCCTGCTCTTATACCATGTGCGATGCATGGTGAGTAAGCTATAATGAGTGAAGGTCCATTATATGCTTCTGCCTCCTGCATAGCTTTAATTAACTGATTATGACTGGCACCCATACATACTTGTGCTACATAGACATAGCCATAGGTCATTGCTATCATACCTAAGTCTTTCTTTTTGGTTCTCTTTCCCGCGGATGCAAATTTGGCAACAGCGGCCGTTGGTGATGCCTTAGATGACTGCCCACCGGTGTTTGAATAAACCTCTGTATCTAATACGAGGATATTCACATCATCCCCGGAAGCAATCACGTGGTCCAATCCGCCAAATCCGATATCATAGGCCCATCCATCTCCACCGACTACCCACTGCGATTTCTTAATTAAAAAGTCTTTTCTGGCGATTATTTCATCTATAACAGAATTGTCCTTTGCCTTATCAAGTAAAGGTAACATTTTATAAGTAGCTTTCTCAGATACCTCTGCATTATCTTTGCCTTCTAACCAATCCTTAAATACTTCTTTCAGTTCAACCGCTATATCGAGTTCCAATGCCTCTGTCATGAGATCTGCCAATTTATTCCTTATCTGCTTGATGCCTAAAAACATACCGTATCCATATTCTGCATTATCTTCGAACAATGAATTAGCCCAAGCCGGTCCTTTACCTTCGGCATTTGTACAGAATGGAATAGATGGAGCAGCCCCACCAAATATCGAAGAACAGCCCGTGGCATTAGCTATAAGCATTCTATCTCCAAATAACTGAGTAGCTAATTTAATATAAGGGGCTTCCCCGCAACCCGGACAAGCACCGGAAAACTCAAACAATGGTTGAGAAAACTGGCTTCCCTTTACTGTAAATTTATTTGTCAAATGAGATTTATCTGAAACTATCACAGCATATTCCCAATTTTCTTTTTGTGCTTCTATCTGCGATGCAGTTGGCATCATTGTAATAGCTTTTTGTTTCGAAGGACAGATGTCAACACAATTTCCACAACCAACACAGTCTAACGGACTTACCTGCATTCTATACTGCAGCCCCTCAAAATCCCTACCTATCGCTTTTATTGTTTTAAAACCTTCAGGAACATTTTTAACTTCTTCTTCATCCAATAAAAATGGTCTGATAGCTGCATGTGGACATATATATGAACATTGATTGCATTGTATACAATTATCACTGTTCCATTCCGGTACACTGACAGCTACGCCGCGTTTTTCAAATTTCGAAGTTCCCAATGGAAATACACCGTCCGGCGTATCTGAAAAGGTACTCACCGGAAGACTATCCCCTTTTTGTGCACTCATCGGTCTTAATACGTTTTTAATAAAATCCGGTTCATCTTCAAGCACTGCAGCAGCTTCATCTACTGCATCACTCCAGTGAGCAGGTACATCTATTTTAACTAATGATTCTAAACCGCGATCTACAGCTTGATAGTTCATTTGCACTACCTTTTCTCCCTTTTTTCCATAAGAATCTACAATTGCCTGCTTCAAATATTTAACAGCATCATCTATTGGAAGCACTTCTGATAATTTAAAGAATGCGGACTGCATAATCATATTGATTCTACCACCCAGCCCAATTTCTGCTGCAATATCCGTGGCATTGAGCGTATAGAAATTAATATCATTATCAGCAATATATTTTTTAAGTGATGCAGGTAATTTTTCATCCAACTCTTCCGGTGACCAAACACAATTTAATAGAAATGTTCCGCCCTTTTTAAGCCCTTCTACCAAATCATATTTATACACATATCCCTGATTATGACAAGCAATAAAATCTGCTTCATCGATTAAATAAGTTGATTTTATAGGTTGTTTACCAAAACGCAGATGTGAAACTGTAAGCCCGCCGGATTTTTTAGAATCATAGGAAAAATATCCCTGTGCATACATATCCGTATTATCACCGATAATTTGTATAGCACTTTGATTTGCTCCTACTGTACCGTCTGAACCTAACCCCCAGAATTTACATCTGATTGCCCCTTCCGGAGCTGTTACAACATTTTCTTCTACCGGCAAAGATGTATATGTAACATCATCTACTATACCGATTGTAAAACCATTTTTAGGTTTATCTGATTTAAGATTATCAAACACAGCCTTAATTTGAGCCGGTGTGGTATCTTTAGAACCGAGGCCATACCTTCCGCCTACTATCAATGGAGCATTTTCTTTATCAAAGAATAAGGTCTTAATATCTTGATATAATGGTTCTCCTAATGAACCCGGCTCTTTAGTTCTATCAAGTGTAGAAATCCTTTTAACTGTTTTCGGTAAAACATCAAAGAAATATTTTTCTGAAAAAGGTCTATAAAGATGTACTTTGATTAAACCTAATTTCTCTCCTCTTTTATTAAAATAATCAATCACTTCTTCTGTTGTTGATGTTATAGAACCCATCGCAACAATAATGTTTTCCGCATCTTCTGCACCATAGTATATAAATGGAGCATAATCTCTTCCGGTTAATTTGGTTATCTCTTTCATATAATCATTTACTATATCCGGAATAGCTGTATAGTAACTATTTGAAGCCTCTTTAGCCTGGAAGTAAATATCCGGGTTCTGGTTTGAGCCCTTTAAATATGGGCGTTCCGGATTTAATCCACTATTTCTGAATTCTTTTATGGCTTTCCAATCCACAAGGTTTGCAAATTCATCGTATTCTAATACCTCAATCTTTTGCATCTCATGGGAAGTCCTAAAACCATCAAAGAAACTTACAAAAGGAACCTTTCCCTTTATAGCAGCTAAATGCGCTACTCCCGATAAATCCATAACTTCTTGAACACCACCGGAAGCAAGCATAGCAAAACCTGTTTGTCTTGCAGCCATTACATCAGAATGATC
>CAYLIZ010000128.1:0-3239 GCA_964383985.1 uncultured Alkaliphilus sp. | reverse complement strand
AGTAGACTGCATCGGAAAAATCTGCACCCGTTATAGTGCTAAAGTATAACCAAAATTTTATTTTTGGCGTACTTGAAGAGGTTGGCACTGCGAAGTGTCAATAAAAAGAGGTGGGAACACGTGAGCATAACTCTCGTCCTCTAGTTCTTATACTAGAAGACGGGGTTTTTTTATGTCTAAGGGTTAGTTTTTTGTCATTCTGAACGCAGTGAAGAATCTAAGATCCTTCGCTTTGCTGTCGTCATTCCGAGTGAAACGAGGAATCTTAAATATTAGCTTTCATAGCAATGACGCTAGGATTATATAAAATACAAAGGAGGTAAATCATGAAATTGCGAAAAGTACTGTTGCCGGAAGGTGTACAAGATTTATTGATAGATGATTGCATATATAGACGGCAAATAGAAGATAAATTTATGGAGAACTTTAAACAATCAGGATACATGGAGGTCAGCAGCCCGGCATTAGAATACTATGATCTCTTTTCCAGGGACTATTTAGCCGGTAATGGGGATAACACATTCAAATTTATGGATGCAAACGGCAAAATACTGGTCCTGCGCCCGGACTGCACTGTTCCTATTGTTAGAATACTCTTTACAAAAATGAAAGATTTTGTATTTCCGTTGAGATTATGCTATGTGCAGGATGTATTTCGTATAGATGAAGAACAGGCAGGTAAAAAAAGAGAATTCAGGCAGGCAGGGGTAGAACTGTTCGGAATAGGTTCATACAAAGCAGATGCAGAAGTAATAATTACGGCCATAGAGAGCTTAAAACATTTAGGACTGGAAAATTTCCAAATAGATATAGGACAGACAAAACTGCTTAGAGAAATTTTGGAAATTATAGAAATAGAAGAAGAACAGAAACAACAGATTGTAGAAAATATGGAAAATAAAAATCTGGTGGCACTGAATGAACTTATAGAACAACTGCCCATAGAAAAACATATAAAAACCACATTAAAACAATTGCCAAAACTATTCGGAGATCCTAAAGAGGTATTAAATGAAATAAATAAGCTCTTACTCACACATTCTATGAAACAATCAGTAGAAGAATTAGAAAAAATATATAAAAGAATAGAACAATATGGGCTGGCAGAATATATAAAATTGGATTTAGGGATGGTTACCACTTTAAAATACTATAGTGGAGTAATTTTTAAAGGATTTACAAGGGATTTAGGTGAAGTACTACTTAGCGGTGGCCGTTACGATGAACTTTTAAAAGACTTTGAATTAGAATGTCCTGCCACAGGTTTTGCATTTTCGGTAAATAAAGTTACAAAAGCGTTAAAAATACAACAAAACCTGAGAGCACAGGATAAAAAGCATATACTTCTATTGGAGGGTAAGGATTCCAAAATAACCGCGGACGTATTAAATACTTTAAAACAAAAAGGTTATATAGTAGAAATAAATCTTTTGGATAACAAAAGAAGTTTAAAAGAATATATAAAAAGAAGACAAATAGACGAGGTTATGGAAGTAGATAAGGATGGAAATGTAAAAATGGTTGAAAATTTTGGGGGGATATAGATGCAGAGAATAAAAATAGCAATGACAAAAGGAAGGATTCTCAAAAATACTATTAAGTTATTGGAGAAGGCGGGGATAAACTGTAATCCCCTAAAGGAGGACAGTAGAAAACTGGTGTTTTTATTGCCTGATTATAACATAGAGGCAATTTTGCTAAAGGCAGCAGATGTTCCCACCTATGTAGAACATGGGGCGGTGGATATAGGGATTGCAGGGAAGGATCTCTTGCTAGAGCAGGAGCGGCAATTGTATGAGGTGTTAGATTTAAAACTTGGCAAATGTAAACTTGCTGTAGCGGGCAAACCTTCCATGAAAAACGGGAAAAAACATCTTGTAGTAGCTACAAAATATCCTAACGTAGCCAAGAAGCATTTTGCACAAAAAGGGCAATCAGTTGAGATTATAAAGCAGGAAGGTTCTGTAGAACTAGCCCCTTTGATGGGACTTTCGGACGTAATTGTGGATATTGTAGAAACGGGCAAAACATTGAGGGAAAATGGACTAATAGTGTTAGAGGATATAGCAGATGTCAGTGCACGCCTGGTTTTAAACGAGGCCAGCTATAAAACTAAAAAACAAGAAATTACTATTATTGTCAATTTAATTGAAAATGCAGTAGAGTAAAAAATACAGGCGAGATTACACAAAATGATTCTTCGTGGATTAGATTTATATTGCACATCTTAGAATGACATTTTCTGTTTTTGTCATTGTTATAAAAGCTAATATTTAAGATTACTCGTTTCACTCGAATGACGACAGTGAAGCTGTCATCCTGAGCAAAGCGAAGGATCTTAAACTTACAAATAGTAAAATTTTATCTTTAAGGGAGCTGAGTGTTGGATTGTTGGTAGGTCAGACTTATATTCTTATACTGTTTGTCTCGGGATGACATATGAGGAAGGAGATATGATATGATAAAAATCATTGACTTAAAGAATTCTAAAAAAACCGAACTTTTAAAGGAAATGAAAGAGAGAGCTACGGTAGATTTTAGGGACTACGAAAAAGTTGTACAAAATATATTAGAAAAAGTAAAGGAGGAAGGCGATTCGGCATTATTAAACTGTACAGAAAAATTTGATGGGGTGGACCTGAGCCGCACAGGAATGAAGGTTATTGACAAGGAGATAGACGAAGCCTATGGTAAGGTATCGGAGGATTTTTTAAAGGCTATGCGCTTAGCTATCAAAAATATAACCGATTACCATAAAAAGCAGAGCAAAAATTCGTGGTTTGCTTCATCTGATGGAATTATGCTGGGACAAAAAATAACTCCCGTCGCAAATGTAGGCATTTATGTACCCGGTGGTACTGCTGCCTATCCGTCCTCTGTGCTGATGAACGCTATCCCCGCTAAAGTGGCGGGAGTAAAAAGGATTGTGATGATAACTCCGCCAAACAAAGAGGGCAGATTGCCGGCAGGAGTTTTGGTAGCAGCAAAAGAACTAAATATCGATGAAATATATAAAGTTGGGGGAGCCCATGGTATAGGGGCCTTGGCTTACGGAACAGAAACCATAAAGAAGGTTAATAAAATTGTGGGGCCGGGGAATATTTATGTGGCTACTGCCAAAAGAGAAGTTTATGGTTATGTAGATATTGATATGATTGCAGGACCCAGTGAAATTTTAGTAATTGCGGATGATTCTGCAAATGCTAAATATGTAGCAGCAGATTTATTATCCCAAGCAG
>CAYLIZ010000127.1:0-3272 GCA_964383985.1 uncultured Alkaliphilus sp. | reverse complement strand
CTTATTTACGATGAGATGAAAATAAAAATTGATGAATATGTTAAATAAAATATATAGGAGTAATATTATGACTAAAGTACTTGTAACAGGATCAGACGGTTTTATAGGAAGTCACTTAGTAGAAAAATTAATTGATGAAGGATATGAGGTTAGAGCTTTTACATACTACAATTCATTTAATACATGGGGATGGTTGGATACATTTCCTAGAAACAAATTAAAAGAAATAGAAGTTTTTACAGGAGATATTAGAGACCCTAATGGAGTTAGAAAAGCAATGGAAGATATAGATGAAGCATATCATCTTGCAGCACTTATTGCTATTCCTTTTAGCTATCATTCGCCGGACTCATATGTAGATACTAATATTAAGGGAACCCTTAATGTGCTACAGGCTGCTAGAGATTTAGGAACCAAAAGGGTATTAATTACTTCTACATCTGAAGTGTATGGAACTGCCCAATATGTTCCAATAGATGAAAAACATCCTTTTCAAGGCCAATCACCATATTCAGCAACTAAAATAGGTGCTGATAGAATAGCAGAATCCTTTTATAGAAGTTTTGATATGCCCATTACCATAGTTAGGCCATTCAATACATATGGTCCAAGACAATCGGCTAGGGCAGTGATACCTACTATAATTACACAATTGTTGGCGGGAAAAGAAGAGGTAAAACTAGGCTCACTTACTCCTACTAGAGATTTTAATTATGTAAAAGATACTATACAGGGATTTGTTGAAATTGCAAAGTCTATTAACACGATAGGAGAAGAGATAAATATTGCAACACAGCAAGAAATATCTATTGGTGAACTTGCACAGACAATAATCAATCAAATTAATCCCAATGCAAAAATAATATGTGAAGAAGAAAGATTAAGACCGGAGAAATCTGAAGTAAATAGATTGCTTGGATCTAATGATAAAATAAAAAGAATGACAAACTGGAAACCAAAATACACCTTAGAACAAGGGTTAGTTGAAACTATAGAATGGATAAAAAATAATTTGGATAAATATAAAATTGACATATACAATATTTAATTTTAATCAAAGAATTAATATTCGAATTGTAACACTTATTGAATGGTGCATACAATATTTAGGAGCGATAAAAATGCATAAGTTCATTCCTTTATCTGTACCAAATTTAAAGGGAAAAGAATTAGAATATGTAACAAAAGCGATAGAAACAGAGTGGGTGTCTACCGGTGGGGAATATATAAATGAATTTGAGAGAAATATTTCTAAATATCTAAAGGCGGAAAATGCTATTGCCTGTCAATCCGGAACAGCCGGGCTTCATTTAGCAATAAAGCTTGCAGGAGTGGAATATGGAGATGAAGTAATAGTACCCACCCTTACCTTTATTGCGGCAGTAAACCCGGTGAAATATATTGGTGCAGAACCTATTTTTATGGATTGTGATGATAGTTTAAATATGGATTTGGACAAACTTGAAAAGTTTTGTAAAGAAGAGTGTGATTTAACAGATAGCGGGTTAACCAACAAGAAAACAGGAAAAAGAATTAAAGCTTTAGTCATAGTCCATGTATTCGGTAATATGGCAGATATGGAAAGGCTTATGGATATAGCTAAAAGATATAAGCTAAAAGTAGTAGAAGATGCTACGGAGGCCTTGGGTACATACTCTACAGATGGTAAATATAAAGGAAAGTATGCAGGAACAATTGGTGATTTTGGAGTATATTCATTTAATGGAAACAAGATAATTACCACAGGTGGTGGTGGAATGCTAGTAGCTAAAGATAATATATTAGCTGAAAAAGCAAGGTTCCTATCCACACAAGCTAAGAGTGATGGGCTGTATTACTTACATGATGAAATAGGTTATAATTATAGAATGACAAATTTACAAGCAGCTTTAGGTCTTGCTCAATTAGAACAATTAGAAGATTTTATTACTATAAAAACAAATAATTATAAATTTTATAAAGAACAAATATCAAATATAAAAGGGCTCGCCTTGTTAGAGTTTAATGAAAATACTAGACCTAATCATTGGTTTTATTCCCTAATGATTGATAAAGACGAATATGGACTAAATAGGGACGAATTACTGATAAAGCTTAACAGAAAAAATATACAAACAAGGCCTATTTGGGGACTGATACACAAACAAAAGCCATATATACATAATCAAACATATAAAATAGAAAAGGCTGACTACCATATAAGTAAGATTTTAAACATACCATGTAGCACTAATCTTGATACGGAAGATATAGAGTATATAATTGATACTTTGAAACTATAGAATGGATATGAGAAGGGGATTCTCTATGAATGTAAGGGACTTATTTATAAATGAAAATACCTCAATAAAAGAAGCAATAAAAAAGTTAGATGAAACTGCTAAAAAGATATTGCTAGTAACAGAAAATAATAAATTAAAAGGAATTATAACAGATGGAGATATTAGACGATGGATATTAAAAAATGGCAACTTACAGGAAAATGTAAGTTATATAATGAACACATCCCCTAAGTATATTTATGAAAAAGATATAAATAATGCAAAACAAATATTAATAGAGAAAATGGTAGAAGCAATGCCTGTACTTAATTCCGATAAAGAAATAATAGATATAGTATTTTGGAGTGATAATTTTGAAAACAAATTTAATTATTTTAATAAATTAAAGACTCCTATTGTAATTATGGCAGGGGGAAAGGGGACACGGCTAGAGCCTTATACTAAGATACTTCCTAAACCTCTCATTCCAATAGGAGATACTCCTATAGTTGAAAGAATAATAAATAGATTTGTCGAATATGGCTGTGATAAATTTTATATGACTGTTAATTATAAAAAAAATATGCTTAAAGCTTATTTTAGTGAGTTGGATAAATCTTATGAGATAGATTATATAGAAGAAGACAGGCCACTTGGTACAGCGGGAAGTCTTTCTCTATTAAAAGAAGAATTAAAAGAAACTTTTTTTGTTAGCAATTGCGATATCTTAATTGATGCAAATTATTCAGATATATTTAAACACCATAAAGAAAATAAGAACAAAATTACTTTAGTAACATCACTAAAACATTATGTTATCCCATATGGGGTAATAGAAATAAGTGCAACAAGCGAGGTTCAAAATATGGTAGAAAAGCCGGAATATGATTATTTAGTCAATACTGGAATGTACGTATTAGAACCGGATGTATTAAAACATATTCCGGAAAACACTCCTTTTCATATTACAGATTTGATTAATTATTATATACAAAATGGTAAAAAGATAGG
>CAYLIZ010000126.1:0-3300 GCA_964383985.1 uncultured Alkaliphilus sp. | reverse complement strand
CTTTTCATATTACAGATTTGATTAATTATTATATACAAAATGGTAAAAAGATAGGCGTTTATCCTGTTAGTGATAAAGAATGGTTAGATATGGGGGAATTTAAAGAAATGGAAAATATGCTCGAAAGGTTAGGATTGAGGTAATGGGGTCATTGGAAAAAAATAAAATTTATAGGATAGGTTATTTTGCTGATGGGATATGGGCTCATAGGGCATTTAAGTTATTAATAAAAGATACAAGTTTAAGTATTGAATTTATTTGTGTACGTTATGATTCAGATGATGAAATTTTAAAACAATATGCACGTCAATATAATATAGATTATTTAAAACATCCAGATATTAATTCAAAAGATTTTTTTGAGTTATTAAAAAGGTATAATTGTGACTTATTCGTGTCCATGTCATTTGATCAGATTTTCAAGGCACATATTATAAACATGCCCAGGCATAAAATTATTAATTGTCATGCTGGAAAACTTCCATTTTATAGGGGAAGAAACGTGTTGAATTGGGTTTTAATAAATGATGAAAAAGAATTTGGAATTACAGTTCACTACGTTGATGAAGGCATTGATACTGGAGATATTATACTTCAAAAAACTTACTCTATAACAGATAAAGATACTTATAAGACCTTATTAGAGCGTGCTTATGCCGAATGTGGTAAAATTTTGTACGATTCTATAAAATTAATTCAAAGTGGGAATTGTCCGGCAATTAAACAAGAAAGCATACATGAGGTAGGCATGTATTGTGGAATTCGTAAAAAGGGGGATGAGTTGATTAACTGGAATGAAACTAGTAGGGAAGTATTTAATTTCATTAGGGCACTATGTGAGCCCGGACCTATGGCATGTAGTTTTATAGGTGGAAAAAAAATTAAAATAAATTCAGCAAGGTTAATTAACAATGCACCTATATACAAAGGAATACCAGGTCAGATTGTTGGTAAGACAAAATCAGGTTTTATCGTAAAAACAAAAGATTCCATATTAGAAATAGCTAATTTTCAGTATAATGGAAAAATACGACTAGGAGATAGGTTAAAATGAAAAAGACTTTTATAATAGCAGAGGCTGGAGTTAATCATAATGGAAATATAGAATTAGCTAAAAAATTAATTGATAAAGCTAGTGAAGCAGGAGCAGATGCAGTTAAATTTCAGAGTTTTAAAGCAGAAAAGTTGGTAACAAAATATGCACAAAAGGCCGAATATCAAGAAATAACAACCGGTAAAGAAGAAAATCAATTTGAAATGATAAAAAAGTTAGAGCTAGACTATGAAAAACATCAAGAGCTAATCAATTATTGCAATTCTAAAGGTATAATGTTTTTATCCTCCCCTTTTGATTTAGAAAGTATAGACCTACTTAATGAATTGGGTCTTAAAATATTTAAGATACCATCAGGAGAAATAACAAATTTACCTTACCTAAGAAAGATAGGAAGATTAAATAAAAAGGTAATACTTTCTAGTGGAATGTCTACCCTTGGGGATATAGAAAAAGCTTTGGAAATACTTAGAAATAACGGGAGTACAGATATAACCGTATTACATTGTAACACAGAATATCCTACACCAATTACCGATGTTAATTTATTAGCTATGAATACTATAAAAGAAGCATTTAAGGTGGAAGTAGGGTATTCAGATCATACACTTGGTATAGAAATTCCTATTGCGGCAGTAGCACTAGGAGCTACTGTAATAGAGAAACATTTTACTTTAGATAAAGCTATGGAAGGTCCTGACCATAAGGCTAGTTTAGAACCGGAAGAACTTAAGGAAATGGTTAGATGTATAAGGAACATTGAATTAGCTTTGGGGGATGGAATTAAAAAAATAACTAAATCTGAAAAGAAAAATGTAAACATAACAAGAAAAAGTATAGTAGCAAGTAAAGATATAAAGAAAGGTGAAATATTTACTGAAGCTAATCTAGCTATTAAAAGACCGGGGGATGGTATATGCCCTATGAAATGGGATGAAATTATTGGCAGAACTGCAAATAGGGATTATAAAGAAGATGAGTTGATAGAAATATGAAGAAAATATGTGTAGTTACAGGTACACGTGCAGAATATGGGCTGTTAAGACCATTAATTAAGAGAATTAACGAAGATAATCAATTAGAATTACAAATAATAGCTACAGGTATGCACCTATCTCCTGAATTTGGATCAACTTATAAAGAAATCGGAAATGATGGGTTTAACATAGATGAGAAAATTGAAATATTACTAAGTTCAGATACTCCAGTAGGAATATCTAAATCAATTGGGTTGGGAATAATTGGGTTTGCAGATGTTTTTGAAAGATTAAAACCGGATATGATAATTATATTAGGAGATAGATATGAGGTTTTTGCAGCTGCAAGTGCTGCTATGGTATCCAGGATACCAATTGCACATTTGCATGGTGGAGAAACTACGGAAGGAGCTATTGATGAGGCAATTAGACATTCTATTACAAAAATGAGCTATTTACATTTTACTAGTACTGAAAAATATAGACAAAGAGTAATACAACTAGGCGAAGATCCGGAAAGAGTATTTAATGTTGGAGCAATTGGAATTGAAAGTATAAAAGAATTAAAATTACTGAATAAAAGTGAATTAGAAAAAAGTATAAGCTTTAAACTTGATAAAAAAACAGCATTAGTAACTTTTCATCCAGTAACACTTGAGAATAATACATCTAAGAAACAATTTCAAGAATTGCTTAATGCATTAGATAAATTTAAAGATTTAAAAATAATATTTACAAAAGCTAATTCGGATACAAATGGTCGGATTATAAATTCTATGATAGATGAATATGTATACAGCAATAAAAATAGGACAATAGCATTTACTTCTATGGGTCAACTAAGATATCTATCAGCTATGAAATATATAGATTTAGTTATAGGAAATTCTTCAAGTGGAATTATAGAAGCACCATATTTTAATGTACCAACAATAAATATAGGCGATAGACAAAAAGGAAGAACACAAGCACAATCCATAATTAACTGTAAACCAATTAAACAAGATATATATTACTCTATAATAAAAGCATTATCTGAAAAATTTATTAATAGCATCAAAGATGCTTCAAATCCATATGGTAACGGAGTTGTATCTAAAAAAATACTTATGCGAATAAAAGAAAGTTTAAATACTGGAATAGAATTAAAGAAGGTATTTTATGACTTTTAAAGGTAGGTTTTATTTATGTACAATAGTAAAAGATTTTTAGCTATTATTCCTGCTAGAAGTGGGTCAAAAGGGTTAAAGGATAAAAATATTAAAGATT
>CAYLIZ010000125.1:0-3344 GCA_964383985.1 uncultured Alkaliphilus sp. | reverse complement strand
GTAAAATTATTTTTTAGCAGAGGTCTACTATTATCACCCAAAAGACGGTTATAAGCTTCCTTAGGCGATACCTTTAACCAAACTATCCTACCATTATTTCTTAATAACTTAACATTTTCAGGGTTTAATACCACACCACCACCACAGGAAATTATAGTATTTTTTATGTCTTGTAAACCTTCTATTGCTTTCGTCTCTAATTTTCTAAATTCAGCTTCTCCATAGGTATCAAAAATTTCATTTATGGATATTTCGGAATTTTCTACAATTATGTTATCTGTATCTATATAATTCATTTCTAACAGGGTTGAAAGCTCAGTACCTACAGAAGTTTTACCGCTACCCATAAAACCTATAAGTACAATATTAAAAGGGAATAGGTGTTTTGATTGTAATTTCCTGCTAATTTTCAGTATTTTGAGATACAACGATTTCAGTTCATCAGAAAATTCGTCATGTTTTAGATAAGAGTTAACCTTTTTTAAAATATCTTGCTCCCTTTCAGGTTGAAAAATAGGTAGCTTATTCTTTTTCTTATATTCCAAAACATCTAAAACAGCTTTTAATCGCTGTTCAAATATTTCTACCAGTTTTTTGTCACAGTCATCTATAATATTTCTAATATCTTCTAAGCTTTTCAATTTATTAATCTCCTTTATCCGAAACCATTTAAAGGCTATAGTAGGGGGGCGAGCTTTGCTCGCCCGTTATTAATAATGATATAATATCATATTATTATATAAGTTTAATTATACGTCACAAGCGGGCGGTCAAAGACCGCCCCTACGCTTAAATAAGGCAGTTGTAGGAGCGATTCGCGGTCGCTCGCTTTTTTTAGTGGTTACCTTTATCTATAGACATTTTTCTTTTCAGCTCTTTATAAATCTCATTTTCTTCTTTATGTGTCGCCGGCTCCCCGGTCCATATTTCAAAAGATTTTAATCCTTGATAAATTAACATGGGCAATCCGTTTATTGTTTTAGCACCAAATTTACTTCCAAGTTTAAGCAGTTTGGTTTCAAGGGGATTATATATTACATCATATACCAATTCGGCATTTTGCAGTATATTGGGGTTTGTTGGTAATTCATCTATATTAGGGTACATTCCTACAGGGGTACTATTAATTATTATATCGAAGGGGGCATTGAGTTCTTTCGGTTTTGTTATGCTTACAGAAACACCATAAGATTTTTCAAGCTGATTTTTAAGCTGCACACCTTTTTCGATATTTCTATTTGCTATAGTCAAGTTTCCTCCTAATTTCATAATTTTGTGCGCAATAACTTTAGCAGCACCACCGGCACCTAATAATAAAACTTCTTTTTCTTTTAAACTTACACTTACATTTTCAATACTTCTCGCAAACCCTAAACCGTCGGTATTATAGCCAATAAGTCTGTCATTGATAACCTTTATTGTATTTACCGCACCGTATTCAATGGCCAAAGGATCTATTTCATCTAAATACTGCATTATACTTTCTTTGTGGGGTATTGTTACATTAAATCCTGCAAAATTATTTTTAAGAACCTCTAAACTATTTCTTAATGTACCTGCAGTTATTCTCAAAGGAATGTAAATAGCGTTTATATTTTTTTGTTTTATAAAATAGTTTTGAAAAACAGGCGATAAACTGTGTGCGATAGGGTCCCCGATAACTGCATAAAGCCTCGTTTTATTATCAATATTAACTTTGCTATTTATATTAACCTTCATATTTTATCATCCTATCTAAAATATTAAAAAAATCAGGGAAGGATATGGTTACACATCGCGGATTATCGATTATCACGCCTTCTTTACTTATTAAGCCGGCTATAGCCAAAGACATAGCAATTCTATGATCGTTATAGCTTTCAACTTTTCCGCCTTGCAGACTATTTTTACCATAAATAATCATACCATCATTGGTTTCCTCTATGTCAGCTCCTATTTTTTTTAGTTCTGTTACTGTAGCTGCAATTCTGTTACTCTCTTTTATTTTCAACTCTTCCGCATTGCGTATAGTAGTTTTTCCTTTCGCCAAAGTAGCAGCTATTGCTATTATAGGAATTTCATCTATCAGTCTCGGTATTATATTGCCACCTATTTCAATACCTTTTAAATTGGAACCGGCTACATATATATCTCCAATAGGTTCTCCACTTAAGACCTGTTCATTTGATATTTTTATATCAGCACCCATCTGTTTTAAAACATCTATAATTCCGGTTCGTGTAGGGTTTAAACCTACATCTTTAATTATAATTTCTGCATTCTCGGCTACAGCGCCCAGTACAAGGAAAAAAGCAGCAGAAGATATATCACCGGGTATGTATATTTCTTTTGCATGCAATTTGTCCACAGGGCCGGAAAATATAGTATGCTCGTTCTGTCTGATGTTTGCACCCATATAATTTAACATGCGTTCTGTATGGTCACGGGATTTTTGATTTTCCAGTATAGAAGTCGTTCCGTTTGCATAGATACTAGCCAGCAAAATAGCAGACTTTACTTGGGCACTGGCAACGGGCATATTGTAGTTTATAGCTGTCAGTTTGTTACCTTGTATTTTAAGGGGGGCGTAGTTTTCTTTTTCTATACCGTAAATTGTACTTCCCATCTGTCTAAGGGGCGTAATTATTCTGTCCATAGGTCTATTTTGAATAGAACTATCTCCGGTGATTGTAGAATCAAAATCTTGTCCCGCTAATATTCCACACATTAAACGTATTGTCGTGCCGGAATTTCTTACATCTAATACTTCATCCGGTTTTTTTAAGCCTTTCAGTCCAATACCTTTAACTTTTATTTTATTTTCCATGATTTCAATAGGTACCTGCATTTTGCGAAAACATTCGATGGTATTTAGGCAATCCTTACCCATTAAAAAATTATAAATTTTACTTTCACCTTCTGCGATGGAGGACAGCATTACTGCCCTGTGAGATATAGATTTATCTCCCGGAATAGTAATGCTCTGTCTTATTCGCTTAATTGGTTTAATCAGCACAATAACACCACCTTGTAAAAGATTCTTCGTGGGTCAAACTCATACTGTCCGTCTCAGAATTTGCACGTCTTATTTACACCACGATAAACGAAAGCACTATTTATAAGTTTAAGATCCTTCGCTTTGCTCAGGATGACAGCTTCGCTGTTGTCATTCCGAGTGAAACTCCGAGTGAAACGAGGAATCTTAAATATTAGCTTTCATAGCAATGACGTATAAAGAAGAATCTCGTCTCTTTCTAATAGCTGTTCCTTTACCATATCCTCTTTAACAGGCAAAATAAAGGATATTTTTCCACCAACATTTTTTTTATCTTTTAACATCCAATCAGTGAGCTCCGAAATAGAAT
>CAYLIZ010000124.1:0-3451 GCA_964383985.1 uncultured Alkaliphilus sp. | reverse complement strand
AAATGTAAGAAATTTGTAAGAATTATAATAGTAGAATTTTAAAAAGTATATGCTACTATTATAATAAGAGATATCTCGGAAATAGGAGTGAAATGTACATGTACAATATACTTGTTGTTGATGATGAAAAAGAAATAACTGATGCTATAGAAGTTTATTTAAAAAACCAAAATTACAATGTTTTTAAAGCGTATGACGGAATACAGGCTTTAGAAATATTCGATAAAGAAGAAATACATTTAGTGCTCATAGACATTATGATGCCAAGACTTGATGGAACAAAAGCTACAATTAAAATAAGGGAAAAAAGTTCAGTGCCCATTATATTTTTATCTGCAAAATCGGAAGATATGGATAAAATATTGGGGCTTAATATTGGGGCGGATGATTATATTACAAAACCGTTTAATCCCATGGAACTGCTTGCAAGGGTTAATTCTAATCTCAGGAGATATACCAGTTATTCAAATAACAGTGGTACATCAAAGGAAAATATACTAAAAATAGGGGGTATAGAGCTTAGGGACGATAGCAAAGAACTGATAGTAGATGGCGAAGTGGTTAGAATAACTCCCCTGGAATACAAAATTTTATATTTACTGATGAGCAATCCAAATAAGGTATTTTCTATAGAAGAAATATATGAAAAAGTGTGGAAAGAACCGGCATATAACCCGGACACGGTAACAGTACATATAAGAAGAATTCGAGAAAAGATTGAAATCAATCCGGGGGAGCCAAAATATTTAAAGGTGGTGTGGGGCATTGGATACAAATTTGAACAGCCAAAACGATGATGGTGAAGAAACTATGTCAGATAGAAAAGATGGTAACGACAAAAAAATCCTACTGAACAAAAAAGATAGTGACGATGAAAAAATCATGTTAGATAAGAAAGGCGGTAATGATGGGAAGGTTATACCAGATAAAGAATATAGTGGTAATGATAAGAAAATAATGCCAAACAAAAAAGGTGGCAGAAATTTTTTTACTACATCTATTGCAACAGTGCTTATGATATTAGCATTTGCAATAGTTTCAGTGGCAAGCTATTTGCCTATAAGAAATATTTATTTTCCTGTTAAAGATAATGTAAAAAACTATATAGAAAGCAGTGGCATCCCCGGCATGGCATTTGACATAGCAGATCTGACAAAACACCTGCAACGTTTTGTAAACCAATCTGATATTTGGGCTAACGACAGATATCTGAATATAAAAAGTGTTAAATATAAAATATATCCCTTAGGAGAAAATGAGGGTTCAGAACAAATTCCAGAGGATAGTGTAAGCGAGAGTGGAGAGGAAACAGACACAGAAAGGGATTTTAGAGGGAAAACAATCACAGAGACAACAGAAGATGAGGCTAATGGGGAAATGTCCGCAGAAACAGGAAAAAATAAAGCAGTCCAAAGAAAATCCCTGACTAATATGCCACATATTTCAGATGTTGAGTTGCAGGCTGAGATAGATAATAGTCTTTTATATATTAAAATTACTTTCGATGAAAGCGGTCGTCCAACAACGGAAGCTATTTTAGGAGATGAGCTTAAAGATAAAGGGACCAAATTTGATAAAGATTCAATTATTAGACACCTAAGGAATGAACAAATGGAACAATATGCAAATCTAGAGGCAATATATATTATTCCGCAGGATTTTGAGAGCTATGATGATATATTTACTCTAAGAGGTATAAAGGATTATTATGTTTATCCGGGTTATTCAGCTCTTATTTTAATAATAGGAGCGGTGAGCATTTTAATTTTAATTATAGCAGCCTCTGCAGTACCGTATTCATTACAAAGTAAACAAGCTATTTGTAAGGTATTTAATAAAATGTTTTTAGAATTAAAGTTTCTCGCTTGGTTAGTCGGTCCTGTAGGATTATTCGTTTCGGGTGCTAATTTTATTGATGCCTATAGTTACAATGGGTATTATGGCCGCTCTCTTCAAGAGCTTATATACAATGTAAATTCTTATTTTTATATAATTGGAATACCTATAACCTTTACATTATATCTTCTCATTTATTTGGGTATAGTCTATATAAAATATATTTATTATACAGGATTTAAGGAAGGATTTATTGAGAACAGCCTCTTTGGAAAAATATCGTTATATTTTATTAGAAAAATAAGAAAGACATTTAAAAAAGTTATGGCTATAGATTTAAGGGAGGATAACCAAAGGAGACTAATAGGGATAGCAGTGATGAACTTTTTGGTAATAGTAATTTTAGGCTCGGGTGGTTTTTGGGGATTTATTTTTGCTGCTATATATAGCATCATTGTATTTAAGTATATGTTAGGATTAATAGAAAATGCTGTGCAGTTAAACCAAGCAAGTGCACAGGTTTCTGCAGGAAATTTTGACATTAAGGTTAACGAAAATATGGGAATATTAGCTCCCATGGCTAAAAATTTAAATAATATTAAACAAGGATTTAGTGTAGCAGTAGATAAGGAAATAAAGAGCGAAAGAATGAAGACAGAACTTATTTCAAATGTATCCCATGATCTTAAAACCCCATTAACATCTATCATAACCTATGTGGATTTATTGAAAAATGAGGATGTTGAATCGGATACGCAGAAGGAATATATAGATGTAATTGACAGAAAATCACGGAGATTAAAAATATTAATAGAAGATTTATTTGAAGCCAGTAAGGCAACCAGCGGTAATGTAGACCTCAACCCGGAAAATATAGATGTAATTGCATTGTTCAGGCAAACCTTAGGGGAATTAGAAGAAAAAATAAATGAAAGCAACCTTCAATTTAGAATAAATGCTCCGGAAAATAAAGTTATGTGCAATTTAGATGGCAAAAGAACCTACAGAGTGTTTGAAAATATTATAAGCAATATACTAAAATATTCTATGGAAAATTCAAGGGTATATATAGATGTTGTAGAGAACGAGAAAAGCATAAGATTTATATTTAAAAATATTTCCTCTTATGAGATGAACTTTGACCCATCTGAAATTGCAGAACGTTTTACCAGGGGGGACAAATCCCGTTCCACTGAAGGTTCAGGGCTTGGACTATCGATAGCCAAAAGTTTTGTAGAGCTTCAAGGTGGAGGTTTAGACATAGTTATAGATGGGGATCTATTTAAGTTGACTGTCAAATTTCCAAAAGTATAAATAATATCAAAATTAGAAGGGGCAATCCATGATCGTCCAATTGGCGATAACAGCGGGCGGTCAAAGACCGCCCCTACATACATTATAAAACAGCATTGTAGGGGAGACCTTTGGTCTCCCGCTTATGTCGCATAATTAAACTTTTATTCATCATTATTAATTGAAAAGACACAACACAAAGATAATCATCAGACTGCGCAAAATTGCACCTTTTTTGCTTTTTATCATCCTAAGCGGAGCGAAGGATCTGTATTTTAAGCCAACCGAGACTCTTCGCTTCGCTCAGAGTGACAGTTATTAC
>CAYLIZ010000123.1:0-3507 GCA_964383985.1 uncultured Alkaliphilus sp. | reverse complement strand
GCTTTGTCATTCTAAGTGCCGGCGAAGAATCTTTACATGCAAAGAATCTTTATGTCATTGCTATGAAAGCTAATATTTAAGATTCCTCGTTTCGCTCGGAATGACAACAGCGAAGCAGTCATCCTGAGCAAAGCGAAGGATCTTAAACTTATAAATAGTGCTTTCGTTTATCGTGGTGTAAATAAGACGTGCAAATTCTGAGCGTATGCGAAGAATCTCAATTAAACAAAATAATATTTTCCCTATAATCCCGCTGCAAATCTTTCTCCAGAAATTCTAAAAATCTCACGAGCATAGCAGAAGCCTCGGCACGAGTCAGTTCATCATTAGGATTTATTCTGCCCAACTGATCACCCTGAACTAATCCTATTTCTTGACCCATATAGATACTGTCCTTTGCCCAAGAGGGTATTAACCTGTCATCAGAAAAGGATGTAATATACCCCGGAGTAGGTGCCTTATTCTCAAAACCTAAGGCACGAATGATAATAGTAATAGCCTGTGCTCTAGTCAAATAATCTTTAGGTGCAAATCTATCCTTGGATATGCCTTTAATTATTCCCTTTTCCACTGCACTTTTAATATATTTATAATTGTCACTCTCTACCGGAACATCTATAAATGGCGAAACTTCCGGTTCTTTATTTCTCCTGCCGGTTTTTTTAGTAGGTTCTTGGCTGGGCCTTATATCACTGGCTCTCATAATCCCTTTTGTAAATTCTTCTCTGGTCATCGGTGAATCCGGTATAAAAAATGTGGATACTTCGTCGAATACATCTAGTGAATACAATTTATTAATATAACTTTCCGCCCAGTGTCCTCCTAAATCTCTAAATTTAGGAACTATTAACCTTTCAATTTTGGGAACCATCTCTTTAGATAAATACTCTGTCCCCCTATTTCTTCTCCAACTGTCTATTACATTAACTACATTTTCTTCGCCTTCTTCGCCTACGTCTATTTCGGTTATGTAAGGAAGATCATAACCATATTTAGATACAATTTCACTGTTTGTTATACGCATATAGCCACCGTCAAAGCTAGAGAAACTAGCTTCGTTATCGCTATACCTGAGTTCTTTTGTCATACTGTCAGAGACTTGGCTTTTTACTGTTCCCTGCCAACTTTTGGGCGGATTCGCTCTGTTTTCACCTTCTCCATTTTCGTTTTCACCGTTACCGGCATCCGTATTCCAATTTACATCATATATAAAGTCAATAATTTGTGTTTCTGTTGCACCCCAAAAGTTTTCATATCCTACGTTGCCTCCGCTAATTTCTATTATTGCTTCTCCGTCTGATGTTCTACCTTTTTTATTAATGTCGTATACTTTACGGCCTGTTATATTACCGGAATAAAAATCAGAAGCAGGTCTGTTATCTATAACATCAGATTTCGAAAATTGATAATCCTTTAAGGTAAATTTATCACCATTTAATTCTATATCCTCTTTGGCACTTACAACACTCATTTTGGCTATGACCTGTCCCTTGTCATCATGGGTTTCATAATCAATATTATATGTAACTCTGCGAGTTAACTTACCTTCTATTGATTTGTCTTCCGGTGTTAAATTCCTTAGATTATATACTATTTTCTTTGATTTGCCGTTTTTCTTTGATTTGCTGTTGTCTTCATCCGACATTATGGAATTTTCGGGTATTGTAACGGTGCCTACAAATTTTATAGGCTCCCCTGTTATAAACACTATTTCCTCGTATTCGTATTCGTTGTTCACTCCTCCTGCAAATTCCGGAGGAGAGGCGAATGCGTTTATTGGTATAATTGTTAAGCACAATATTAACACAAATGAAATAATCCTTTTCATACAATTTTTCATATAGTCCTCCTTGTTTAGATCCTTCGCGGGTCAAACTTATACTGTCCGTCTCAGGATGACATAAAGTAAGTATTCAGCCGGCAACACCGAAGGTGTCATTCCTATTTTTATGTTCATACACCCTACGTTTAAGGTTATTTGTAATACCTGTATACAAAACTTTGTTGTTTCTATTAGTTAACATATATACATAATACAAACTATCACCTCATTTAGATCCTTTGTAAGCACCGTTTATTCTGTCCGTTTCAGGATGACATAAAGTAAATGTTCAGATGACATTAAAGTAAACATCCAAGATAGCAACATCGGAGATGTCATTCTGAGCGCTAGCGAAGAATCTCGTTTTTATTTAGCTATAAGAATTTTTGCATAATAATCGTCCCGTACCAGATAGACACGGTCATTCGGTTTTAAATCATAGGGCTCAATCCGCCTGTCATTTTTAATTAATAATGCCTTTTCTAAATTAACATTTAAATCCGCATTTTTCTGCATCCATTGAGAGTTTCTGCTGCTCCAATCACGGGCATTAGTGAGTCTGACTCTCCAACCAACAAAATCATCACTGGTAACAGAAGAAATTAAACCGTTAGTCGTTCTCTGCTTTAAAAAAGAATCCATATTCTTTTGTACCATAATAGAACTTATTCTGTCGCCATCGGTGTAAATATAAGCATGCCAATCCCTTAAATTGTGTTCCTTAGCATAATCCGAGCTTTCATCTACTGCATAAATTCCGCTATAAAACTCTTCTACAGATATCTTTCTTCCCTCTTTATCTAAATCATAAATATCCGTATCATTATCAAAGAATAATTCCTTCTTACCCTCAAAAGATTGCCATTCATTTTCATCTAATAAAAAGAAATCCTTTAACCATAATCTATCTTCCACTATTTGGTCCATCCTACCGGCATAAATATAATGCTCCCCAATGTTAGAGTTATTAACATATTCGTTTAAAACATATACTATATCAGCACTAGAGTCCATACCCCTACCATCAGCAACGACAAAAACATCCGATTGAGCATTTAAAGCAAAAGTATCTACTATCCTATCATTTTTAATGACTATAGTACCATCATTAAAGCCTATATTTTTATTGTTATTTAACTCAAACTCTTCCGTATACCAGTTAATATCCTTGATTTTATCAGAATAAGTACTTTCATATTGATTCTGTACTACCATTCTTTCAATCTGATCTTTGCCAAAAAAGTCTTTAATTGCTAAATAGACAGTTTTACCACCATAATATTTTAAATTGTCGTAAGAAATAGGATAACCTCCTATATAAAGTGGCGAAATACCGTTATAAGGCAAAGTTAATGAAGATAAAAATTGCTTAAAAACACCATTATTTAACATATAAACATCGGAAAGAGTAATTTTATCCGAATATCTATCTGCAACATTCAATTTGCCTTTATAGAGTCCTTTAACTCTAATGGAATCCCCCTCTATATTAATACGGCTAACTATATTAGTATCATATTCATCAAAATATAGCTTTACCTTATCCCCTTCATATAAAACATCAATGTTTGCATTCTGTCCGTTTTTTAAGGTGATAGTATGTGGCATGGTAAAAAAGGTTTCTTCATCACCTGTGGCCAATTTTAAAACCAATTGATTGCGGTCTATCCTTGCAACCCTTCCGG
>CAYLIZ010000122.1:0-3513 GCA_964383985.1 uncultured Alkaliphilus sp. | reverse complement strand
TAGGAAATAAAGCTGTTTGTCAATAAAGGTTAGATTTGATATAATAAACTAATCAAGTTGACATTCAGGGGGTGAAAGAGTGGATACAATTGAGAATTTAGATTATGGAGAAGTTAAAATTGTAGATGATGTTATAGCAACAATTGCAGGATTAGCTGCTATTGAGGTTAAAGGTGTAGCCGGAATGAGTGGAGGATTTGTAGGCGGAATTGCAGAAATGCTCGGTAAGAAAAGTCTCTCTAAAGGAGTAAAAGTAGAAATAAAAGAAAAAATTGCTATTATAGATTTATACATTATTGTTGAATATGGGACAAAAATTCCTGATGTAGCATGGAAAATTCAGGAAAGTGTTAAGAAAACCGTAGAAACAATGACTGGTATTGAAGTTAATGAGGTAAATATACATGTGCAAGGTGTACATTTTCCTGAAGAAAATGCAAAACAAAAATAGGTAAACAAGATAATAAAATTTAAATAAACCCTCTACTTTTAGAGGGTTTATTTAAATTATAAATATGTAAATACTTGGTCTTTATTTATATAATAATTTGAAATTATTGGTTACATACAACAATATATAATATATAATAGTGGTATATACTACGGAGCATAGAGAGGTGAAAATATGAGCAGAAGATTAGCTAGGGAATTAAGCATGAAGATATTATTCGAAATGCATATGAATAACGACTTTGATTTAGATAAAATAAAATATCACCTTCGAGAGGAGAAAATAGATCAAAATCAAAATAGTTATATTTATGGCGTGTTAACTGAGGCCATTAAGAATCTAACAAAGTTAGATAAAATTATAGAAGATTATTCCAGGGGATGGCGACTCGATCGTATTGCGAATGTTGATTTAGCAATTTTAAGATTAGCCCTTTCCGAGATTCTATATATGAAGGATATACCTTATAAAGTATCAATCAATGAGGCTATTGAATTGGCAAAAATATATAGTTCCAGCGAGACTCCATCTTTTATTAATGGCATTTTAGATAATTATGTTAAAAAAGAAGGCCTAAAATAAACAAGTTAAACGCAATGAATATCAAAATTTACATGTATCAAATAAAGTGAATAAATTTAAGTTGCGGGATTTCGCAAAGTATGAATTTTTAATACAATAGATTAGTAATATGTAATGGGAGGTAGGGTAAACATGCAAATTAAAGCCCTTTCTGTCTCTGAAGTAAATCAGTATATAAAGAGAATTTTAATTAGCGATCCAATTTTAGCGCATATACATGTGAAAGGTGAAATTTCAAACTATAATTTTCACAGCAGTGGGCATATGTATTTCACATTGAAGGATAAAGGTGGCAAAATTAATTGTGTTATGTTTAAATCGAATTGTGAAGAATTAAAATTTATTCCTAAAGAAGGAATGAGTATTGTCTGTAAAGGACAAATATCTCTTTATGAACGTGGCGGGCAGTATCAATTATATGTCAATGATATGGAACCGGTGGGCATGGGTGCACTTTATATAGCTTATCAGCAGTTAAAAGAACGATTAGAAAAGGAAGGTATTTTTGATATTAAACATAAAAAGCAACTACCTTATGTCCCCAAAAAAATTGCTATTATTACATCACCTACCGGAGCGGCTGTCAGAGATATTATTTCAATTATACTTCGAAGATTTCCTAAAGTGGAATTATATATTTTTCCTGTTTTAGTGCAGGGTGAGGCTGCAGCCCCATCTATTGTTAATGCTATAAATTTATGCGATAGTTTTTCAAATATAGATGTTGTAATTGTTGGCAGGGGTGGGGGCTCTATTGAGGAATTGTGGGCTTTTAACGAAGAAGAAGTGGCTAGAGCTATATTTCATAGCAATATACCTATAGTATCAGCGGTAGGCCACGAAACGGATTTTACAATTGCAGATTTTGTTGCAGACCTGAGAGCAGCTACTCCGTCTGCAGCAGCGGAATTAGTTGTACCAAATATGATGGAAATAAAGGAATATATGAATTCTATAGAGAAAAGATTATTATATTCTATTAGCGTAAAAATCAATACACTACAACAGAAGTTATCTTTGGTTGAAAATAATTACTTTTTTAAATATCCTTTGAACCCTATATATGAAAAACAGCAATATATAGATGATTTAGTACAGAGGTTAAATAGATTGCTAAAAACTAAGAAGGAATTTAAAGAAAAATATTTAATGAATATAGGTGAACGACTAAACGCACTAAGCCCTTTATCTATATTTTCCAGGGGCTATTCAATAGTAAGAAGTGAAGACGAAGAAGTAATTAAGTCTGTGGATCAAGTTGAAAAAAATCAAATACTAAATATAGATTTGGTAGATGGTCAAATTAAATGTAAAACCATCGATATAAAGGAGGAAAAAGCCTTTGTCAGATCTCAATTTTGAAAAAGCATTAGTTAAATTAGAAAAAATTGTTGATAAATTAGAAAATGAAGAATTATCTTTAGCTGAATCATTGAAAATATTTGAAGAGGGAATAAATCTCTATCGTTTTTGTAATAAGGAACTTAATGAAGCAGAGAAAAAAATTAGTTTGATTGTACAGGAAAATGGTGAATTTAAAGAAATTCCATTTGAATACGAGGATGGGGGAATAAATGAATTTTAAAGAGCAGTTAAACAATTATATTGAGTTGGTTAACACTCAACTTTTAAATTATTTAGATTGTGAAAAAGGATATAATAGCATATTAATAGAATCAATGAAGTATAGTTTATTTGCGGGGGGTAAAAGATTAAGACCTATTCTTGCCTTAGCTGCTTATAATTTATTTGGGGAAGATATCAACGAAATTATGCCTTACGCCTGTGCGTTAGAAATGATTCATACTTATTCCTTAATTCATGATGATTTACCGTCTATGGATGATGATGATTATAGAAGGGGGAAATTAACGAATCATAAGGTCTATAGTGAAGGAATTGCAATTCTTGCGGGGGATGGCTTACTCAACTATTCCTTTGAAATTATGTTAGACAACGCTTTTAAGCAAAAAGAACCTTATTTACATATAAGAAGCATTAGAGAAATAGCTAATGCTGCCGGAATTAATGGAATGATTGCCGGTCAAGTAGTTGATTTAGAGAGTGAAAATAAAATTATTAATAAAAAAACTTTAAAATATATTCATTTGAACAAAACTGCAGCTTTAATTGTTGCTTCCTTAAAGATAGGAGCTATTATTGGCGGTGCTTTAGAAGAGGATATAGAATATATGAAACAGATAGGTTTGAACCTAGGTCTTGCCTTTCAGGTTAAAGACGATATATTAGATATTATAGGGGATGAAAAGAAATTAGGAAAAAGTGTTGGCAGCGATACTGATAAACATAAATCCACATATCCAATTTTGTTCGGGTTAGAAGCATCTATTGCTTATGTAAAAGAATTAACTGAAAATGTAAATTCACTGCTCAGTCTATATAAAGATAAATCAAATTTTCTTTTAAAATTGAGTAACTATTTAATGGAAAGAGAATCCTAATTTTGAGGAGGAACATAA
>CAYLIZ010000121.1:2050-3543 GCA_964383985.1 uncultured Alkaliphilus sp. | reverse complement strand
ATTGAAATAAAACAAAATAAAAAGGCATATTATTTTATAAATTCGGTTAAAATGAAATAACAGCCGATAAACATTTTGATTATTTCATTATATATGGTAAAATGAAATAAGTGAGGTTGTTGCAAGATTATTATTTCATTTTAGTAGTTCTAAACACATTATACGAAGGGATGTAACCAATGAAAAATAGAGCAGGTGAATATCGAATCAATTTAACCGGTGAGCTCCAATACAAATCATTTGTACCTAATCCACTGCCACCTAATCCACCTATAGAGATTGACGAAGAAATGGCAAATCTTCTGGCCAAAGCAAACCGAAACATCGGTATATTAGAGGGTCTTTCTAGGCAAATACCGAATATTGAGCTTTTCGTTTCAATGTATGTGCGCAAGGAAGCCCTTTTGTCCTCACAAATAGAAGGAACCCAAGCAACCTTAGATGATATTCTAGACCCAAAGGTTGAAGAAAACACCAATCGTCATGTTATCGATGTGGTTAATTATATTAAGGCATCACGATACGCCAAAGCAAGGCTTAAGGAACTACCTATTTGTAATCGCCTTATAAAAGAAACCCACAAGGTTTTAATGCAAAATGTTCGGGGAGAAGAAAGGAACCCGGGAGAATTTAGACGCAGCCAAAATTGGATTGGCCCTGCCGGTAGTACATTAAAAAATGCCCGGTATATTCCACCCAATCTTGATGATATGCTAGAAGCTATGTCTGATTTAGAAAAGTTTATTAATCAAGATAATTATATGGAACCTTTGATTAAAACAGCTTTAATTCATTATCAATTTGAAACAATCCATCCATTTCTAGATGGCAATGGAAGACTCGGACGCCTTTTAACAAACCTTTTCCTAATGGAAAAAAAGATTTTGAATGATGAAACTTTATACATTTCATACTTTTTAAAACGCAACCGAATTGAATATTATGACCGACTGACAGAAGTTCGGATAAAGGGAAACTTTGAACAATGGATTAAATTCTTTTTGCTGGCCATTAATGAGTCTGCACTGGATGCCATCCAAACTATTGATGAATTGGTTAAACTACATAATAGGAATATTGAAATCGTAAAAAATACAGGAAGAGCAGCCAAAACTATTATAAAAGTATTTAATTATCTGGAGGGTTGTCCTATTATTGATATCGGGAAAACAAGTGAGGAATTAGGATTTTCTTTTAACGCCATATCCAACGCTGTTGATAAACTTATTCAGTTAAATATTTTAAAGCAGACAGAAAATGTTCAAAGAAACAGGGTATTCGCCTACGAGGAATATTTAGGCATTCTACGTAAAGATACCTAACCAAATATAATATTGTTTTTTTCTATAAATAATAAAAAGGCTAATGTTTAACTAAACTAGTTAAACATTAACCTAGAATCCTTTGCTTTGTTTGAAGGTACTGAAAAAGTTCTAAATTGTGTCATTCTGAACGAACAAAGTGAAATAAAGAATCTTTAAATCGTTGTTTAT
>CAYLIZ010000121.1:0-1950 GCA_964383985.1 uncultured Alkaliphilus sp. | reverse complement strand
TCCGAAGATATAACCTCTACTCCAAGTTTATCGCTAAGAAGTTTACCTAATTTTTTATTTCTAGAAACTCCGCCGGAAAAAAATACAGTATTTTCTACACCTATTCTGCTAACTAAAGAATATGTTTTGTTGCATACGGAATGTAAAAGCCCGGATGCAATAGCTTCCTTGGAAGTCCCTTCTGCCATTAGGCTTACAACTTCGGATTCTGCAAAAACCGTACACATACTATTAATATTAGCCGGTTCTGCTTCTGATGCCAGCCCGGAAAGATCCGCTATATCTATCTCTAATGCATTTGACATTACCTGTAGAAACCTTCCCGTTCCGGCTGCACATTTATCGTTCATTAAAAAGTCTATAACTTCACCTTTCCCATTTATTTTAATAACTTTGCTATCTTGGCCTCCAATATCTATAACCGTTCTAATATCAGAATCTATATAATGCGCTCCCCTCCCATGACATGTGATTTCCGTTACCTTTTTATCTGTAAACGGAAGTGAAACCCTGCCATAGCCGGTTCCTACTATCGATTTAATATCATTTTGGGTAATATTGAGCTTTGTCATTATATCTTTTAAAAGCTGTTCTCCGGATTCTTTTGGACTCCAACCTGTAGGTAAAAGTGCTGTTGCCAGAATCTCTTCACCGTTATAAGCTGCAGCCTTTGCCGCTACCGAACCTACATCTATTCCAACAGTAATCACTTAATCACTTCCTTAAAAATATATACCAATGTTTAAACAGCAACTGTTGTTGCTAAAGTCTCTAGAAATGCCTCCACTCTGACTTTAATTTGGCCCACATCGGAATCAGAATAATCTGTCTCCATTTGTATAAACGGAAGATCTAGTTCATCTTTAACAAAATTACGCACTATATAGGACTCTATATTATATGTATGGCAAGCCTGCCAAGTTAAATCAACTATGCCATCCACCTCATATTCTTCTGCTAATCTTTTGATTAAAACTAACCTGCCATCATTATTTGTCATACAAGAACATGGAGTAGATAAATATTTTTCCGCAAGAGCGGTAATCGGATCCTTATCTTCATCTACTAAAACGTCTAGCCCTTTATAGCCTGTACAATTTTCTAAAACTACAACACTTGCACCACACTCTTCTAAAATTCTCAATACCTTTTCTGAGCCCACCCCGATAGGACACCCCGTTAATAAAATACGTGGAGCATCTTCATCAAAAGCATAAATACCTCTTTTCATTCGCTCCTCAGTTTCGGCAATTAATCTTTCGACTAAATCTATACCATATTCCCTATCTACATTAAACCCTTTTAACCATTGTGCTAACATCATATCCATACCTGTCAACGGAGCGGGCTTATGAGCGTTTAATTTATGCAATCTTTTCATTGCAATTCTTTCTCTGTTCATTAATTTAATAGCATCTCTCAACTTATCATCCGTTATTTCTAATTCAAACCTCTCCTCTAGGAAATTTTTAAATTTAATCATCTCATTTTTCCATATTTCTAGGGAATCATGATCATCTGCTGTTTGCGGCAAATTCATAATATGCATAGGTTTTATTTTTCCCATCAATTCATACATTTTCTTTTTACCGTCGCATGTAGTTTCCGCTACCAGCACGTCTGAAAAATAAAAATAAGGACATGTGTCTGTAATGGCAAAGCCATAACTGGATTTAATAAGTGCACATAGATTTCTTGGTAATTCCCTCTCTGCATGTTCAACAGGTTCTTGCGTCGTTCCACATAATGTAACGGAGATAGCATCAGCCGCTAATATAATCTCCTGAGGTGAATATATGCAGTACATACCTACTACTTTTTGGCCCGCCTCGCTGGCCTCCTTAATTTTAGAATAATTTACATCTCTTAGTTCTTCTATTTCCTCCATAATCTTTGGTCTCATCTTACCTAATCCCCCTATACCTTTGATTTCAATTTTTAAATATTTAT
>CAYLIZ010000120.1:0-3665 GCA_964383985.1 uncultured Alkaliphilus sp. | reverse complement strand
GATTATAAAACAGAAGGATCACAATTTTGTGATCTTTTTTGTATATAACAACAATTGTATATAATAACAATAATGATAATAGCGCCGTAAACTTTAATTTGAAAATAAGTTGACAGTACTATATATTTAGGTTATACTTTTTCTATATTTTATAATTTAAATTATTATTCGGTTAGCTTTTTATTAAACATTTAGCTATATGTCAGAATATTGGGTTAATTGATTTTAGAATAGTTTTTGAAAAGAGGTAAAACATGATCAAAAAAATAAATATAAAAGAAGTGACAAAGTCATCATTATGTATAGCATTGCTTTGCATATCATCCTATATTATAATTCCATTACCTTTTACTCCAATAATGATTACAGGCCAGACCATAGTGGTCAATCTAATAGCCCTAATTCTAAACCCAATACATAGTGCTATTTGTGTTACAATATTTATATTATTAGGTGCAAGCGGATTACCTGTATTTGCGGGTGGAAACAGCGGTTTGGGTACATTATTTGGGCCAACCGGCGGATTTATAGTAGGATTTTTGTTTGCAGCCGTAGCAATGAGCTATTTAAAGGGTACAAAAATAAGCTTACGCAAGTATTTATTAATTACTATTTTTGTGGGGATGCCTGTAACCTATTTATTAGGCGTAGCTTATATGAGCTATATACTAAATATAACATATACAAAGGCCTTACAGCTTGGTGTAATTCCATTTTTAGCGGGGGATTTAATTAAAGCTGTATTAGCCTCTATAATTGCAGTAAGGCTAAATAATTATTTAATATCCTTAAGATTGTATTAATAATAACTATCTGGTCAGGTATTATTCGCTGACAAAATAATTATTATTAATCTAAAAAGTCTACAGTATTATCTAGAGAAAATTTACAGGAGCCATATCATATATATTTGATATCTTTAGAATTGGATACTATTTACTTGCTAATAGTACTTTACATATTTAATGTTTTAGTGTATATTAGTGTATAGCCGTACAGGCAAAACTATGATACTTGTTTAAATTTAAGGCATGCTGATGTGGCTCAGAGGTAGAGCACTTCCTTGGTAAGGAAGGGGTCGACGGTTCGATTCCGTTCATCAGCTCCATTTAAAAATCCTAAAATGCCATCTCTAGGAACATCTAGGGGTGGTATTTTTTACGTAGATGCAAATAAAATAGAACTCATCATTATTCATATAATTTATCGCAGCTTTCTTTCAAGCTCTATTAAATCGTCGGGTAAAGACGCTTCTACTTGAACTATATTTTTATATCTTGGTTGTAAAAAAGATAAATATGATGCATGAAGGGCTTGTCTATTTATTAAATGATCATCATCTGTTCCATAAAGGCTATCTCCTATTAATGGATGTCCTAAATGGCTCATATGTACTCTAATTTGATGTGTTCTGCCTGTTACTAGATTTATTTCCAACATAGTTGCATTTTTGTATCTTTTTAATACCCTAAACTCAGTAAGGGACTGTTGGCCTTTTTGATCTATCACTCTTTTAATTGAATCATTAGAGGGTAAATATACAGGAGCTTCAATTTTTCCACTATCTTTTTCAATGATACCCCATACAAAGGCGCTATATTTTTTTTCTATCCTATTTTGTTGCATTTGTTTGGACAATATATGGTGAGAATATGGATTTTTAGCAATAATTAATAAACCTGAAGTATCCATATCTAGCCTATTAACAAACCTAATCTTACAATCAACGCCTTTGTTTGTTAAATACCATCTAGCAGCATTAGCAATTGTATTATCTGGATGGCTCTTCGTTGGATGGGTCACAATTCCGGGCTGTTTATTTATTAAGACTAAATCTACATCCTCATAAACAATTTCTAAATTGATGTTTTGGGGCACAAAACAGTCGGGTTCCTCTTTCATAACAACTTTAATTTGGTTTCCTTCTTTTATTATTTCATGATATTTTGAATACTGTTCATTAATAAAAACAGTTTTACTTTGTTTTAATTTGGATAATAAACGGCTAGAAAAATCCAGTTTTTCTTTTAAAACTTGTTTTAGCGTCTTCCCATCATCATCATATTCCGCATCATAAACAATTACGTTCTCTTTTTGTTCGCCTTCTGTTATCATTTTTATATTTTCCCCCATTAAATTAAATTATTTTTATTAAAGGTTTTTTCTATTTAATCTAGAATTATACTATTATTAAATATAGAAAAATAGATGCCTATAATCTATAATATAAACTGAATTTAAAATTATTTTGAAATATTTGTTGCTTTCTATATTAATTTTTATATGATAACTGTATAATAAGCAAGTAGCCACATTTTTAATAATAAAGGAGGCAGCTCATGAAATCCAGTAAAATTATCAATATTGTTCATAATAACAAAGAATTATCCGTAAATACGGCAAGGGTTTTAAAAGAAAAATTAAATTCATTAGGATATAAAGTAAGTGATACCTTAGAGCAACAATCTGAATTAATTGTGTCTATAGGTGGGGATGGTACATTTTTAAAAACTCTAAGAGAATATAACTTTCCTAATATTCCAATAGTAGGTATAAATACAGGTCATCTCGGTTTTTTTACAGAAGTGACACCTGAGGAACTAGATTATTTAATTGCAAAATACGTAACAAAGGATTATAGTATACAGGAAATTACCCCTATCAAATCAATTATCTGTGCAAGGAACAGCTGCATGGAAATAATAGGTATTAATGAAATAGTTATAAAAGGTAACAAGTCTCATGTAATCCATTTAGATATTTATGTTGATAATAATTTAGTTCAACATTTTAGCGGAGATGGGATTCTTATATCTACCTCTACCGGAAGTACTGCTTATAATTATTCAGCCGGTGGAAGTATAATAGATCCAAGCCTAAATGTTTTGCAAATTACACCTTTAGCTCCTATTAATACAAACGTTTATCGTTCCTTTACCTCGAGCATTATTTTACCCTGTAGTGCAGTAATTAAAGTTATTCCGGAATATCGTTTTGAAAATTCCCTAGTTATTGTAATTGATGGTGTAGAACATAGGTATAATAATATTATAGAGATTGATACGAAATTAACAAACCGCAGAATAAAAATGCTCAGATTAGCAGATTTTGAGTTTTGGAGCAGGGTTACCAGCAAATTTTTATAGATTAAAATATTTTACAGCATTAAAAAAATTTAAGGCAGGGGCGAAAAACCTTGTTGCTTTTTATGTTCGTAAATTTTATAAATTCCTAATATATAACTAACACACAACTAATAAATCAAACTTAAATCCTAAAATAGAAAAACCCTACAACTATTGAAATTATAGGGTTTATTTGTGGTGGAGACGAGGGGATTCGAACCCCTGACCTCTTGACTGCCAGTCAAACATTCTCCCAACTGAACTACGTCCCCTTATCATATAGTTATAATACTATGTTATAGACGCTATGTCAACAATAACTAAGGTATTTATGAAATGTTGTGGTTATTATATCGGATTGTTTAGATAATATTTTTTCGTAAATGTTTCATTTTAAAAAAGGATTTTTTTAATAAATATAGAAGTTATTATATAAATATTGTAAATATTGAGTTAAATTTTATCTAATTATATAAGGTATACATAAAATAAATATAAAAATAATTGTTTATAAAACTATTTTTGTATTAAAACAAACAT
>CAYLIZ010000119.1:0-3679 GCA_964383985.1 uncultured Alkaliphilus sp. | reverse complement strand
ATATTTTTTCTTTATCGAATTTGCCCTGTGTCAGCATTACGCATTTTCCGTTTTTAATATCTATTGCCGGATAAATTAACATTGTTATTATCACACCCTTTCGTTGAATTTTAAGGACGAGGTAACAGGTTCCTTGTCCCAAACATGCGGGCGACCACAGGTCGACCCCTACAATTGTAAACATTATCCTGTCAACATGCGGGCGACCACAGGTCGACCCCTACAATTGTAAACATTATCCTGTCAACATGCGGGCGACCACAGGTCGACCCCTACAATTGTAAACATTGCCCTGTCAACATGCGGGCGACTACAGATCGACCCCTACAATTGCCCTTTAGTAGACAAAACCCCTTCAATCCTTGAATCAAAGCCGGTTGCCTTATCCAATGCTTTGGCGAAGGCTTTAAACATACTTTCTATAATATGATGATCATTTCTGCCATATAAATTTCTAATATGAAGGGTCATGTCGGCATTAAAGGCTAGTGCCCTAAAAAACTCTTCCACTAATTGCACTTCAAATCTTCCCGTTCGCTCACTTGTAAAGTTTGCCTCGTAATGAAGGAAAGGTCTGCCGCTTATGTCCATCGATACCATGGACAAGGCTTCGTCCATAGGAATAAAAGAAGTTGCATATCTTATTATTCCTTTCTTATCTCCCAGAGCTTTAGCTATAGCTTGCCCCAAGACAATTCCTACATCTTCTACTGTATGATGAAAGTCTACTTCTATGTCCCCCTCTGCCTGTATGTTTAAATCTATAAAACCGTGGCGGGCGATTTGTTGTAACATGTGATCAAAAAATGGAATTCCTGTATTTATATTATTTTCGCCCTTGCCGTCGATATTTATGTCAATTTTTATATTTGTTTCTGTAGTGGAACGTTCTAAACTGCATGTTCTGTTTTCCATTTTATTCCTCCGTTTCTTTATTAGGCGGAGAATGAATTCTCCGCTACAGTGTAGTGAAACACGGGGACAAGTTCCGGGACAAGGGGACAGTCTCTAGGGCAGACACTCGGGTCTGCCCCTACCAATATCCCTTTAGGATGACACCAAATTTTTAAGCAATTTTACAACTAACTCATTTTCTTCTTTAGTGCCGATAGAAATACGAAGGCAATTGGCTAGAGGACCTTTCTCTCCAAAATATCGTATCAAAACCTTGTTATCGAGCAAATAATTGTAAACGTATTCAGCACCCTTAACATCTCCAACGTCTCCGACATTCTCAGCATCTTTAATTTTACATAAGATAAAATTAGCATGGCTCTCAAAAACCTTTAGATTAGGAATTTCTTTTAATAGGCTCGACATCTTTTCTCGTTCCTCGATAATCTCTTTAACCGAACTCTTCATTATATCTTTATTCATTAAACAGACTTTGGCGGCAACTTGACTTAAACTGGCAACATTATAGGGCGGTTTTACTTTATACAAAATATCCATAAGCTGTTTTGAAGCGACTCCATAGCCTACCCTAGCCCCCGCTAATCCGTACGCTTTTGATAAAGTTCTTAAGACAATCAGGTTTTTATATTCATCTACTAAATCAATTACACTCTCCCCATAAAATTCGTAATAAGCCTCGTCTACAACTACTATCCCTTTGCTCAACTGTACAATTTTTATTATTTCATCCTTAGATATAATATTGCCCGTGGGGTTATTGGGATTGGTGAGAAATACAACCTTCGGTTTTTCCCTCTCCATAATTTCTATAAAATTATCTAAATCAAGACTAAAATCCTCATTTAAAGGCACTTCAATGGCAGTGCCTCCTACCGTTTGGGCAACAATTTTATACATACCGAAAGTAGGAACATGGGTAAGCATTTTATCACCATTACCTACAAAAGTAGTCATAATAATGGAAATCAGCTGATCAGAACCACAGCCTACCATTATTTGACTAATATCTACACCAAGCTCTTTTGCTAACATAGTTCTGAGCTCTGTACAATCCGAATCGGGATATTCATTTATCTTTAGTTCCATAATAGCTTTAGCAAGTTTTTCATTCAGCAAATAAGCCACATTGTTATTTTCATTGGCATCCAGCTTTACCATATCCTCACTCTGTTCAACCTTATAGGATAATAAACTTTTAATATTATCTTTAACCAAATTATTTAACATAATTATTCGAACCTCACTTTTATAGAATTTTTGTGAGCCGTTAATCCTTCTGCCTCTGCCAAAATCATAACCTCATCTTTTACCTTCTGTAAAGTTTCTCTATTGTAATACATTACACTGGATTTTTTTATAAAATCATCCACTGATAACGGTGAATAAAATTTAGCTGTGCCGCTGGTTGGCAGAACATGATTAGGTCCTGCTAAGTAATCACCCAAGGGCTCCGGGGCATAATTTCCCAGGAATATGGCACCTGCATTTTCTACTTTATTTAGCAAATCAAAAGGTTCTTTTACACATAACTCCAAATGTTCCGGTGCGATTTCATTGGATAACTCCACTGCATCATCCAAATTTTCCACTACTATGATTTTACCATAATTAGCTAAAGATTTTTTAACTATATCTTTTCTTTCTAGTTTCTTAGTCTGTATTTTAACCTGTTCGGCTATAGCCTTTGCTAAATCCTGACTTGTAGTAATCGCTATAGCAGAAGATAGTTCATCATGTTCTGCTTGGGATAATAAATCTGCTGCTACATATTTAGCATTTGCAGAATCATCCGCGATTACCAAAATTTCACTAGGCCCTGCAATCATATCAATATCTACATAGCCATAGACTTCTCTTTTAGCAGTGGCGACATAGATATTTCCAGGCCCTACAATTTTATTAACCTTCTCTATAGTTTCCGTTCCGTATGCTAAAGCACCTATACCTTGGGCACCACCAACCTTGTATATTTCATCGATATCTAATTCCTTTGCTGCCACTAAAACCCCCGCCGGCAATCTGCCTTCCCTATTTGGCGGAGTTATCATCACAATCCTTTTTACTCCCGCCACTTTAGCGGGGATAGCGTTCATCAGCACAGAGGACGGATAGGCAGCAGTACCACCGGGTACATAAATGCCTACATTTGCGACGGGAGTTATTTTTTGTCCCAGCATAATTCCATCAGATGAAGCAAACCACGAATTTTTGCTCTGCTTTTTATGGTAATCGGTTATATTTTTGATAGCTAAGCGCATAGCCTTTAAAAAATCCTTCGATACCTTCCCATAAGCTTCGTCTATCTCCTTGTCAATAACCTTCATTCCTGTACGGCTCAGGTCCACCCTATCAAATTTTTCTGTACAGTTTAATAATGCCGAATCGCCTTCCACCTTTACTTTTTCTAATATATTTTGTACAACTTTTTCGTAGTCCCTAAAATCCACTGTAGCTCTCTCTTTCATTTCCTTTAAAAGTTTGGATTTTTTAGAATCCTTTAAGTCAATGATTTTTATCATATTATATCTCCCTTCTTGTTAAGGATCAGAATGCATGTGTGCCGGTAAAAAGCGAGATTCTTCACTCGCGTTCAGAATGACACCTTCGGTTTTGTCATCCTGAGACGAACAGTATAAGTTTGACCCGCGAAAGATCTCAGTAAACTTATTGCTTATATTCATAGCAATGACAAAAACAGAAAATGTCATCCTAAGATGTGCAATATAAATCTAATCCACGAAGAATCATTTTGTGTAATCTCGCC
>CAYLIZ010000118.1:0-3723 GCA_964383985.1 uncultured Alkaliphilus sp. | reverse complement strand
AAAATAATCCCCTCCCAAAATATTAAATAAATTTATTTTATGAAATTTGCTGTATGCTAGTATATGGCGGGTCCCTAGAATTTATATTCATGGGTATGCCCCTACCATTTTTAAAAATCTATATCTAACCCATATGCTACCAATATCCTCACATTATTTCAACAATTTCGGATGAACGACACTCTAATCGGTATGAACAACATATTTTGTTTGAAATTGTCGTTCATGTCGGTAAACATGTCGTTTATCCATTTGGTATATATAAACTTGCAACTTATGATAATATTATTGTTAAGATGTTTAGTAATAGAAGCTTTGTTTTTTGGCTTTCGAAAAACTCCCACGGCATATGGAAGGTTAAATTTGAACCGTTAGATTCTATTATAGAGTTTCGTTGATCCTGAATTATTTAACGTTTAAATTGATTCTTTAAGAAGCATGGGGACGGTGTGGAGTGCCCCCTAGTTTGCCGTATTTACTAGAACCGCGGGACCTGTTCCCCGCGGTTCTTACTTGCCCCTGTCAACCCCTGTCAACTTATGTCGACCAGAAAAAACCGTCCCCCTAGTTTCGCTCGTAGCTACCGACAGCAACTTCATCTGCCTTAACACAAATGTTCTACAAGTATTGTTATGGATATAAAAGTTTGTTGCCATCCATGCCTTTTAAATATATAGTGGTAACACTTGTAAAATTATCTTGCAAATCAATGCAAAAATCGCCACTAGGATATTTTTTGTTTACAAGTCCGCCATATATACTAATATAGAGTGTTTCGTTTTCTATTTCATAAGTAGATTTTCTAAAACTCTTTCCACTTGAGAGCATATATCCCTTTATACATAACGATGTATCAGATAGCTCTACGCTATTTATTGCAATCTCATTAATGTATAGGGGCTTCATAGTTTTTTTGCCCCCCATGATATAAAAAATAATAAAAACAACAATCAACAATAAACAAGAAAACATGCCGACTTTTTGATATTTGCTTAATTCCATGATAATTTCTCCTCAGACCCTTAATTCAAAATTCTACTTAAAACTGGAGATTGGGAACCATTAGCATAATAAATTTTATAATGATGTGGCACATCAAAACCCGTTACATATCCGTCAACTTTTTTAATGTTCGCTCCTAAGGTCTTAGGTGTATTTATTATACCAGCAGATAACCGTGTTGAGCATACTTTATTCCATACTTTTACAGCAAATGAAGAACAATTATTAGTTCTACTCCAAGCATCACTACTAAGTATAACACAATTTGCTTTTGATAAATTATCTTCAGTAATATCTACTCTCACGAAAACGCGGGCAGAATAACTATCATTATCACGAATACGCTTACTCTCAATATTGTACCAAAGACCAATATGTTCATCCTGATTTCCCCATGTTCCAAGAGCTAATGTTTTATTGGCAGGAATAGAAAATTTTCCAATCGTAATATTGTTGTTAGAAATGTTTGATATTGTTATCCAAGCATGGACTCCTAAATCCATTTCAAGGCCGGATGATCCCTCGTGGATGTTTGTTGATGGGTCAGCAAATATGCGTAAAGAGGCTACTTGAGTTGAACTTCCGGCAAGAGGTGCATTTTCTCCCAAAACAACTTCGTTTGGATTAACATAAAGTTCTTCAAAAACATCGTTATCAATAAGTATCGGTTCTTCAACCTCAAGGTTGCTTATGGTCTGTGGGGATGCTTGGAAATCTTCAATATTACTGTAACTAATATAATACTCTAAAGCATAATGCAGAAGGTATTTGTCTACAAGCTCTTTTTGTTCTGCGCTTATGCTTGACACAATTTCATCATAATTGTTTTGAAGATACAATACCGTGTCCTCAAATCTTGTATTTGTTATTGCATTATACAAGATTTGTTCAATTTTATCAACATCTTTAAAGTCACCATTTTTGACTTCATCATATATGCGATTTACTGCGTTTTCATTTAGTCCTGTGACTAATAAATAGTCGTTGAGAATATATTCATATGCCAAATCTTTGTGGAGATTATCTCGTGGAGTCTCTAAAGCGGAGGCAGTTGTTCCCATGATCATAATCATTAATATTGATAGTGCTAATGCTAATAACCTTTTAAACATAGTTTTGCCCCCTTTTTCATTTCAAATTAAATTGTGTTCATTCTTTGCTTCACTACTTGTAACAGTTCCTGTTTTCACAGAAGAACCGCTATAAGCCTTAATGGTGGCTTGCACCCGGTAAGAGTAGCCTTTGGTTACGCTGTATATCTCGCTTAAGCTTGTACGGTGTGAGTTACTTGCAGCGGCAAAAGTTTTGATTGTAACCCAGCGTTCACTTTTGTACTGCTGTCAATTTGCACTAATCTCTATACAAGTAGTTGTTCCTTGATATCCGTATACACCGCAATCAACAGTGGCAACACCGCTTGAATTGTGAAATTGAATATTGCTCAGCAGATGGAGCTGTTACATTTCAAACCAAGAGCCGAGTAGACGGAGTCTTACGGCTCCAATCTCTCTACAGAACCGAATGTGCCCTATTAAAACTCGGCTCTTCACTCTACCATTTACAGTAGGTGGCTGCTACCTGCTCCGTAATCGGAGATTCCCATATACGTTTTCGGTCTAGGCAATGGATATTATCGAGGAAAAGATTGAAGCAATACCAGTAGTAAAAGCCCTTCCTTTGACTTCTCCTGTTTAGCCATTTATACAACATCCTTTTGCATTCGTAGATGTAGTTCCCTACCGCCGCACCATTGTCTGTAATACCGTAGTACCTACAATGGCTTTGGATTTTAATGTCTAATACCTCCATGAACTGTTAAACATGGCAAAGGGACGTTTTGTTTGCCATCAATTGGTGATGTCAAAAGGTAACAAAGCATTGTCCGGTAATTTCGGCTGATGAACAAACATCCCCCTCACCTCCATCGTTTTCTATATCTTATCAAAAATATTTACATTCTGCCGAGTGTTGTAGTGAATGGTAGCCTTTAATGTAGTGAATGGTCTTGCCATGCTTTACGCTGCATTAAAATAGGCCTTTCACTACACAGAATCACCCCCCTTGTTTATTACCTATAGAGTTAGCTATGAACTGTAAGGATCTCCCCTATTTTAAAATTTTTTAGTTTAATATTTATTTAAATCCTTAAATCTCATAGCTTCCGGAGGTAGCCACAGCAGTTTCACCATCCACAGTCACCACAACTCTAGTTCGATATTTAACACCTGAAGTCCCCCTATAATTTTTAGATAAAAACACACTGCCTGTTCCTTTTAAACTCCACGATGTTACACTTGTCCATCTTCCGGAGCTATATTTTTCTAAATACATTGTTCCGCTAATTGAACCGAAAGGGCTCTTAGCTTTTATATATACCTCCGGATATAGCATAGTGCCCTCTGCTGAAATACTCGGTGAAATACCACTGATATTATCCCACATTGGAGTGATTATCTGGTAGTCTGTATTTTCTAGCATTTGTTCCTGTTTTTCCATAGCGTATGTAGGGCCACCTCCCACTAGCAATGCAACAGTTAATATTACTACCGCAATTCCTTTAGGTTTCATAAAAAATCCTCCCTAGTTATTATTTAGGTTATTACCTATATAACGCATAGGGAGGAAAAAAGGGACACCTTTTTTAAATTATTTTGAAATATTTTCTACTTTTTGTTTATTCATTGCTTTCCATAAGTTTTACATTTACAGTCCTATACCTGT
>CAYLIZ010000117.1:0-3729 GCA_964383985.1 uncultured Alkaliphilus sp. | reverse complement strand
AGGTAGGATATGTTTACATGCTTCAAACTCAAGGTTTACTTCATGATACATATGTTTATGGAGTAGATGCTAAGAAGATTGTTCCGACAATCATATATCCAACAGAAGTTATGGATGGTGCTATTGTAAGCGGTAACTGTGTTTCTGCTTGTGATAAAAACCCAACATACGTTCATATGAACAATCCTATTATTGAGGATCTCTATGAAAAACATGGTAAGGAAATAAACTTTGTAGGCGTAATTATTACAAACGAAAATGTTTACCTTGCTGATAAGATGAGATCATCAGACTGGTCTGCAAAATTGGCCGAATTCTTAGGATTAGATGGAGTCGTTGTATCTCAAGAAGGCTTTGGTAATCCTGATACAGACCTTATCATGAACTGCGTTAAGATTGAAGATAAGGGAATCAAAACTGTTATCGTTACTGATGAGTATGCCGGTAGAGACGGTGCTTCTCAATCATTAGCGGATGCAGATTCAAAGGCAGACGCTGTTGTAACTAATGGTAATGCTAATGAAGTTATTGTTTTACCACCTATGAAGAAAATAATAGGAACAACAGATTATGTTGACACAATTGCAGGTGGATTCGCGGGCAGTTTAAGAGAAGATGGTAGTATTGAAGTAGAGATTCAAGCAATAACCGGTTCTACTAATGAGGTAGGATTTGTTAAATTATCATCTAAAGGATATTAAACAAGTAGTTCAATTTAGATGTTTTGAACATTATAATAAAATGGTTTAAAAAAATGGCTTTAGATTAAAAATAAAGCTATAGAAAGGATGGGACTTTTATGGCAGGATTTGATGGAAAGAAAGTTATCATAATCGGCGATAGAGACGGAATTCCAGGCCCGGCTGTCGAAGAATGTCTAAAAGGCACCGGTGCTGAAGTAGTATTCTCAGCTACTGAGTGTTTTGTGTGAACCGCTGCAGGCGCTATGGACCTTGAAAACCAACAAAGGGTAAAAGACGCTGCTGAAAAATATCCGGCAGAAGACATAGTAGTAATCTTGGGAGGAGCAGAAGCCCAAGCCGCAAAATTAATGGGAGACACCGTTACAACAGGTGACCCAACCTTTGCAGGTCCGTTAGCAGGAGTCCAGTTAGGACTAACAGCATATCATGCAGTAGAACCACAATTTAAAGATGCAGTAGACGCAGATGTTTATGATGATCAAATCGGTATGATGGAAATGGTACTTGATGTTGATGATATCATAGCAGCAATGGAAGAAGTAAGGGGCTAATTCCCAAAACGAAAATTGAAAAATAGTTATTGATTAAATAAATTCCCGTTAAAAATGAGAGAGGGGGGAAAACATGAGCAAGAAAAAAGTTGTTCATTATATAAATCAGTTTTTCGCCGGAATCGGTGGAGAAGAAAAAGCTGATCATAAGCCGGAAGTAAGAGAAGGAGTAGTAGGTCCCGGAATAGGTATAAACGCAGCACTAGGAGACGAAGCTGAAATTATAGCAACCGTTATTTGCGGTGACACTTATTTCAACGAAAATCTTGAAGAAGCCGAGGCTGTAGTACTTGAAATGGTTGAAAAATACAACCCGGATCTTTTCATAGCAGGTCCTGCATTTAATGCCGGTAGATACGGAGTTGCTGCCGGTGCAGTTACAAAAGCAGTACAAGAAAAATTAGGTATTCCTGCTGTAACAGCTATGTATGTGGAAAACCCGGGTGCAGATATGTACAAGGCTGATGTATACATTGTAAAAACCGGTAATTCTGCGGCTACCATGGGTAAGGCTATACCTGCACTTACATCACTTGCTCTTAAATTATTAAAAGGTGAAGAAATTGGAACACCTGATGAAGACAATTATATGGCAAGAGGTGTTAGGAAAAATTACTTCGCAGAAGAAAGAGGTTCTAAAAGAGCAGTTGATATGCTTATCAAAAAGCTTAAAGGTGAGGATTTCGTAACTGAATATCCAATGCCTGCCTTTGATAGAGTACCTCCAAATCCAGCTGTGAAGGATTTAAGCAAGGCAAAGATCGGTTTAGTAACATCCGGAGGTATTGTTCCTAAGGGCAATCCTGACAAAATTGAATCTTCAAGTGCATCTAAATATGGAAAATATGATATTTCCGGATTTGATAAACTATCAGAAGCTGATCATGAAACTGCACATGGTGGATATGACCCGGTATATGCCAATTCTGATCCTAACAGAGTACTTCCAGTGGACGTACTAAGGGATCTGGAAAAAGAAGGCGCTATCGGAGAGCTTCATAAATATTTCTATGCTACAGTTGGAAATGGTACAGCTGTTGCAAGTGCCAAGAAATATGCTGAAGAATTTGCAAAAGAATTGGTAGCAGATGGCGTTGATGCAGTTATAACAACTTCAACATGAGGTACCTGTACACGTTGCGGAGCAACATTAGTAAAAGAAGTTGAAAGAGCAGGCATTCCTGTAGTACACATGTGTACAATTGTACCAATTTCATTAACAGTTGGAGCTAACAGAATAGTACCTACAATTGCTATTCCACATCCATTAGGAAATCCGGCTTTAGATCCTGTTGAAGAAAAAGCATTAAGAAGAAAACTTGTAGAAAAAGCATTAGAAGCTTTATCAACAGAAGTTGATGGACAGGAAGTGTTTGAAGCATTCTAAGGTTTCACTACATTTAAAGACAATAAACATTTAAGATAATGGGTACCAATTGAATAATAGATGGGTGTTAACACCCATCTATTTAAATATATAAACATATATTTAAAAATAGATGGTTAAAGTGTGAGTAATAAGTGTATATATTAAAGTATATAAATGTATTAGAATAAAAATTTATGGAGGTGTCGTTTATGTCGTATGCTGTAGCAAAGGGTGCCGGATATGTTCTTGTACATACGCCGGACATGGTTTTTTATAATGGTACTACACAAACAACTGAAATGGTAGTAAATCCTGATTCCGAGTATCTGAAAAAAGTTCCGGAAAATTTACGTAGTTATGAAGATGTTGTAGCTTACCCTCCAAACCAAGTCTACATAGGTTCGCTAAGACCGGAGGAACTGAATAATTATGAAACACCATGGTATGACAAAAAAGTAGAAGGGGCAGAAAGAGTAGGCAAACTCGGAGAAATTGTACCCCAGGATGAATTTATTGGATTGATGAAAATATGTGACGCCTTTGACCTGGTTTCACTTAGCAAAGAATTTACAGCTGAAGTAAAAGAAAAATTAGGTAATAATCCTTTAATAGCTGAAGAGCTAATTGCCAGTTTAAAAGATGGAGACGAAATTGATGCCATCAATAAACTTATTGAAGAGCAAGGTGCAGAAGCAATATTTAATGATGACAAGGTTGTAGGCTGTGTTAAAAGGGCTCACGCAGTAGACGTTAACTTAAGTGCCCATGTAATATTTGAAAATATAGTAGCTAAAGCTTCCGGGGTATTAGCATTTTTACAACTTTTAGATAAAAATGATATCGACCCGGCTATAGTTGATTATGTTATAGAGTGCTCTGAAGAAGCTTGCGGAGATATGAACCAAAGAGGCGGAGGAAACTTTGCAAAATCTATAGCAGAAATAGTGGGAGCAGTAAATGCATCAGGTTCCGACACTAGGGGTTTCTGTGCTGCGCCGGTTCATGCTTTAGTTGAAGCTGCTGCACTGGTACATTCCGGCACTTTTGAACATGTAGTTGTTGTAGCCGGAGGCTCTACTGCAAAGCTTGGAATGAATGGTAAAGA
>CAYLIZ010000116.1:0-3760 GCA_964383985.1 uncultured Alkaliphilus sp. | reverse complement strand
CAACTATTTGTCCGGATTTAGTAATTACTGTAGAAAAAGAAGATTAACGAAAAATTGTCAGGAGGGAAATATATGACTAAGGTATTAATGAAGGGGAATGAGGCGCTTGGTGCTGCTGCTATTAAAGCAGGGTGTAAATATTTTTTTGGATATCCAATTACACCGCAGAGCGAATTACCTGAATTTATGGCTAAAGAATTACCCAAAATAGGGGGAGTGTTTCTTCAGGCCGAATCGGAAATATCTGCCATCAGTATGGTATATGGTGCTTCCGGTGCGGGAGAGAGAGTGATGACATCATCTTCCTCAGTGGGAATTGCTTTAAAACAGGAGGGTATTAGCTATATAGCTGCTGCTGAATTACCATGTGTCATTGTAAATATATCTAGGGGAGGCCCGGGCCTAGGTGGAATTCAACCTTCACAATCAGATTATTTTATGGCTACGCGAGGCGGAGGAAATGGGGACTACAGGCATCCGGCATATGCTCCGGCTACGGTTCAGGAAGCTGTTGACTTAATGATGGAAGCTTTCAATGTAGCTGATTATTATAGGACTCCGGTAATTGTGCTTGGAGATGGCATGATTGGTCAAATGATGGAGCCTGTTGAATTTAAAGAACCTAAAAAGAGAGACCTACCACCAAAAGATTGGGCAACAATAGGAACAGAGGGCAAGAGAAAACCAAATATTATAACTTCTTTATTTTTAGATCCACAGACACTTGAGGACCATAATTGGAAATTGGATAAAAAATATAAAGAGATAGAAAAAAATGAAGTTATGTATGAAATGTATAAAATGAAAGATGCAGAAATTGTACTTGTAGCCTACGGTACAACCTCAAGAATTGTTAAAAATTCTATCGAAACATTGAGAGAAGAAGGAATTAAAGCAGGGCTAATCAGGCCAATTACAGTATGGCCATACCCATACAAGGCATTTGATGAAATTCCATCAACTGCAAAGGCCATATTAACTGTAGAAATGAGTACAGGCCAAATGCTTGATGATGTAAAAATTGCAAATGAAGGAAGACTCCCAATATACTTCTATGGAAGAACAGGCGGTATGGTGCCAACACCAAATGCCGTTGTTGAAAAGGCTAAAGAAATTTTAGGGGGTGTAAAATAATGGCTGTAGTATTTAAAAGAACCAAAGGTTTAACAGAAAAGCAAACTCATTATTGTCCGGGGTGTACCCATGGCATTATTCATAGATTGGTAGGAGAGGTATTAGAGGAATTAGGTGTACTCGGAAAGGCTATTGGAGTAGCTCCGGTAGGTTGTTCTGTATTTGCCTATGATTATCTCAATTGTGACATGCATGAAGCAGCCCATGGTAGGGCACCGGCAGTAGCTACCGGTATTAAAAGAGTTCTCCCGGATAATGTTGTGTTTACATATCAGGGAGATGGGGATTTAGCAGCTATCGGTACAGCAGAAGTTGTTCATGCCGCCCATAGAGGGGAAAAGATTACTACAATTTTTGTTAATAATACTATTTATGGCATGACCGGCGGACAAATGGCCCCAACAACCCTGATTGGACAAAGAGCTACAACTGCTCCGGAGGGAAGAAAAGAAGAATTAACAGGAAAACCTATAAAGATATCTGAAATGTTAGCTACAATTGACGGGGCAGCTTTTGTGGAAAGGGTATCTGTTCATAACGTTGCAAATATTAGAAAAGCCAAAAAAGCTATCAAAAAAGCATTTGAAGTACAATTAGCCGGGACGGGTTTCAGTATGGTAGAAGTGCTTTCTACATGTCCGACAAACTGGGGACTAACGGCTCAGGAAGCAATGCAATGGTTAGAAGAGAATATGATTCCTTATTATCCGTTAGAAAATTTTCGCACACCAGAGGAGGGGAAATAAAATGACAACAGAAAGAATAATAATAGCGGGTTTTGGTGGTCAAGGTGTTATGTCCGCGGGCAAATTATTAACCTATGCGGGAATGTTGGAAGATAAGCAGGTCTCCTGGTTACCTTCCTATGGGCCGGAGATGCGCGGAGGTGCTGCAAATTGTTCAATCATAGTGTCTGATTCTCCTGTAGGTTCTCCTATTATTACAAATGATGCAACATCTGCTATTATAATGAACTTACCCGCCCTTGATAAATTTGAAAATAGTATTGTTGAAGATGGGGTTTTAATAATTAACAGCTCATTAGTGGGGAGAAAGGTATCCAGAGATGATGTTAGGGCCTATTATATAAATGCTACTGATATCGCTAATGAACTCGGGAATTCAAGAGTAGCTAATATGGTACTCTTAGGAGCTTATTTAGAGGTTACAAAGACTGTAGGAATTGATTCGGCACTTGAGGCCTTCAAAAAAGTATATGGACCACGCAAAGAACATTTGATCCCGTTAAATAAAAAGGCTCTTGAAATAGGAGCAGCGAAGGTTAAATAAATTTTAAATAATAAATAGAAAAACTCTCATTATTGATGAGGGTTTTTTATTTGTTACAAAACCTTGTTTATAACAATTATGGCACAAAATTACATTATATATTACTGTAGCTATGATATAATATCATGGGGATTGAGATTATAACAATAAAATCTTATTCATTATATTTATTTATCATAAGTACATAATATTTATTAGACTGTAAAATAACATTACATTTGGTACATATCAACATAAGGTAAATGGGGGGTAAAAAATGGGCAAATTATTTGGTACAGATGGTGTAAGGGGAATTGTAAATAGAGACTTAACGCCGGAATTAGCGTACAAATTGGGACACATAGGGGCACATGTATTAACAGGTGAAGTCAACAATAAAAAAACAAAGGTAGTTATCGGGAAGGACACGCGTATATCCGGGGATTTATTAGAATCTGCAATTACAGCCGGATTTTTATCGATGGGGGTCGATGTGGTATCTTTGGGTGTTATTCCTACTCCTGCTGTAGCATATTTGACAAGATACCTAGGGGCGGATTTTGGAATTGTAATCTCAGCCTCTCACAATCCGGCGGAATATAACGGTATCAAATTTTTTAATAGTGAAGGATATAAATTATCAGATGAAGTTGAAAATAAAATAGAGGAATATATTTTAAATCATGTCGATGTAGATAATAGGGTAGAAGGTAAAGATGTCGGTCTAATTGTCCATGATGAGAATGCTGTAGATGAATATATCAGTTTTTTAAAAACAACTTTAGATTGTGATTTTAAGAGTTTTAAAATCGCTGTGGATGCCGGAAATGGCGCAGTCTATAAAGTGGCACCTAAACTACTACAAGAACTTGGTGCTGATGTTTTTATTATTAATAATCAACCGGATGGAATCAATATTAATGATGATTGTGGATCTACAAACCCTCAAAAGGTAGCCGAATTAGTGAAAGAAACTAAAGCCGATATAGGGCTCTCTTTTGACGGAGATGCAGACCGTTTGATTGCTGTAGATGAAAAGGGGAATATTGTAGACGGGGATCATATAATGGCGATATGTGCCGCAAACCTGAAAAAACACGGCAGGCTTAAAAATAATACTGTTGTAGGCACAGTTATGAGCAATATGGGATTTGAAGTTGCTATGAAAGAGCGGGGATGCAATGTCAAAAGAACAAAGGTTGGAGACAGATATGTACTGGAGGAAATGGTTAGAGGAGGATACTCTCTGGGCGGAGAACAATCCGGTCATGTTATTTTTTTAGATTATAACACGACAGGGGATGGGCTTTTAACGGCTGTACAGTTGATTGCTGTAATGAAAGAAGAAGGGAAAAAA
>CAYLIZ010000115.1:0-3906 GCA_964383985.1 uncultured Alkaliphilus sp. | reverse complement strand
GAATAAGTAGGGGTATAATTTTAAAAGCATAGAAAAGCTATAAGATAAAGCTAAAATCGGAGGTCCATCAAACCGAGAGAACCGTCCCCCTGGTTCTTCAAAACCGAGAGAACCGTCCCCCTGGTTCTTTGAAATATTTTGTTTTAAGAATCGGAATAAAAGGTAACCACCACCAATTCCGGCTTATTAAAAATCCGAAAGGGGAAAATACTGTTTCCCAGCCCCCTGCTTACAATCATTGATGTTTCCCCATTGTTATATATCCCATCCGTATACCTTGGAAATAAACCTTGACTTGGTGCGAATAAACCACCGATAAAAGGAATTCTAATTTGGCCCCCATGTGTATGCCCGCTAAAAACCAAATCCACATTCATATCTTTATATATACCGAATTGTTCCGGCCTATGAGAAAGCAAAATATTAAAATCCGTATTTATATGATTGTGGTTAAATAGTTTTTTAAGATTATTTTCAATGTATTGACTGCTGTTGCGCCGAAAATAAGTTCTTTCGCTTTGTTCTATTGAAGGGTCAGCTATTCCCATTAATCCAATTTCATCCCCATTTTGGTTTAATGTTGTATAATAATTATCAATAATCTGAACATCTAATTTTTTTAGTTCTTTTTTAAGTGTATCGTATTTGCCGGACAGTTGTTCATGATTACCTGAAACATAATATATTGGCGCTATTTCAACTGCTTGCTGAATAAAATTTATTGCTGTATCAATTTTTGTATTTCTTCTATCTATTAAATCCCCGGTTATTACAATAATATTAGGAACGGCCTCTTTAATTTTTTCTATTAATCTTCCGTGATAGTTTTTATTATGTAGATCAGAAACTTGAATAATCTTATATCCATGAAAACCTTTAGGTAACTTAGAATTTTTATAGTTATAATTTGTTATACTAAGGGCATTGTTTTGATATACAAAAAATATAATTATTCCTATGTTTATAAAAGACAATACCGGGACTGTTTTAATTGTTTTAAGTTTAATTTTCATAAAAAACCCCGCTTAAATATAATGATTTAACTTATTGTGCTAATTAACTTTTTATATTTAACATTATTTTCTCTCAAATTTATGATATCTAGTCCCTTGAAAGGTTAGTTTTCCTATGTCATCTTCGGCTAAAAGTCCATATTCTTTTCCGGAAACACGAAATTCCATCCTGTCCCCACTTTCTACCTGGAATGTAACATAATAGCTGGTGGAGGTATGATGATGGTGGTGTCCATTATGATTACTAACACTGTTTGATGTATAGCTACGTTTTGCAACAATTTTTGCCGCTACGCTTAAAACCGGTTGTTTGTTATTGTGGCTCCATTCTTTAACTCCTTTAACAATGTTAAATATCGCAATTGCAAATACAATAATAAAAAACAGTGGCACAAATATTTCCATAATGCTAAACATTTTTATACCTCACTTTCTTGCTTGGATAGACAATTTTTTTATTTGGCATGTATCAGTTGTTTTATCATTTTTTTAATTACTCTATTTTAACATATTACCATAAAAAACTTTAAAATGGGATTAGGTTTGAATTATTTATTAATGTCTAAAATTCTTATTGACAAATCAGTCTACAAAGCATAGACTACAATTAACAAGGTCTACAAATCATAGACTGCGGTTAACAAGGCTTATGGGACATAAGTCATGACCAAGAAATCTGCAAACTACAGACTGAAAGGGGTTGTTTATTTATGGTTGAATATAGGCTTACGGAAGCGGAAGAAAATTTCGCAGATATAATATGGTCAAATGAGCCTATCAGATCACCGGAATTAGTAAAAATTTGTGAGAAAAAGTTTAATTGGAAAAAATCAACTACCTATACGATGCTGAAAAGGCTTGAGGAAAAAAAGATATTTAGAAACAAAAATAGCATAGTAGAAGCACTGATTAAAAAGGATGATTTTCATGCAGAACAGGGCAAAATATTCGTTGAAGAAAATTTTGACGGTTCTCTGCCCAGATTTTTAGCAGCATTTACGAGGAGGAAAAAACTTAGCAAAAAAGAAATTGAAGAATTACAGAAACTAATAAATGAACATAGGGGGGAAATGTGATGGATAAATTATTTTTACACATTATCAACATGAGTATCACCTCCGGTTATGTTATTCTATTTATTATAGCAGCAAGGTTATTTTTGAAAAAGGCGCCCAAAATATTTTCCTATGGACTCTGGGGTATAGCCTTTTTAAGGCTGATATTTCCATTCTCCCTCGAAAGCATATTCAGCTTGATATCAATTAACACAAAAACCATACCAGAGAACATAGCATATACACAGGCACCGCAGATTCAAAGCGGCATTACAGCAATTGACGGCGCAGTAAACAGGGTCTTGCCTGCACCCGTTGTGGGAGCAAGTGTAAATCCCATGCAAATCCGTGTTGCAATAGGCAGTATAATATGGATAACAGGATTAGTAGCATTATTAATTTACAGTATAATTTCTACATTAAAGCTTTTGAAAAAATTGAGATCAGCAACTCTTTTATATGATAATATTTATGAAACGGATACTATAGGAATGCCTTTTGTCTTTGGATTGATAAGCCCTAAGATATATTTACCCAATAATCTTTCTGAGGCTGAAAGACCTTATATTATAAAGCACGAGCAGGTACATATTAAAAGGAAGGACCATGTAATAAAATTTGTGGCTTTTTTGATAGCATCTATCCATTGGTTTAATCCCATTGTATGGCTTGCATTTTATTTAATGGGCAAAGATATGGAATTGTCCTGTGACGAATCCGTAATCAAGGAAATGGGGCATGAAATAAAAGGAGACTATTCCAATTCTTTGTTATCATTATCTGTTGGGAAAAGGATAATAGGGGGTTCACCTATCGCATTTGGCGAGAGCAATACAAAGGGCAGAATTAAAAATATATTGAATTATAAAAAGCCTAAGTTTTGGGTTACAGTAGGAGCTGTCATTGTAGTTATAGTATTGGGTGTGGGGTTGTTGAGCAATCCGACTGATAATAGCGAGGGGCCCGGTCGAAATGAGGGTTCACAGTCAACTCCGTTGACTGTGGAGGAATTGGAATATTTCAACGGTGATGAGTTTTTCAACGGGGAGTATATGAATATCCGGAACCAATTTTTAATTTCGCTCTATGATATACCCGAGAAAATTGACCTGTTTGGGCTATTTTACTGCGGCAGTGGCCTCGAGGAGACTCTTACGGATGCTGAAAGGGAGGCTGTTATCGCGTATAACGACTGGGATATCGAGCCGGACTGTGCTTGTACGAAAATTAGCCGTGCTAACATGGATGCGGTGCTTACAAAACATATGGGGCTGACCCTTGCGGATATGGAGGGAATAGGACTGGAGAATTTTACTTATTTGGAGGAATACGATGCTTACTACTATTATCACGGTGACACAAATTATCGTATGGAAATTTCTTTTTCCGGTGGAGAGCGGGAGGGCAATATTATTCGTCTCTTCTATGATGACAGGTTTATGGGCGATGGGGAAAAGGTACTCACACTGCGAGAACAGGATGGGACCTATATTTTTGTATCTAACGAAAAGGTAGCGCCTTAGAGAAATATATCAAATGGGGTCAGGTCTAAATTACTCATTAATAAGTAAATATTTCGAGCCTGACCCCACATAGTTAAGGTGACAGGGGGACTTTATTCTAATTACAATTTTTTATAGCTGTAATCATAAATGTTATATATTTAATGGTATAATAAGAAGGAAAGCGACTATTAAAAGGTAACAAGGAGAGAAATAACATGTGTACAGGTATAAAAGTAAATTATGAGGACGGTTGTGTGATAGGTAGGACAATGGATTATGAGGTTCCTTTAAAATATAATGCAATCTATTTGCCGAGAAATTATAATTATTGCA
>CAYLIZ010000114.1:0-3922 GCA_964383985.1 uncultured Alkaliphilus sp. | reverse complement strand
ATCAGTTTATCATAGAAAAATATAAGCATTTTTGTCATCCTGAGCTTTAGCGAAGGATGACAGCTTCGCTGTCGTCATTCCGAGTGAAACGAGGAATCTTAAATATTAGCTTTCATAGCAATGATATCTTACGGTTATTTTTATAAATAATGATATTTTTTCAATAATCTTGAACTCTTCACTTTGCTCAGAGTAACATAACCCCCTTTTACACTACATCATTAGGACTACTTATTTTTCCAGTAACAGCAGATGCGGCAGCTACAGCCGGACTGGCCAAATATACTTCCGATTCCCCATGACCCATTCTACCTACAAAATTTCTATTTGTAGTAGCAACCGCCCTCTCTCCCGCTGCGAGTACCCCCATGTGCCCACCTAAACAAGGTCCACATGTAGGAGTGCTTACAACTGCACCGGCTTCTATAAATATTTTTATCAATCCTTCTTCTAATGCCTGCAGATATATTTTTTGAGTTGCCGGAAATATTATTGTTCTTACACCTTTTTTAACTTTGTTGCCTTTTAATACGACAGCCGCTGCTCTAAGATCATTTATTCTACCATTTGTACAGGAGCCTATAACCACCTGATCTACTGGTATATCCCCAACTTCATCAATCGTTCTCGTGTTATCAGGACTATGTGGAAATGACACAGTAGGCCTTATAGTAGATAAATCTATAGTATATTTTTCATCATATACAGCATCCTCATCTGCCTTATATATTTTATATTCCCTGATAGAATGTTTTTTCATATATTCTATGGTCTTTTCATCTACCGGAAATATACCATTTTTCGCCCCTGCCTCTATCGCCATGTTTGTCATTGTAAATCTATCGTCCATTGAAAGATGTTTAATACCTTCTCCGGTGTATTCCATAGATTTGTATAAGGCCCCATCTACTCCAATTTTGCCTATTATGTGAAGTATAATATCTTTGCCGCTAACCCATTTCTGCGGCCTTCCTATAAGTTCGAACTGTATGGCGGATGGCACTTTAAACCAGGCTTTGCCTGTGGCCATACCTGCGGCCATATCTGTACTCCCTACCCCTGTAGAAAATGCACCCAGTGCACCGTAGGTACAAGTATGTGAGTCTGCACCTATTACTACATCACCCGCCACCACAAGCCCTTTTTCCGGCAGTAGTGCATGTTCTATTCCCATCTCTCCAATTTCAAAATAATTTGTGATGTCTTGGTCGTATGCAAATTCTCTCATATATTTACACTGTTCAGCCGATTTTATGTCTTTGTTAGGTGTAAAATGATCCGGCACAAGTGCAATTTTATCTTTGTCGAACACTTTTTCGGCTCCCATTTTCATAAACTCTTCAATACCTACGGGAGCAGTTATATCATTTCCCAAAACCAAATCGAGTTCTGTTTCTATAAATTGACCTGCAACGACTTTATCTAGTTTTGCATGGTCTGCTAATATTTTTTGTGTCATTGTCATTCCCATAGCTATTTTCCTCCCCCTCTAATCTATTGGTAGCATGAAATAATTTTAAGAAAAATAAATTTGAAATTCTTCATAAGTCAAACTTATACTATCCGTTTCAGGACGACATTTTCATTTTGTTGGTTTTTTCTGTGACAACCTGTTATCATTTAATCTATTCTGTTAATTGCATCTATATATGCATTTATGCTCGCTTCAATAACATCTATACTTACTGCCCTGCCTAAATAGTGTTCACCATTGTATCTAAGTTTTACTGTTGCATAACCTAAAGCATCTGTTCCCTCAGTTACTGACTGAAGTGAATAATCTTCAAGTACAATATCTTTATCTAAACATTTTTCTATTGCACTGAATGCAGCATCTATAGGCCCACTCGCAGATGATATTCCTTCCTTGTCTTCTCCATCTATATTTAATACAACTGATGCGGTTGTTGTAATTGTATTTCCGGCATTTATAACAAATCTATTTAGTTTATACCTGGCATCCTTGCCATCAATTCCTTTAGTCAGGATTGCCTCTATATCCCTATCAAATATATCTTTCTTTTTGTCTGCAAGTGATTTAAATTTTTCAAAAGTCTCGTTAAGTTCTTCTTCTGTAAGATCATAGCCCATAGATTGTATTTTGTCTCTAAATGCATGGCGTCCTGAGTGTTTTCCAAGCACCAATTTGTTAGTTGTCAATCCAATGGATTCCGGTGTCATTATTTCATATGTCTCTCTTTTAGCTAATACACCATGTTGGTGTATTCCGGATTCGTGTGCAAAAGCATTAGCACCTACAATAGCTTTATTTGGCTGTACATGGACACCTGTTATACTGCTGAGTAAATTGCTCGTTTTCATTATCTCTTTCGTATTTATATTAAAATCAAAACCATATATGTCCCGTCTAACATCTAAAGCCATCACCAACTCTTCAAGTGCAGCATTTCCTGCTCTTTCACCAATCCCGTTAACTGTGCATTCAAATTGGGTTGCACCCGCTCTTGCCGCTGCCAGTGTATTAGCCACCGCCATCCCTAAATCGTTATGACAGTGCACGGAAATTTGCACCGTATCTAAGTACTTTGATTTGCTCCTTATTTCCATAATAAAATCATAAAATTCATTGGGCATCATATAGCCTACCGTGTCCGGGATATTTATAATTTTTGCTCCTGCCATAATTACTCTGTCAAATATTTCCGCTAAAAACTCCGGTTCACTTCTGGTTGCATCTTCGGCAGAAAACTCTATTTCAGAACAAAGACCCGCTCCGTATTTAACCATTTCTTCCGCCATTTTTACTACTTCATCGGGTTTCTTTTTTAATTTATATTCCATATGGATTGGTGAGGTTGCTATAAATATGTGAATTCTTGGCTTTACTGCACCTTTTACAGCTTCCCATGCTCTGTCTATATCGCCCTTTACAGCCCTCGCTAACACTGTCACCGTAGAATTTTTTATTTCATTAGCTATGACTTGAACCGATTCAAAATCTCCTATAGATGCCGCTGCAAATCCGGCTTCTATAACGTCTACTCCCAGTCTTTCTAATTGTTTAGCTAAAATTAATTTTTCTCTCCTGTTCATGCTGCAGCCCGGAGACTGCTCTCCATCTCTTAAAGTTGTGTCAAAAAAATTTATTTTTTTACCCATTTTTATTCCTCCTTTTAAACCAGGGGTTTAAACCAGGGGGACGGTTCTTCTGGTTTTCCTGGTTTCTACAACACTCATACGACACTCAGGTTTTTTAGGAATAACACCTGCCATCCGTTAATATCCCCATTAAATCAAAGATGTTTTATTTATTGTTAACTGAGTATCGGATTGAGTTAGGTCATAAAAAAATCCTCCGTCTCTATAAGTATCAACTTATAGGGACGAAGGATATTATCTCCGTGTTACCACCCTAATTTACAGCCAAATAGACTGCCTCTTTCCCGGACTATCATCCGGTATCTATGTAACGGTAGAACCCGTCTCAACCTACTTATTATACATGTTCAGCTGAGAAGCTCAGAAACTAGTATTACATACCACTCCAGTGCTAATTCTCACCACCCATCAGCTCTCTGAAACTAAAGTATTGGTATCTTTCTCTTCATCATCGCATTTTTTAACTTGTAATTGAAGTTGATTATATACTCAACATTATACAGTTGTCAAGTGTTTTTTATAATAAATATATTATGAAAATATAATTTTATGATATATAATGTAAAATATAGGATATAATTACTGAATAGATATGATAGTTTAACCCACAGTGCCGCAGAAACTGTATCGTGGAAACAGTGCGAGGGAACAGTATCGCGGAAACAGTATCGGCGGGAACAGTGTCACAGGAATAGTGCCGTGAAAACAGCACCGTGAGGACAACGCCATGGAAATAGTTTCCATCGGCTTTAATATGATATCTGTCTGCCAATATAATAAGTTAATTTATAATAAATTAAAT
>CAYLIZ010000113.1:0-3941 GCA_964383985.1 uncultured Alkaliphilus sp. | reverse complement strand
GGGGTATTTGGGAATAGAGATTATATTATTGAGGTTATCAGGGGGATAACCACATACATATTGTAGCAAACTATGACAAAAAGGTCAATGATTTGACAAAAAGTTTTTTTAATATTTTGATTATGGTAATTTTGTTTGTTTACGGATTGGTATATAATACAGTTATATGCATGGTTTGTTAATTAATTAATTAGGGAGTGAATGGCATGAATAAAAAAAATGTTATCATTATAGGAGCGGCAGGACGGGATTTTCATAATTTCAATACATATTATCGCAATAATGGTAATTATAAAGTTGTAGCATTTACGGCAGCCCAAATACCGGATATTGATGATAGAAGGTATCCTACCGAATTAGCGGGTAATATGTATCCTGAGGGTATTCCTATATATCCACAAGAGCAGTTAGCTGATTTGATTAGAGAATTAAAAGTAGATGAATGTGTTTTTGCATATAGTGATGTAAAATACGAAGATGTAATGGGTATAGGTGCAATTGTTAATGCCTCGGGTGCTGATTTTATACTTCTCGGTCCTAAAAGTACTATGCTAAAAAGCAGTAAACCTGTAATATCAATTTGTGCAGTTAGGACAGGCTGCGGTAAAAGTCAAACATCACGTAAAATTATTGAACATTTGATGGGACATGGCTTCAAGGTAGTTGTAGTCAGGCATCCAATGCCTTATGGAGATTTGGTTGCACAGAGAGTACAAAGATTTGCAACAGTGGAAGATTTGAAAAGGCATAATTGTACAATCGAAGAGATGGAAGAGTATGAGCCGCATGTTGAACGTGGGAATATTATTTATGCCGGTGTGGATTACGAGGATATTTTAAAAGCAGCGGAAAATGATCCTGATGGTTGTGATGTTATTATATGGGATGGGGGAAATAATGATTTTTCATTCTATGAATCTGATTTATCTATTGTAGTACTAGATCCACATCGTCCCGGTCATGAGTTGAGTTATTATCCGGGAGAGGTAAGTTTGAGGCTTGCAGATGTAGCAATTATTAATAAAATTGATAGTGCTAGTGAAGAGGATATATATAAGGTAGAAGAAAATATTAGATTCGCTAATAAAGATGCTGCTATTATTAAAGCGGAGTCCAAAATTACTGTAGATAATATAAATATAATCAAGAATAAACGGGTTTTAGTTGTTGAAGATGGTCCTACTTTAACACATGGCGAAATGAAATTGGGAGCCGGAACAATTGCTGCCCGGCGATTTGGAGCAAAAGAATTAGTGGATCCTCGCCCATATGCAGTGGGGGAATTAATTAAAACTTTGGATAAATATACACATATTGGTACTTTGTTACCCGCCATGGGTTATGGAAAACAACAACTGTGGGACCTTGAAGAAACAATTAACAAGACCGATTGCGATTCTGTAATTATAGGTACTCCAATCGATTTAGGCAGGGTAATTGATATCAATAAGCCTCATACACGTGTACATTATGAACTTGAAGAAGTGGGGAGTTTAAATCTTGATATAATAGTTAATGATTTTATTAAAGAACATGGACTTAAGAAATAGGAGTATAAATAATAAAACATCATTTTTTACGGTTGTTGTAATATGGAAATGAAGGTGAAATTATGGAAATTTATTTAGATAATGCAGCTACTACAAAACCAAGAAAAGAAGTTGTGAAGGCTATGTTAAGGTCATTAGAAAAAGAATATGGCAATCCATCATCTCTACATAAAAAAGGTATGGAGGTAGAAAAAGAAATAAAAAAAGCGAGGAGAACAATAGCCAGGGCGTTAGGTGCGACAGAACAAGAAATAATATTTACGTCCAGTGGTACAGAAGCAAATAATCTGGCAATTAGGGGTATAATTGATGCCTATAAAAGAACCGGCAATCATATTATAACATCTACAATAGAACACAAATCCGTATTAAATACATTTGATTCGTTAAAAGAACAAGGATTTGATGTTACATATTTAGAGGTAGACAAAACTGGAATTATATGTATTGAACAGTTACAAGATGCGGTTAAAGATAATACAATTTTAGTCAGTCTGATGCATGTCAACAATGAAATAGGTAGTATTCAGCCCATAATAGAGGCTGGTAAAGCTATTAAAAACAAAAACAGTAGAACATTTTTTCATGTAGATGGGGTGCAGTCGTTTGGAAAAATTAAATTTGATTTAAGAGATATGCAAGTGGACAGCTTTTCAATAAGTGGACATAAAATTCATGGGCCAAAGGGAATTGGTGCCTTATATATTAAAAAAGGAACCAGAGTCAATCCATTATTAACCGGTGGAAGTCAGGAGATGGGTATTAGGTCAGGGACCGAAAATGTACCCGGTATATATGGATTAGGAGAAGCAGTTAAACTTACAATGGAAGAACAAAATAAAAATATTGAATATATTAATAAGTTAAAAAGTTATTTTATTGATATATTTAAAACCCAAATCGAAGATATACACATAATATCACAAGATAGTGGCAATTTTGCACCACATATTATCAATATTTCATTTCCGGGAATTAAAAGTGAGATTATGCTCCATAGTTTAGAACAGGACGGAATATATGTATCGTCAGGTTCTGCTTGTTCATCTAAAAGGAAGGAACATAGTCATGTATTAGAAGCATTAAATATTAGTGAAGATTTAATTGACAGTTCAATTCGATTCAGTCTGTCCTATACAAATACAAAAGATGAAATAGATTATACGGCAAAGAAGGTAAGGGAACACTTTGTTAGCTTAAGAAGCATTATTGGAAGGTGATAATACTGTGGAAAACGTAATAATAATCCGTTACGGCGAAATAGCGCTTAAAGGACTTAATAAGAGATTTTTTGAAGATAAATTGGTGAACCAAATTCGCAATGCTTTGTCAGATTTAGGAAAGATTAAAATATATAAAGCACATAGTAGAATTTATATAGACGTTGCAGATTACAATGTAAGGGATATTACCGATAGGGTAAGGAAGGTGTTTGGAGTTGTTTCTCTCAGTGCGGCAAAAAGGTTCGAAGCGAGTATGGAAAAAATTAGGAAAGTGGCACTGCAAGAGCTCAGAGATAAGATTGATAAAAATAGCAATATTAAAACCTTTAAAATTGAAACTAGAAGGGGGGACAAAAAATTTCCATTGCAGTCCTTAGAAATTAGTAGGGATGTAGGTGCATATTTGCTTAAAAATACGGATAATATTTCTGTTGATGTGCACAACCCGGATATTATTGTTCATGTGGAGGTAAGGGATAAGGCTTTTGTGTTTAGTGATAAAATTGATGGGTTCGGTGGACTACCTTTGGGGACCAACGGAAAAGCAATGCTTTTACTTTCCGGAGGAATTGATAGCCCGGTGGCCGGTTGGTTCGTCGCTAAGAGAGGTGTACTTATAGAGGCTATGCACTTCCATAGTTATCCTTTTACTAGTGATAGGGCTAAAGAAAAAGCAGTTGATTTAGCCAGGACCCTTTCAATTTATTGCGGGAAAGTTAGGTTATATTTTGTAAATTTGTTGCCTATTCAAAAGGAAATAAACGAAAAATGTCCGGAGGGTGAGATGACAATCCTTTCGAGAAGATTTATGATGAAAATAGCAGAAAAGGTAGGAGGGGCTAATAACTGCGATGCTTTGGTAACAGGCGAAAGCATTGGGCAGGTGGCAAGTCAAACGGTAAAAAGTCTATATGTTACTAATGAATCCGTTGAAATGCCGGTATTTAGGCCATTAATAGCTATGGATAAAGTGGATATTGTAAATTTGGCAAAGGAAATTGGGACTTACGAGATATCAATATTACCTTTCGAGGATTGCTGTACTGTGTTTCTTCCTAAACATCCGGTTATACAACCCAGGCTTGATAAAATCTTAAAATCTGAAGCAGAATTAGATGTGGAAAGCCTTATCAATGAAGCCATAGATAATATAGAGGTAGAAATAGTT
>CAYLIZ010000112.1:0-3976 GCA_964383985.1 uncultured Alkaliphilus sp. | reverse complement strand
ATTAAACTTATATGCATATAACTATATAAAATTTTTTGTTTTTAGTGTATAAAATATTTGTTTTTTGGCAATACTATTATTGCAACCTGTTTGGCCTATTTTTGTTTAATAAATATCTATAAAATAATATGTAAACTTTTCTACTTTAGCGTTAACAAAAAAGTTCGTAAAATAGGATGGTGTTAACCAATGAGGGAAAATAAAGCTACTAGCCTAAAAGATTTTTTGTTAGCTTATAATAATAGAAAATCCGATACGGAAATCTCACAGATGCTTTCTATCCCTATAGAACAAATAAAACGCGAAAAAGAAAAAATATCCGCTGATAATATAGAAAAAAACCTAAAAACTATTAACTGCAAATAAATCAGCATTCATATGATTCCGTCTTAAATTTAAACATTAGCAATGGGATTTCTTAAAAAGAAATCCCATTGCTAATTACACCAACATACTCTCGCTTCTATATTCCCCACCAAAACCTTTCCAAATATCCTTAATCACATTTTTAAATTTTTCATATTTAAGTTCATCAATCAAAGCCCCTACTAAATCTAATTCGCACTCCCTACAAATATATTTGTCCAGTAAAATAATTCCTTTATTACCCATATTATCGCAAATGCAGCATTCTAATTTTTCATCCAACAATACTCACCAACCTTTAAAATAAATTATTTTACCTTTCATTTTGCCCCGTATTTACTATGTTATTCAGAATTCATGTACATTGTTCAAAACAAAAAATAATTTATCTTTCTATTTAGTTAGGGAATTAGATTATTTTATAACCCTTAATCCTGTGGGCAATATTTCCTTTGATTCCGCATAGCGGGATTGTGCCCTAACCTTCTTTTGTCTAGTTTTTCGTCTTAGCCTCAATGTTTCTATTAAATTTTGATATAGAGCTGTAAACAAAATAAATATCGGTATAAGGATTAACCCCAAAAAAGCAACATCAATCAACATCTGAATCATTCTTTTTCCCCCTATTTCCCTATGATAGTACTTTATATAATGATTCTACATCGTTATATAAAAATCCTGCTATATTTCCTGGGAAATATGTACTATTTGTTGAAAATTTGAAGTTTAATTAATTACTAATGAAATTTGTCAAATAAAATGTTAAAATGATATATGAGTTCTGGAATTAGATTGAAAACAATTTAATTTTAATAAGAATTTAAAATTGGAGGAGTAAAAAATGAAAAAATTTCTACATATACTGGCAATTGCTGTGATACTGTGCATAGCCCTTTTACCGTTTATACCTTCTTATCTTTCTACCGTTGCCAACTCTGATGTTGTTGAAATAACAGTCCCGGAAGGCGCTTCGCTAAGCTATGTTTCTGATATACTATTTGATAAAGGTGTAATCAAAAGCAAGATCTGGTTTCGCCACAAAGCAAAGGAACTACAAATTGATCAGAAAATTAAGCCCGGTACATATTTAATACCGTCCAATTCAACTTTTGAAAACATTTTTGCATTATTAGAAAAAGGTGTTGAAGATGAATATACTATATTAACTATACCTGAAGGATTCACTCTCTACCAGATAGCACAAAAAGTAGAGAAACTTGGCCTTGGTACAAAGGAAGAGTTTATTAAAGCCACAGAAAAGTATTTTAATAATAATTATAATTTCGACACTACAGACCTTTATTTTAAACTAGAAGGATATTTGTACCCTGACACTTATCATTTCACAAAAAATCAAACTGTAGATGACATAGTTAGCCAACTTGCACAAACAATGGATAATGTGTTTACAGAAAAATATATGGAAAAAGCAAAGGAATTGGGGTTTTCAAAGCACGAAATGCTGACTATAGCATCTTTGATAGAGCGCGAAGCAAAACACGATGACGAAAGAGCAACTATCAGTGGAGTTATTCATAATAGATTAAAAAAGGATATGCCCTTACAAGTCGATGCAACCGTTATATACGGGGAAGGAAAAGGAAAAGAGCATAAAGCTGTAATATATCAATCGGAATTAGATAGACCTAATCCATTTAATACATACACAGAAAACGGATTACCTCCGGGGCCTATCGCATCACCGGGAAAAGAATCTATAAAAGCAGCCTTATATCCCGAAAAACATAATTATTTATATTATGTATTGAGTCCGGAAGAAGATGGTCATGTATTCAACGAGATTTATGAAGAACACTTAAAGGATAGAGCTAAATATATGGATAGAAATAAAAAGTAATTTATGATTTGATACTAAATGCGGGCGACCACAGGTCGCCCCTACTATCACAATGTTGTAGGGGATACCTTTGGTCTCTCGCTAATTGTTTCAGACAAGCAGAATCCATCCCTGCTGTGTTCCAAATATTGGGGATTAGGATGCCATAAGATGTGATGGCTTAAATTTTCTTAATCTCAGTGAATTAGATACTACAGAAACGGAACTCATAGCCATAGCAACTGCTCCTATCATCGGGTTTAATAATGGTCCACCCAGTAGATATAAAACCCCTGCTGCAATCGGAATTCCTAAAGAATTATAGCCTAGGGCCCAAAACAGACTCAGTTTAATGTTTGCAATAGTTTTTTTGCTCAGCTGAATAGCTGTTACAACATCTCTGAGGTCACTCTTCATTAATACAATATCTGCAGATTCCATGGCGACATCCGTACCGGAACCTATTGCTATACCAATATCAGCCTGAGCAAGTGCCGGTGCGTCATTAATACCGTCTCCAACCATAGCAATCTTTTTACCTTGCTTTTGAAATTTTTTAATCTCGTTCGCTTTATCTTTCGGCAATACTTCCGCCAATGTCATATCAATGCCTACCTGTTTAGCTATAGCCTCCGCCGTCCTCTTATTATCCCCGGTTATCATAGCTACTTCTATGCCCATATTATGAAGAGCATCCACGGCATCTTTACTGCTTTCTTTTACTACATCCGCCACAGCAATTATACCTGCCAATTCCCCATCTATAGCGATATACATAGGGGTCTTACCTTCTATGGCTAATTTGTCTGATTCATTTTGTAAAGTAATTTCTATATCCTTATCTGTCATTAATTTTTTATTACCAAGCAACACATTTTTATTTTCAATGACAACTTCTATTCCATGTCCCGGGATAGCTAAAAATTGTTCCACATCTTTTAATTCTAAATCCTTTTCCTCTCCCACTCTTACAATAGCCTCACCCAATGGATGTTCTGAAGTCTTTTCAGCGGATGCTGCGATTGACAAAAGTTCATCTTCTGTTATTTCTTGTCGTGTAATTATATCTGTCACTTCCGGTTTGCCTTCTGTAATTGTGCCTGTTTTATCTAATATAACTGTGTCTACCTTGTGAGCAACTTCTAACGCCTCCCCACCTTTGACCAATACCCCAAATTCTGCTCCCCTACCTGTACTAACCATGATAGCTGTAGGTGTAGCCAGTCCTAAGGCACAGGGACAAGCAATAATTAGTATCGATACAAATATAGTTAAAACGAATTCCGGCGGTTTTCCTGTAGCATACCATATTACTGAGGACACAATGGCAATTGCAAAAACCACAGGTACAAAATATCTTGCAATTACATCTGCCATTTTTGCAATAGGTGCTTTCGAACCCTGGGCGTCTTCTACTAATTTTATTATTTGGGCTAATACAGTATCTTTCCCGACTTTTTTGGTTTCAAATTTAATGGAACCATTTTTGTTTATACTACCGCCTGTTACCTCATCACCCTTGCTTTTTTCCACCGGGATGCTTTCCCCGGTCAACATAGACTCATCTACAGATGTATAACCATCTATTACTACGCCATCTACCGGTATTCTTTCCCCCGGTTTTACAACTATAATATGCCCTACTTCTACTTCCTCTATAGGAATTTTGACCTCTTGTCCATCTTGTACAATCGTCGCCTCTTTAGGCTGCAATCCCATCAACGCTTTAATAGCTTCTGATGTTTTTCCTTTAGACACCGATTCCAAATATTT
>CAYLIZ010000111.1:0-4057 GCA_964383985.1 uncultured Alkaliphilus sp. | reverse complement strand
TTTCTTCAAATTTATCATTTAATATGATAAAAGTAGGAATTTTAGGTTTAGCATCTATTTTGCGGCTTTCTATATATTTTTCATTATCTTCTTTAGATAAAATTCCGAATACAATATTCGGATTAATATCATTTATTTTTTTAAGTGCCGGTAAATTTATAATACAATCGGGACACCATAGTTCAGCAAAAGCTAATATGTATATAGGCTTATTTATTGATTTAATTTTATTAAATAATTCTTTATCGATTTCAACCTCATTATATATTTCTAACAGTTTTTCCATATTCACGTCATGATCATCGGGAGCAAATACATCAAAAGACACTCCCTTTTCAAATAATTGTTGTAAGCTCATACTTTTTTCCCCTCCTAGTATTTCTTACAGCTATTAACATTACTATTATACCACTATTCTATTTTAAATTTAAGACATTTGACCTATATTATATAAATAACAGATATTTCCTATAATTTTATTCATACATGTTTTATATTATACCATCACACTTCCCGCTTCTCATTTCTTACTTCCAATATAGGTTGGGTCATTTCACGCAGTCTCGCAACCTTAATTTGCTCCGTAGGAATATAAACAATCGGATTAGGTCATAACGGTCATAAAAAAAGCACTGTTATAAATAATTATTTATAATAGTGCTTTACAATTCATTAGAATTCAATAATATTATGTTGTTTATACCTATTACAATTAATCTTCGCTTTCTTTATTTGATTCTATAGGCCTCATTGTAGGAAATAATATTACATCGCGGATAGATGGAGAATCTGTCAATAACATTATTAATCTATCTATTCCTATTCCTAATCCGCCGGTAGGAGGCAGTCCTACTTCTAAAGCATTTAAGAAATCTTCATCCGGCATATGTGCCTCTTCGTCACCGGCTTCACGCTGTGCTAGTTGTTCCATAAACCTCTCACGCTGGTCAAATGGGTCATTAAGCTCAGAAAAAGCATTTGCAATTTCCCATGCATTGATAAAAGCCTCAAATCGATTTGTTAACTCCGGATTATCAGGATTTCGTTTCGATAAAGGTGATACCTCTACCGGATATTGTGTTATAAAGGTGGGCTGAATTAAATGTTTTTCAGCGTATTCCTCAAATACTTCACTTATTATATGACCCCTTTTCATTTCAGGTCTAATTTCAATTCCCAATTCCTTGCCTACCTTAATTGCTTCATCATCAGTTTTAATATCATTAAAATCCACATCTGCGTATTTTTTACATGCATCTATCATTGTCATTCTGTCCCAAGGAGGGGTTAAATCTATATCCTGACCTTGATAATTGATTTTAGTAGTGCCTAAGACTTTTTCAGCAGCATATGCTACTATGTTCTCAGTAATTTCCATCATATCATTATAATCCGCATAAGCCTCATAGAGCTCGATACTCGTGAACTCGGGATTATGCTTAATAGATATGCCTTCATTTCTGAACATTTTGCTCATCTCATATACCTTGTCAAACCCTCCAACTATCAATCTTTTCAGGAACAATTCATTCGCAATTCGTAAATACATATCAATGCCCAAGGTATTGTGATGCGTAATAAAGGGCCTGGCATTAGCGCCCCCGGCTATAGTGCCTAATATGGGGGTTTCTACCTCTAAATATCCCCTGTTGTCTAAATATTCCCTTATGGCTTTAATTATCTTAGTTCGAGTGATAAAGGTTTTTTTCACATCCGGATTAACTATTAAATCTACGTACCTTTGCCTATATCTTAAATCATGGTCTTTTAATCCATGCCATTTTTCCGGCAAAATTTGAATAGATTTTGTAAGCAAACGAATTTTGTTAGCTTTTACTGAAATCTCTCCCCTTTTTGTTTTAAAAGCCTCTCCATTTATTTCCAAGATATCCCCTATATCATAGGTAGTAAATAGTCCATAATCCTCCTCACCTATTATGTCCTGTCTTATATATGATTGTATCTGACCATCCTTATCCTGAATATCAATAAAACTTGTCTTGCCATGGCCGCGCTTAGCCATTAGACGTCCTGCAATTGTTACTTCTTTACCTTCTAATTGTTCGAACTTTTCTTTTATTTGTTCACTATAATGAGTAACATAAACCTTTTCTATTTCAAAAGGGTTTTTCCCTATACTTTTTAAATGTTTTAATTTATCTATACGTATTTTAAGCAACTCATTTATGCCCTGTTCTTCATTCATCATCAGTATGCCCCCAGCTTATCTTATAATTTGTAATATCTCATATTTCGTAATACCATCCGGGATTTGTATTTCTACAATCTCTCCTACCCTGGACCCTATTAAAGATTTACCAACAGGAGATTCATTGGATATTTTAAGTTCGTATGGGTCTGCCTCAACTGACCCAACTATCATATATTCAACTATCTCATTGAATTCTAAGTCTTTAACCTGCACTGTTGAACCTATGCTGACAATATCTGTAGCAATATCATCTTCATCTATTACAGTAGCCCTGCGGAGCATAGCCTCAAGTTTGTTTATTCTATCCTCTACCTGAGCCTGCTCGTTTTTGGCTTCATCATATTCAGAATTTTCGCTTATATCTCCAAAAGCAATCGATTGCTTTATTCTCTCAGCTATTTCTTTCCTTTTTACAGTTTTAAGCATTTCCAGCTCATCTTCCAGCTTTTTTAGCCCGTGAACTGTTAAAACAATTTCTTTGTCTATCACGGTAGCCTCCCTCCTTATCCTCAATCAATTAAACCTTAATCTACATATGATTTCCTAATTACCCTATTAAAATACTGTTATGGTACTAATTCATAATGTATGTTCCCCCAATTTTTTTATGCTTCTTTAATTTTGTAAATTTGTCCTATTAGTTACATAGATATTAAATGGCCCCTTTACGGGGTATTTTTTAGGAAATTGCAATATGCACTTTATATTTAAATATTTATCTTACTGTTCATATAGATATGTCTTATAAATATATGTTACATATTATAAAATAGTAATTATTAAATGTCAAGCAAAACCCAAATTCTTACATCACACAGCTTCATAAAAATTAAATCCTCATATTATATAACTTTTTCAATTTTATTTAGATATTCTACCCTAGGTTTAAGGCCGAGCTCGTTTAAAATTTTCTCATATTCGTCTAATGTTCTTCCCTTTTTGTTTATTTTAAGAAGGGAAATTACTACCCCTTCCATCACATTGGTTCCAAAAGACCTGCCGTTAAATTCCGGTGTGGTAGTAACAAGCAGCTTTACACCCCTATCTTTCAATTGACTTACATCTTCTTTTGTAACTGTATTTGTGATTATTATTTTGTTTTCCATATTGATAGGCATAAACCTTTTAATATAATGAAAATCCCCCGCCACAACCTCTGCATCATCAAAATACTTAGTAAACTTATTGCTAATATTTTTGTTTTGCTCACTCCCTATAGGATATAACATATGAAATGGCAGCCGGCAGGCAATTGGTGCTACTACTGCTGCTATTCTGTGTAAACTTTTTAGCGAATATACGGGAATATTTATACCAAGAGCAAACATTAAATCCCCTAATATTATATCAGCACCGCAGTATTCTAAACTTTCCGCCATGCCGAAACGATCCATCCCACTAGTGATTAATACCTTTTTTTCTGTAAAATTAATTGTGCCGTTATTATGTAAGTACTGAATAACTTTCCTTTCTAATGTATTTTTGAGACCGGAACCATCAACTATCGGTGTAATTTTAGCCGCTTTTTTGATAGGCAATGCAGCTCTAATAATATATGAACGATTTCCTGCCCATATGTACAAATCAATGCCGCCCATCCCAATTGCATCAACCTTGCCATCTATTTTTTTCACCAATTCAATTGCTTTTTTTATATCCCCATCCGTGCCAATACGCTCAATAGCAAATTTTTCACCCATTATCTCTGTCTCTACATAGTGGTCCCTTTTGGAACTGCCAATACTTACGCTAATCACTCTTTTCACTTTAATTACCTGCCTTCTTTTTAATAGGCGAATAAATTCGCCTCTATAGCTACAACGTAGATTTGCATTATAACCTCTA
>CAYLIZ010000110.1:0-4080 GCA_964383985.1 uncultured Alkaliphilus sp. | reverse complement strand
GGAGATACATTTTTCTTGCTTGCACAAAGATTTAATACCACAGTAGAAGCTATACAACGGGCAAACCCGGGTGTAGATCCCAATAATTTACAAATCGGTCAAGTAATTTGTATACCAGAGACTAAACCACCAAGTAAGTGTCCAAGAGGTACAATGCCTTACACAATTAAGTCAGGAGATACATTTTTCTTGCTTGCAAAGAGATTTAATACCACAGTAGAAGCTATACAACGGGCAAACCCGGGTGTAGACCCTAATAATTTGCAAGTAGGTCAGGTAATTTGTATACCTAAAACATAATAAATTAAATTTATATTTAATTTGCAATAGATTTAATGATGGAGACCTTTTCCGTTTAGGAGGAGGTCTTCATTATTAAATACAAATAGAGGAATTTTTATATTGAAATAGAATATATGTGTAGTTAGGGGAAGAATAGTACAGAAGAAAAATTAATTAACGAAGAGGTGGCAGATTTGGAAGCGGAAATTATTGCTGTCGGTACTGAATTATTGTTAGGAGAAACAGTTAATACAAACGCACAATATATTTCAAGGGAATTAGCTAATTTGGGAATTGATACCTATTATCAATCCGTTGTTGGTGATAATGCAGAAAGGCTATATAAGGCATATGAGGTAGCTTTTAATAGAACAGATTTGGTAATCACTACCGGAGGGCTGGGTCCTACAAAGGATGATATAACTAAAGAAATTGCAGCTCAATTTTTGAATAAAAAGATGGTACCTCATGAGGGGACCTTAAAAGCAATACAGGAATTTTTTGCAAAAAGGGGATTGTCCGTAAATGATGGGAATAGAAAACAAGGATATTTTCCGGAGGGAGCTATTGTTTTACCAAATTCAGTCGGCATGGCTCCTGCATGTATTATTGAGGATAAAAATGTAAAGTTGATTTTGTTACCGGGACCGCCAAGGGAAAATATACCGATATTTGAGAAACAGATCATTCCTTATTTACAAAAATATCAGGATAAGGTGTTTGTATCTAAAACCCTCAATATTACCGGTATAGGCGAGGGACGGATGGAAGAGATGATAATGGATATTATAGAAAATCAAACAAATCCAACCGTAGCCCCATATTCTAAGGCGCGGGGCTTAACTCTTAGAATAGCAGCAAGTGCATCTACAAGGGAAGAGGCAGAGATGTTAATTGCTCCGGTTGAAAATCAAATAAGGGATAGATTAGGTATTTATATTTATGGAGAGGGAAATACAGGCTTAGAAACTGTAGTAGCCAAACTTTTAATTGAAAAGGGTTTAACTATTGCTACTGCTGAATCATGCACAGGTGGGCTCTTATCAGCACGATTAATTAACTATCCCGGAATATCTTCTGTTTTTATGGAAGGAATTATTACATATAGCAATCAATCTAAGGTTAAATATTTAGGTGTAAAACCCGAAACACTGGAGAAATATGGTGCTGTCAGTGAAAATGTAGCCAAAGAAATGGCCGAAGGTATACGTAAGGTTGCTGATACCGACATAGGGGTATCCATTACAGGTGTAGCAGGACCTGATGGAGGCACCAAAATTCATCCGGTTGGACTTGCATACATAGGAATTTGTATAAACCGAATTACAAAAATTAAAAAAGTAAATTCAACCGGGAGCAGAAATAGGATAAGAAATATGTTAACAAATACAACGTTGGATTTTATTAGAAGGGAAATATTGTATATATAACAATAGATTTTTAGGTTATCAGATTTTAGCTGATACAGTAACTTGTCATTATTCGTCGATTAAAAATTATTGACAGATAATATAAATGATGTATAATTGAATAGAGTTAAGAAATATGGAAGTTAAGAAATGTGTTGAAAAAACAAGAATAATAAATGCAGGGCATTGTTATGAAGAGAGATTTTTGATAATAATTGTTGATTAATTCTACTGCATTTGTATATAGCTCCGAATCAATTCTTCTAAGGTGTTAGTCTATGGGAATTGGTCGTTAGGGTTATATTGGAAACGATATAGCCTTCCGTTGTGAGAAGGAGAAAACTGTTGATTATTTAAAATCAGTGATACAAGCTTGCAACCTAGCAACTTGGTGCTTCTCACCAAGTTGCTTTTATTATTTCCTGAAAAAATATATATCTATTATATTTAAAAAGTGATGATTTTATTAGTGGTTCTTGTGTAAATTAACGGAGGTATGAAATTATGATTTCATTAGAGAATGTATCAATATCTCTAGGGGATTTTTCTTTAAGAGACGTGAATCTAGAAATTCCGTCAGGTGAATACTTTTCAATTCTTGGACCGACGGGTGCAGGAAAAACTGTTATATTGGAGCTTATTGCAGGTTTATATAAGCCGGATAAGGGCAATATTTTAATTAACAATAAAAATGTTGAAAAAATACCACCGGAAAAAAGGGGTGTGGGTTTCGTTTATCAGGATTATGCGCTTTTCCCCCACCTTAACGTATATAAAAACATTTCATTTGGTTTAAAGTTGAGAAAAATTCCACCAGATGAGATAGAGAATACAGTATTGGAATTAACAGAACTATTTGATATTATACATCTTTTGGACCGGTTCCCCGGGACATTGAGCGGGGGTGAACAACAAAGGGTATCCTTGGCTAGAGCATTGGCTCTTAAACCAAAGATTTTATTAATGGATGAACCACTAAACGCCCTTGACCCTAATACAAAAAAATTTTTATGCCGAGAAATAAAAAGGATTCACCAGACCTATAAATGCACAATTGTACATGTTACCCATGATTTTAATGAGGCCGGTACGCTTGCTACCTTAGTTGGTATTATACTAGATGGGCAAATAAGACAGATTGGCACTCCAAAGGAAATATTTAAAAACAATGGTGATCTTAAAGTATCTAAATTTTTAGGACTTTCAGTATCCTAGGAATATTATTCTATCTTATAATTTAAATTAAATTAATCTTTAATCCATTAAGGAAGGCTTTTGGAAGCCTTTTTTGATGGATTTTTGTTTTGTTTCCTGATCATTTATTTTAAAGAGTTGTATTCTGTTTTTTATAGGGAGCAGATGGATAAAATAATTGCCCATTTTTTATTTAGTCCTTTAAATATATAATAAAGGAATTTTTGTAGCAAAATAGAATATATGTATAGTCAGGAAAGAAAGGTAATAGGGAGAGATAAAACAATGGAAAAGGATTACACCTATGAGGTTAATAATGAAATATCTGATTTGAATCAGAATAATATACTAAAACCTTATGGTTATCAGAAATTATTTGGTCAGATCGTAGATTTGCATTTGAATAAAACAAATTTAAATATGGAAGCAATAATGAAACATAATTTAGCATGGGCATTTGTTTCCTTGTCCATAGAGATTATTAGGCCGGTTGAAGGGATAACCAAAATGTACGCACAAACATGGTATTCCCGGCGTAAGGGGCCATTCTTTCGGAGGGAATTTATATTTAGAAACAAGAAGGGCGAAATCCTTTTTCATGGAAGTAGTTTTTCTGTTTTAATTGATATAGATAAAAGAACAATTTATCGCAAAAAAGAACTTCCGTTTGTTGTGTTTAAACCGGATGAGGATTTTATCATTGAAGCGAGCCCAACAATTAATATTAATCAGGAATTTGAAAAGGTAGATCAACGCAGAATATATAATAGCCATATAGATCCCCTAGGCCATGTTAATAATGTTTGCTATGGCAAATTTGCTTATGATGCTCTTTCTGAAACTGAATGTATTAATATACATAATTTAAAGCGAATGGATTTATATTTTAGGTCCGAGCTGAAAAACAACGATATATTTTCAATATTAAAAGCTTACGAAAATGACAAGATTATTATACGTGGATATAATAATATTAAATCTGAAAACTCTTTTGATATAATATTTGAGTTTTAGGGGTGGTTTAAATATCTATATTTTTGTTATTGATAAAATCAGTAGTAGATTAAGTGGGTAATGTAAAATCCTTATTTACCAAACTGAAAAAGGTGAAACTAAAATCGATATAAAAATTTAGAGTGGTGATAAAATAGCAATATGGTATAATCAAGGGAACAATAAGCTACATATTCGATAA
>CAYLIZ010000109.1:0-4221 GCA_964383985.1 uncultured Alkaliphilus sp. | reverse complement strand
CCGTCCCCGGTGCACCTTTTAAAAATAACATCAATTATTTTTATGGTTTTGGGAATTGTGTTTTTATTAAAAGATTTCATAAATAAGAGATTTTCAATGTTTTTAATTTCTCTATCCTGTATTGGACTCCTTATTATTAGAATAATTATATTTACAGTATAACAAAGAGCCAATTGAATGTAAGCGATCAATAACAGATGCTGTGAATGTCAACCAAAAAGTGGTTCTCCCGCACTTTCGGTGAAGGAAAAAATGGAATGCCATTATTGCTTACTGGAAAAACATTCAGGCTGACATTATATGAACAATATAGAATACTTATAACCAAGGGATTCCTATGTTACAATTATCTGCGTTGTTTCCGCCGGATTTATCTATAGATGATGTTATAATAAACGATTCCGATATCATAGTAAGGCTACAATCCACAAAATCTAATCGTAAATGTCCAAATTGTAAACGGAAAAGCAACAGAGTTCACAGTCAATACCAACGTACGCTAAAAGACCTACCGGTGATGGACAAAAAGGTTATCATATGTCTACAAACCCGAAAATTCTTCTGTGACAACCCCAGTTGTAAGACAAAGGTATGGAAAACCAGAGAAACCGGATGGCCATGCTGGCCATAGTAATTTAAAAAAAATTACCCGTTTGCCGGGTTATGAAAAAACAAAATCCTGTCTTTACAGCCTATATTTTTATACCCTCAGAATTATACCCCTGCCTATCCCTGTCAACCTAGCTATCTGTCTTGTTGATAGCCCTTTTTCTTTAATAATGCTTAAATATTTATCCCTTTAATTATACCAATGTACATAGCTTACCCCCATTCGTTTCATCGTCATCCCTAGTTCTTCTTTCCCTTCTCTTATTAAGATATGTACATGGTTTCCCATTAGACAATAAGCATATATTTTACATTCACTTCTTTGTCTGTATTTATTTAAAATCTGTAGGAACTTTATGGCATCTTCTTCATCCTCAAATATTGTTTGTCTATTTATTCCCCTGAGTATTACATGGTATATTCCTGTTTCACTTTTTTCTCTCGCAACTCTTGGCATATTTAACGCCCCTGTTCAGTTTACCGCCATAAAAAGCGCAATGTCAACCAGAAGAACCGTCCCGCTGGTTTTGTAGAGAGCGATTTCATTTATCAAAATATTATTAAGGATAAGGAAGATAAGTAATTTTTATATTTCCTGTCGCCCTAGCTTTATCTTAATGTAAATAAATGAAATTTATAAAAATCAAGGTGGAAATTTTTCAAGTGTTTTTTTAAAATACTACCTTGATTTTACTGTAATATATCCTCGTTATGTTGTTTAAATCTGTTAAATGTTAATCCTTCTCGAACACGCTGATGCGACTATAGGATCATGCGTAACAATAACAATAGTTCTCCCACGTTTATTTAGAATATCTAATGTCTCTAAAATAACATCTCTATTCTTTTCATCTAATGAACCTGTAGGTTCATCCGCTAGAATTATAGCAGAATCTTTTAAAATAAGCCTTGCCATGGCAACCCTTTGCTGTTCTCCCCCCGATAATTTATAGCATTTCTCTTTCTTAATACTATTATCTAGACCAAGCATTTTTATTACATCAGATTTTTCTTTATCCCAATGCTCTGTTTTTGAATTTTCCTTAACCAAATCAAGGTTATAATCTACGCTTCTGTCATCTACTAGACCATGATTTTGAAAAAGAAAACCAACTTTTTCTCTTAGTATTGTATTTACCACTTTATCTGTATACCTAATTTCATTACCGTAATAATATATTTTTCCAGAATCAATGGTCTCCAATAGACCCATAATATATAATAAGGTTGATTTTCCTGATCCGCTCACTCCCATGATACATAACATATCCTGTTTAAAAATTGAAAGATCAAAGCCCTCAAATATTACTTTATTCCCATATTTTTTGCTAATATTTTTTAGTTCGATAACCGGTTTTTTAATGCTGGGGTCCATTTAAATTCCCTCCTTTATAGCATTAGAAACATTTCGTCTTTCATATACTTTAGCGATAATACCGATAATTATAATCTCCACTAATAAAATAATAAAGCTAAGAAAGTTCAGACTATTAACACTAAATATTAATTTCAAGCCCGCCGCCACTACTAATACGTTTATTATTATTACGGGTAACAGCAATTTGGCATACTTATTGATAAATGGCTTGCCTAATGATTTTTTAACAAAAAACAACTGTTTGTTTCTCTCAAATAACAAATAAACCATTTCAATAACTAAAAAAATTGATATTGCTGTTAAAAGTAGGTAACTTATTGCAATCATTTTGATAGCCGATTTTATTTCATTAATTTGATTGTTGATAATATCATTGGGGTATACTAAATATGGCAAATTATCATCAAGCTCCAATTCTTTTAATAACGGAGCCAATTCTTGTTGGGTCTCTTCTACAGTTCTTCCATCTAAATCAATAAATAACGAAGGATTTGAATTGAAGATTTTGATGTCGGGCACCAACACATTAGCTTGAGTGAAAACCATCATTATAGGGTCTTGAACCAAATTATCATAATGGGGTGCTACATCAATATTTATTGTAAATATATCTTGGTTATCCTCGTAATAATATATTTTTACAGTCTTGGTTTCAGGCATCGGATCATAATTATATAATCCAACATGAAAAACATCATGAAAACTCTTTCTATCTTCAGTAAATATTCTTTTTAGCCTCTCTTCTTGAGATTTATATTTAGCAGGTACTAAAAATACACTTGCTTGCTCTTTTTTATCTATGTTTATATTATTCTCTATAGCCTGGATAATCCCAAATTTTTTTATGTACTCAAGGTTTACGTTAAAAATTTTACTATCAAAAGAATTGTGAGCATAATCTGGTGTAAGTAGTGATGCATCAGCATATAATATTTTACCTTGCTCATCAAGATTTTTATATAGCTCATAGCTGGGAATATCTAAAGGGTACTCCCCTGAACGTATTTCTAGAGCATCATCACCCGAGAGTACAGGATGATATGTTGCATAATTGTTCATTAAGGCCCACTTAGAATACCTATTTTCCTTAAGTTTTAAGCTGCTGTAATTATCGCGTAGCAAGCTACCGGAAGACACAAGGAGAAATGTGGCAACAAAATAAAAAATCATATTGGCTCCAAATATTATCCCAAAAGGCCTCCTGCCTTTTAAACTATCAATAAGATTTATTCTATTGATATAAATAATACTAATACCATAAGTAGTAATGATCAATATTAGATACATCACAAGAAAAGTTTGAATTAATTGTATGATATATAGGGAATTACCCTTCGAAATACTTAATCCTAGTAAAACGAGTATGCCGATACATATTAAAGAAACGATGGTAACATCCTTTAGCACAAGTTTCTTAATAACATTATTTTTACTTACACCATTAATCCTCAATACAGAGATATCTTTCGTTCTCCTCGCTAGATAATAAAGAAACAGTATAATAAACATAACTGTACAAAACACCATAATAGTTTCAAGGATTTCAAAGCTATCATATATAGCATTACTAACGTCCGTATTTTTGCTAACGTCCGTATTTAATGATGGATTTAGATCTTCTGCTGTATAATAGTGACCTTTTTCATTATAGGGACTAATATTTAGATTATCAACAAGATTATTAATGAATTCATCAAATTCCTTTTCATCAACAATTGAGACATAATATGTTCCAGGGACTTTATAGGATAATTTCAAATCGCTAAAAGGTAAAAGTGTAAAATTGTAACCTCTATCTAATAGGTTAATGTTTCTTGTTTGTTCATTTTTTTGAGTTGAAAAGCCCCCATTTTGCTCAATAGCTAATATAAACTCGTTTTCATCTACGGATAGTTTTTCTGCATACCTTCTAGTATTATGTGATTCTGTTGACAGATAAATATAATCTGTATATTTGGAGATATGTTTTTCCCCGTCATAGTGTGATGTTTTCCTAAGAATATCTGCATTATACTTTTCTGCAACCTTCTCAATTAAATCATAGTAACCTGGAAAACTATTATAATTCTCATCTTTAAATTCGAATTTATATTCCATGATTTTATCGAAAGAACCAATTGCTCCTTTTTGTTGATTAGAAAAACTAAATGTTCCAATAGTAAAGACTATAAAATATGCCATGATTAAGGTAATGATAAATGTTCGTTTCATCCCTTACCACCTACCTTTTCATA
>CAYLIZ010000108.1:0-4242 GCA_964383985.1 uncultured Alkaliphilus sp. | reverse complement strand
ACCGCCCGCTTATGATGCAAAAATTAAATAAACATAACACAACATTAGGCGAAAGGGGAAAGCGGTTAGAATATAAATTTAGTTGGCAGAAGGTAAAGCAAATATCATTGACATTCTTAATACAATTTATTATAATGAAATCAATCAAATAAGAACTCTTATCAAGAGAGGTGGAGGGAAGGGCCCTGTGAAACCTCGGCAGCCTTCAGATGTATTAATCTGAAAAGGTGCCAACTCCTACTTTGGGTGTAATCAAGCCCAAAGAAAGATGAGAAGGAAAAATACAGATAAGTAATAATGACCTTTCATCGTAAAATATTAATTTTTGATGAAAGGCTTTTTTGTATTAGAGGGAGAGAAAAAAATGCACATAAGACAGCTGTTTGATGAAAAAAAAGTAGTTTTTTCTTTTGAGGTGTTTCCGCCCAAACCTACATCACCTATAGAAACCATATACAAAACACTGGAAGGTCTACAGAATTTGAACCCGGATTATATCAGTGTTACATATGGTGCAGGAGGCGCCGGAAATAGCAACAGAACTTGTGAGATATCATCATTGGTTAAAAATAAATATGAAATAGAAGCTTTAGCTCATTTGACAAGTATAAGCTCTACAAAAGAAGAGACCACCAAAATTTTAGAAGATTTAAAAAAGGAAGGTATAAAAAATATATTAGCTCTTAGGGGTGATATACCGGAAGGGGGATTTTCCCCGGGGGATTTTAATAATTCTCAAGAACTTATAAGGCATATAAAAGAGATAGGGGATTTTGGAATAGCAGCAGCCTGTTATCCTGAAGGACATATTGAAAGTAAAAGTATAGATTTTGACATAGAAATATTAAAGTTAAAGGAAGAGGCAGGAGCAGATTATTTAATAACCCAACTTTTTTTTGATAATAACAATTTTTATGATTTTTTAGATAAGGTTGAACAGAAACGTATAGGGCTACCTATACAAGCGGGTATAATGCCCGTAACTAATAAAAAACAGATTCAAAGGATTGTTTCGCTTTGCGGTGCTACACTTCCGCGCAAATTTAAAAAAATAATGGATAGATATGAACATGATAGGGAAGCTTTAAGAGATGCAGGGATAGCATACGCTTTAGACCAAATAGTAGATTTAATATCCACAGGTGTCAGGGGAATACATCTATATACTATGAACAGCCCTTATGTGGCTAAAAATATAACCAGGGGACTTACTTCTATTTTAAATTCTATAAATAATAGTTAAACAATGGTTAAGCAATCGTTAGGCAATCGTTAAACAATTGTTAAAAGGGGTTGTGCAATATATGAATAAAAGTCCTATAAATAAAAATGAAGTTTTAAGGTATTTAGGTTATAGAAATCAAAATTTAGATGAGGCTACCAATGATTTAATTGATGAATGCATGGAAGAGATGAGAAGCCTAATTAAAGAAAAACATATATATGGATTTTTTGGCATTTGTAAAGAAGACGAGCATATCCATTTGAACAAAACTAATTTGATATTAACAGGGAACGATATAAAGAACCATTTAAAAGAAAGTGAAGTTTGCATTTTAATGGCAGTAACCTTAGGAAATGACGTGGATTCCAAGATACGATATTATGAAAGAAAAAGTATCACAAAAGCATTAATATTAGATGCTTGTGCCACTACAGCGGTAGAAGAAATCTGTGACAAGATATGCGAGGAATTAGAAGAAGCTGTTAATAAAGAAAATAAGACATTGACGACTAGATACAGCCCGGGTTATGGGGATTTGCCTATACATATACAGAAGGATTTTTTATCTGTATTAGGGGCACAAAAAGCAATAGGTCTCACCGCTAATTCTTATAGCATTTTAATACCCAGAAAATCGGTTACAGCTATAGTGGGGGTTATGGACATTAAAAACAAACAGGATTGTAGGGGAGACCTGCGGTCTTCCGAAAATAATATTTGTTTAAATTGCAAAAATTATTCAACCTGTATATTCAGAAAAGAGGGTGGTAAATGTGGGGATTAGACAAGATTTAAAAGATGGAATTTTACTATTTGATGGTGCCATGGGTACAATGCTTCAGGATAAGGGATTAAAAATAGGCGAATTGCCGGAGGTTATAAATATTAATTCCCCCGAAACAGTAATCGATATACATGAAAACTATATTAAATGTGGTATAAATATTGTTACTACCAATACATTTGGTGCTAATGAAACAAAGCTTAAAGACAGCAATTTTACAGTAGAACAGATTATAGATGCAGCAGTACAAAATGCTAGAAAAGCAATCAAAGACAGGGATGTATATATAGCTCTGGATATAGGCCCTATCGGAGAATTGTTGGAACCCATGGGCACATTAAGTTTTGAAGATGCCTACAACATTTTTAAAAGACAGGTCATACAAGGTGTGAAAAGTGGTGTAGATTTAATACTGATAGAAACTATGACAGATTTATATGAAACAAAGGCCGCAGTATTAGCAGCCAAAGAAAATTCAAATTTACCTGTATTTTGCACCATGAGCTTTGAAGAAGACGAAAGAACTTTTACAGGTTGTAATATAATGTCTATGGTGATGGTGTTAGAAGGTTTGGGGGTAGATGCACTCGGTGTTAACTGTTCTCTAGGACCCAAGGAGCTAGCGCCCATAGTGGACGAAATATTAAGCATATCCCAAATACCTGTTATGGTTCAACCAAATGCGGGTTTGCCCGGCATAGTCGATGGTGAAACCGTTTTTAATATATCCCCCGAGGAATTTTCATATTATGGGAAAATGTTTGTAGAAAATGGGGTTAAAGTGATAGGCGGTTGCTGTGGCACCACGGATGAACATATAAAACATCTAGTAGATACTGTAAGTGATATAAAAGCAAAACCTAGACAAAATAAACCTTTAAGCGGTGTATGTACTCCAACTAAAGCAGTAATTATAGATGAAGCTAAAGTAATAGGTGAAAGAATCAACCCTACGGGTAAAAAACGATTTAAAGAAGCATTGGTAAAAGGCGATATAGATTATATTTTAAAAGAAGCTGTAGACCAGGTTGAAGCAGGTGCCCATATTTTAGATGTTAACGTGGGACTGCCGGAAATAGATGAAGTAGAAACTATGGTCAGGGTAGTTAGGGAAATACAATCCATATTGGATGTGCCGCTTCAAATAGATTCCACAAATCCCGAGGCCATAGAACAGGGCTTAAGAATTTATAACGGAAAAGCTATAGTCAACTCGGTAAACGGGGAAGATAGTATTTTAGAGAGCATATTACCGATAGTAAAAAAATATGGTGCCTCTGTTGTGGGGCTTACTTTAGATGAAAAGGGCATACCTTCAAAAGCAGAAGAGAGATTTAAAATAGCAGAAAAAATAGTAAAAAGGGCTAAACAATACGGTATAAATAAAGAGGATATTTATATAGACTGCTTAACACTGACAGCTGCCGCACAGCAGGAAGAGGTAAAGGAAACCTTAAAATCACTTTCTATGGTAAAAGAAAAACTAAATGTGAAAACCGTGCTTGGGGTGTCAAATGTATCTTTTGGTTTGCCTAATAGGGACCTTATAAATAGAATATTTTTGGCGGCCGGCTTATTCGCAGGTCTGGATTTGCCTATAATAGATCCTTTGGATAAGGATATGATGGACACTATAATGGCATCTAAAGTTTTGTGGAATGAAGACAAGGGAGCAGCGGAATACCTAAAGTACAGCGCAGATGTATCCGATGAAAAAGTTGTCGTAAAGGACAGTAAAGAAAAACAAGAAGATGATCTATTTGATATAATATTAAAAGGAATGAAAGAAAAAGCCAAAACGGCCACTATAAAACTGTTAGAGCATAAAGAGCCTCTGAATGTAGTTGATGAATATATAGTACCTGCACTGGATTTAGTCGGTGAAAAATACGAAAAAGGCGAGACATTTTTACCGCAGTTGATACAATCTGCAGAAACAGTCAAAAATGTATTTGAAATTATAAGGGAAAGATTGAGCAAAGAGGGAAACGCCCAAATTTCTAATGGTAAAATCGTGTTAGCCACTGTAAAAGGCGATATTCATGACATAGGCAAAAATATAGTAAAGGTTCTGCTTGAAAATTATAACTATGAAATCATAGATTTGGGCAGGGATGTGCCGAAGGAAAAGATAATAGAAGCAGCTGTTGAAAATGATGTCAAGCTAATAGGGCTGAGTGCCTTGATGACTACCACCGTAAAAAACATGGAAGAGACGATAGAAGCTTTAAAA
>CAYLIZ010000107.1:2180-4335 GCA_964383985.1 uncultured Alkaliphilus sp. | reverse complement strand
TTGTATTGCAGATATCAATTTTGTCCCTTCTCCAACCCCGGCATAAACCATGCCTAAAGTAGTTACCACCGCTTCCTTGGCTGCTATTCCGGAAAATAATCCCACTGCAGCCTGCCATGTACCAAAACCGGCAGGTTTAAATATTGGTGCGGCAAATAATCCGATTTTGCCTAATATGCTTTCAGCTCCATAGGGTTCTACACCTACAGGCAGTACTGCCATAATCCACAGAACAGTAACTACGGCAAATATAACGGTTCCGGCCCTCTTTAAAAATCCATATACATTATCCCACATATTCCTTAATACATTCCTCAAAACAGGTTTTCTATAGGACGGCAATTCCATTATAAAATCAGTTGTTTCCCCTTTAAATAAAGTCTTGCTGAATACTTTCCCCATGATCAATGCAACCAGTATTCCTACAAGATATATAATAAATAAGACCAACCCGCCGTTATCCGGGAAAAAAGCCGCAATAAATACAAGATAAATTAAAAGTTTTGCACCACAAGACATAAATGGATTGATTAAAATAGCAATCATTCGGTCTTTTTTGCTTTCCAAGGTCCTGGTAGCCATTATACCCGGAACATTACAACCGAAACCTACTATCATGGATATAAAAGTTTTTCCCTGAAGGCCTAACCTCCTCATTATATTATCCATTATATAGGCAGCCCTGGCCATATATCCGCTGTCTTCCAATATTCCCATCAACATGTATAGAACTACTATCAACGGTATAAATTCCATTATTGCACCGAGACCGCCGATAAGCCCCTCTGTAGTAAAAGCTATTATCCAGTCAGGAGAATTTATATTAATAAGAAAAACCTCTATAGCATGGCCCAGTGCATCCACCCCGGTAACCATAAGTTCTCCAAGCAAATCTTCTCCAATAACAAAAGTTAACTGAAATAATACGAACATAATCAGTATAAAAATAGGGAAACCCCAGTATTTATGAATCAATATCCTATCCAGTTTATCGGTTATGGTTTTTACCGCTTCCCTTGGCCTGATAACAGAAATCCCGGTTACATCCTTCACAAATTCATATCTTTTATTTACAATTTCTAACTCATAATCCTCGCCTTTTTCTTTTATGCCGGAGAGAGTATCCCTCAATTCTTTATCAGAATTTAAAGTCTTATCTTCACTAATTAAATCGTGTATATATTGGTCCCCTTCAACTAATTTGATAGCAACCCACTCAGAAGGATATTCTAATGCCTTATCAGACAAAAATCCCTTTATTTTTTCTATTTCTTTATCTATCTCATCACCATAGGATATATGAGGTCTCAAGTTCACTTCCTCATCCATCAGTTTAACAGCTTCTTTAATTAATTCATCTATACCTTTCCTTTTGGAAGCGACTGTTGTAACCACAGGAGCACCTAGCTTCTTTGAAAGAGTTTGAATGCCAAACTGTATATTTTTCGCCTCCGCCTCATCAATCATATTTAAAACTACAACAACTTTTACACCCATCTCTAATAACTGAGTCGTTAAGTATAAATTTCTTTCGATATTTGTGGCATCTACCACATTTATTACCACATCCGGATTTCCTCTGAGGATAAAATCCCTAGCCACTATTTCATCTTCAGTAAAAGCACCTAAACTGTAGGTGCCCGGTAAATCCACTACATTATATATATTTCCGTTATATCTAAACTTTCCTTCTTTTTTTTCCACAGTAACCCCCGGCCAATTTCCCACATGCTGATTAGAACCCGTAAGCGCATTAAACAGCGTAGTTTTCCCACTGTTAGGGTTACCTACCAAAGCAATAGTACCCAATATTTTCTGCCCCCTTGCGTATGATAATTATTATCTATTAAAAATAAAACCCGAACCTCAATTCAATTGGCTCACAATTATTTTTTGTGCCAAACGACGACCGACGGCAATATTATTTCCGAATAAAGAAACTATAACCGGCCCTCTATCATTTTTTACCACTTCAAAAGTAGCTCCGATATTAAAACCCATTTCATATAATCTTTTGGTCTCGTATCTACATGCATATATCTTCTCAACCTTTCCTTTGTCCCCAGGGTTTAGTTGTGCTAATGGTGTGTTCAATGTATTAATCCCCCTTTTTAATTCTATAGTGCAATTTTAAAAACAATTTTAGCCCCGCAAT
>CAYLIZ010000107.1:0-2080 GCA_964383985.1 uncultured Alkaliphilus sp. | reverse complement strand
TCTGCATCTTCAACTGTAATATACGATTTACCATCTTCAACCTTTAATGAAATTTGTCCTTCTTCTAAACCGGGCCCAATCTTTATATAAGTTCCATCAAGTTTGATGACAGCCTTTAATCCATTGCTGGTATCCACACCCATTTTATCTGCTATTAACTGCTCTAATTCTTCTGCTGTAATTTTCATTACTGATGTTGGCAGTTCAAAACCGGATGTTTCTGACTTGAAGGTAGTAGATACCACATTCATATTTAATCCGCCCATAGGTGTTTTAACATCTAATTGGGAATTTTCGCTATATTTACCTTCTTCGAATGTACTCTGCATATAGAATTTGCTTCCTTTAATAAATGATCTTGCTAAATCCTTATACTCATCAACAAAAACACTATATTCCTCTAATGCTTTCTGTTTTTCTTCTTCTGTTATTTCAATTTCCTGCCCTTGTGTTAAACTGTCAGGTAGTTGGTCAATATTTTCGATAATATACCTTATATACGCATCTAGGAGATCAATCAGTTCATCTGATTCTAATGTTAGAGTATATGTGTTACCTTCCTTTTCCATATTAAAATCCACGCCTAAATCCATTTTGTCTATAAGTTCAATAACATCATTTAACATATTAGAATCTATATCGATATCATTTTGGCCACTTTCTAACATAATATATTCTTCTTCTATTTCTACACCCTCTGTCATACCTATTGCTGATAAAAATGAAAGTACTGCTTCTTTGTTAATATAAAGATCTGAACCGTAAGTATACATTTCTATTACAGGAATATTTAGCTGTCCTTGTACATCTTCTACTTTTATCTCTGAATATGAACTAAAATCATCAAGATTTGACTGTGAATTAATATAAATCTTATATTGACAATCTATGTCCATATCGGGAATAGATATATCAAGTTCTGCTTCTGATTCCCCTTCCATAGCATCCCATTTGTAAAGTTCCTTCATTTCTTCCCAGTAGGATGCCTCTACTGATGTGAAACCTACCATGGCGAGCATAGAAATTATTAAAAGCGTAACAAGTAATATTTTTCTCATTTTATTATCGCCCCTTTCTATTTTATTTTCTTAAACATAATAATTTCTTATATCTGCCTTTATTTTATCACCAATATTATTGTTTTTCAAATAAAATTTATTGGCAGCAAAATAATGGATATAATTTTAACATTGTAATACTTTATATAAAAACATCCTACAGATATTTTCTGCCTGTAGGATGTTTTTCTTATTGTTAGGACACAATCTCCTATGTACTGCACTCTCTGTATTTATTTTATAACCTTATACTGTATCTGATGCTAAGCCCGTTTTTACTAAACTTTTAAGCAAGGGATAAGTTATAAGAATGTTTACTGTAGCAATAATAATATGGGGAATAAGTCTAGTTTGAAATACTATTGGATAAGGATTCCCATACATTTGTGAAAGCCATAAAGTGTCTAGCAAAAGATTTACTAGAATTAACACAACAATGTTAGAAGTGATTACATTAAATAGCGAAGCCCTTTTTTTATTGCTCAAAATAACAATTATCCCGGGCAATGCTCCGGTTAATACAGAGCTTAATGTAAAACCGGGATGAAACATAGCACCATGTGAATTAATAATAACCCCAAGCACGTCCCCTACCAAACCGGCCAAGGCCCCGGGTAACGGACCTAAAAGCAACCCGGACAAAATTAAAGGAACCTTACCAAGGCTAAGACGTACACTGCCGCCAAACAACATAATAACACCGGCCCTTGTAAGTACAATATTCATAGCTGCAAATATGCCGGCTAGGACCAAAGTTCTTGTCGATAGTTTATTCCTGGCTATAGTTCTCTGTATCGAGGAAACATTTTCTTGACTCACAATCTACACCTCCTTTCTCTTAAGTTAGGCAAGAGCCCTACATAAGAGAAAAGGGTAATAGATTCTCTAATATGCAGCGGATGCGATATTATGCCGCGGATAGTACTTTTAGCACTATTCTTCGCTTGTGGGCAACTTCCCATCCCACAATACTTAACGCATAAATATCCACTCTGCCCGTATTTTTAATATTATACTATTTT
>CAYLIZ010000106.1:0-4420 GCA_964383985.1 uncultured Alkaliphilus sp. | reverse complement strand
ATGTAGCAGCAGTTTATAAAAGGGTTAATGTAGAAATGGTAGAAGACTATCTGCTTATTGATGTACATGACAGAAGTAATATAACTTTAATTAGGGTTTCCGATGACGGAAACCCGGATACAACTGATATTTCGGATGTCCAAAATACACAAAGTAAAGTAAATAAAAGTAAAGTAAATGAAAGTAAAGTATATGAAAGCAAAGTAAATAAAAACAAAATATATAATATTATTTTCGAGACCTATAATAATCAAAATATTATTACACATAAAAAATTAACTGTTAAAATCAAAACAGCTATAGATAAAGCGTTAAGAAATGATGCGGAAGATATTATCCTGAAGGCGATAGAAAGATATGGACAGGCCTTCAGGGATAAAGAATATCGGTTTTGCACATATAAAATGACCCTGGATAAATTTCTTATTCAGGATAACGGTTATATGGATTGGTTGGATGAGGGCCAAAAATGGATTAATTATATAGATTTTAGGAACAAAGCTGAGGAAAGGCTCGAAGAAATTCAAAAATCAAAGGTAAGAACAAAGTTTCATCTTGCTAAAAGTAGGGGAGATAAATACACAGCGGATGAACTGGAAGAGTTGATTTTGAATAATCAAAGAAAAAAAATAGAAGAAAATCCCCCACATGGACGAATAACTGATTTATTTGAATGGGTGAATAACTGACTTATTTGATAAATGCAGTATGAATTTTTCCGGTATAATTAAGATATATGGGAGAATGGGGGGTAAGTATAGTGATAAAGCCGTCAAATATAAAAGAGGCATTGGGGTGATATACCTTTGAAATCTTCTAAAAAACTGAATATAATCCATCTGGATATGGATGCCTTTTATGCTTCCGTCGAAGAACGGGATAATCCAAAATTAAGAGGCCGACCCGTTATTGTAGGTGGAACAAGCAACCGAGGCATAGTGACAACCGCAAATTATGAAGCCAGAAAATACGGTATTCATTCAGCTATGCCAATTTATATAGCTAGAAGGAAATGTCCAATGGGATGCTTTGTGCCTACAAGAATGGAAAGATATAAAGAGGTGTCCAAGGAAATTTTTAATATTTTATATAGTTTTACAGATTTAATCGAACCTTTATCGATAGATGAAGCATATATAGACATATCTGACATTAAGCAGAAACCCCTTAAAATAGCCATGAGAATAAAAGAAAAGGTAATGAAAGCTACGGGTTTAACTATGTCTATCGGTATTTCATATAATAAATTTTTGGCCAAACTTGCCTCGGATTGGAACAAACCAAACGGTATTAAAATAATAACAGAAGACATGGTGCCTGATATATTATTACCTCTATCGGTCAAATCTGTATATGGAATAGGGCCTAAATCGTCTAAAAGATTAAATAATATAGGTATATATACAATTAAGGATTTATTGGCACTTTCGGAGGAGTTCTTAACTGACTTTTTTGGGAAGCTCGGTATAGATATATATAATAGAATCCGAGGCATAGATAATAGGAAAATTAATGTGGAAAGAGAAAGAAAATCTATAGGAATTGAACGCACTTTTAAAACCGATACCGGGAACAAGGTACTGCTTAAAAGGTACTTACATAAATTTGCAATAGATTTGGCATTTTCCTTGGGAAAAAAGCAACTTTATTGCAAGACGGTTACTTTAAAAATAAAGGATGAGAATTTTAAACTTCAAACCAAAAGCAAGACATTGGATTATTGTATAAACCTTGCAGATGAAATACTTGAAATAGGTACACATCTTTTAGATGAAATAGATATGCGTGATAATATCAGACTGATAGGTTTAACAGTTTCCAACCTTACAACTGTTTCTATAAAACAACTTTCTTTATTTGAATCCGAGTAGTGGGATTTTATAGGGAAACCGGAAGAATCATTCCCTGAAACCTTGGGGTTGATTCTTCAAGTTTAGAAACCACGAGAATCGTTTCCTTTTTTTAGGCCTTTACAGTTCCCCCCGCCGGTTCTGCTAATAAAAACCTAATATATGCAATTAACACATATAAAACAAACAAAACAGCTATTAATTCCTGAAATTTTACCACGTATTTTAACCAGTGTATCGGATTATTGGAACTAACTAAAAATCCATTAGTAAGCTTAATTGCAATCCCACTGATTGCAAATGGGAATGTGTAAGAAGAAGCACTTGGATAAAAAGGCAATTTTAACAGTTTTGGCATCTGTAACAGTACTATTATATACGAAATTAAAGATAATATAGCCAAAAAACCTACAATAATCATGTTTTTATCTTGAAAAGAATTTATATAGCCAACCAAACAAAGACTGGCCGGTGCTGCAAATATACCTATTGTAGGCAAAGCAGGTTCCGGGATTCCCTTTATTTTTATAACTCTATATAAAACTATCGGTAACAGTACTAGGTAACAAATAAATCCAAACCAAAACAAATACTGTCCAATAATAGTTTTGTTATATGCAGGTGCTGTTACACTCCCTATTACAATCCCTACATAGAGGACAAACCAACTTGGGAAAACATTTTTAATATTAAAATTAAGCATATACTTTTTTGTGAAATATAGTATTAACGAGGCATTTAATATGAGCCCCGTTATCCACATAACATAAGAAAATGAAGGTTGATAGGGCTTAATATATGTAGCCAAAAGTGTAATGCCCATGGGAAGGGGTGCTGATGCACTAGCTATGACTACATTATTCATGTCCTTTTTTGTACCCTCAGGGTTCATCACTATTTTGGCCATAAGTAATAATAACAAAATTCCGGACATCATTCCTAATATATTTCGGTATATATCTCCATAAGACTGAACAAGATTACCTAAGGCAGCTAAGCCCAACATTAATCCCGCCATTGGTATGGGCACCTTTTTAACCTTTTCCTTCACATTTATCACACTCCTAATTAATTTTAATCTTTTGCAAAATTACATTAACCCATTTTTGCCTGTGAAATTTCTATTAATTTCAATATACCATCATTAATATGCAATTAGAAATTAAATTTATCTATGGGAAGGGCATAGTGTATTTTAAATATGAATATATGGGTAATTAAAGTAACCATAGCTGTTACAGATATTTATGCCTGGCCTATTGGAATTTAAACATAGCTTATGGTTTTTTAAGAAATTCGATATAGATTTTTTCAATAGCTGAGTTTTGTCTATAAGGATAATCTATTGGTAAATATATAAAGCATGTTTTATAATATCAGTCAGTAAATATTATAAATTCAGGGGGTATATATTATGGCTACTGATATAATCAATAAAAAAGAGCAGGTCCTTGATGCAGTACAAGCTAAAGCTGAAGAACTTTTTAGAAGTGGCACGTTATTTTGCAGTGAATCTGTAGTGCTGACAATAAATGAATTCTTAGGAAAACCATATGATGATGACATAGTAAAAATGGCTAGCGGATTTCCGGTAGGCATGGGAAAATCCGGATGCCTATGTGGTGCTGTTTCAGGTGGACAAATGGCTCTAGGTATGGTGTATGGAAGAACTAAGGGTGAGCCAATGGATGAAAAAATGTTTGAAAGGGCCAAGGAACTTCATGATTATATGAAAAATCAATATAAATCTAACTGTTGCAAGGTAATAACTAAACTTTGGGCCGGAAATGATTTTCAAAGTTCGGAAAGAAAGGAGCTATGTATAAAGATCACAGGAGATATTGCAAGGTGGGTTGCAAAGCAACTTATCGAAGACGGACAAATAGAAATAGAGGATTTTGAATAAAACAATCTGAAATATCTTTTGGGATTTAACATATAAATACATGATATAGCACCGGGAGGTTTTCTCTCGGTTTTTTTAATGATGGAATATAGTATCTGTCTATAGAGGCGAACCCATTCGCCGGAAAATACATTACCGCAAGATTGCTACGAAAGAGAAGTGGGGCCGGCATTTATCACATTATTCTACTTTAAATATGTTTCAAAATATATTTCCGGGCTAGTAAAATTAAAGAGGATTAACCAATTTTTACTTGACAAATAGAAATAATACAAATAGATTAAAAATATAAAGAAAAGAGAAGTATAGAGAAACAGTTAAAATAACGGAAATTTTTGAATCTGAAATTGAGGATTTTTTAAAACTGAATGGAGGATTTATATGAGATATAAAATAATATTTAAAGATAAGGTAGACAATGTAGACAAGGAGTTATTAAGAAAGATACAGTCTAAACATAGTAACGATGTAGAAGGAATAAACGATCTTTATGAACAGCTGATTTTACATGGTACTTGCGATAGTAATGTAGCATCAAGAATCTATTATGTGGCTTACACATTGGCTTTAGAGAACATAGAATTGATATTAGTAAGAATGAATTAAATTCTAGTATGCAGAAACCAGGGGAGAAACCAGGAGAAACCAGGGGGACATCAGACTG
>CAYLIZ010000105.1:0-4620 GCA_964383985.1 uncultured Alkaliphilus sp. | reverse complement strand
AATAGAATTATTATACCAAAGTATATTAACAGCTTTGTTCTAATACTTTTCATATATACTCCTCCTTTTCTTCCTTTTTACACAATATATACAAAAAACATCTAAATTTGGTTATATTATATCATATTTCATTCGAAAATAATGTTAGGTTCATATCTTATATAAAATATTCAATTATATAAACCGTTATTATGCTATAATTAAACAATCAGTATCTAAAAAGTATTTAAATAAAAAGTTTTAATTTTGCGGACATATTGTTTTAAATTTTGATAAAATACATTAAAATCTTCAGGGAATCAGTTATATTAGGAGGATAAGATGGACAAAGATAGAAAAATGATATTAAAATTAACGATTAGCGGTATTATATTATGTATTATCTTGTTTTTCATTTATAATAAAGTTTCACATGTTAGAGAAAATATTTATGGAAAGGTAAAAAGGATAGTTATACAAGATGTTTTAAAAATAAATGTAGAAAATGAATCTGAAAAATGGGCAGAAAGTGTTCCGGTTTTAATGTATCACCATCTCCTTAAGGATGAGGAAAATCCTTTTAAAGATAATTGTGTGATTTTGCCTGTAAAAACCTTTAAAAAGCACATGGATCTCTTATATGAAAATGGATATTATACTGTTGGATTAGATGAATTAGAGAGTTTTGTAAAAGGGGAACTCAAACTTCCTAAACGAAGTGTACTTATTACATTTGACGATGGATATAAAAGTAATTATGAATATGCATATCCTATTTTAAAGGAATATGGATTTAGGGCGGCAATTTTTCTTATTTCGGGCTGGAATACCGATGAAATTGTATCTTTCGATGCTGATGAGCTGCAGCATTTAAGTTGGAATGAAATAGAAAACAGTAGGGATGTATTTGAATATGCTTCCCATACACATGATCTGCATAAATTAGACGAGAACGAGCAGGGTTATTTGGTTACAAGGCCACCGGATGAAGTTAGACAAGATTTAAAGACAAGCATGCAATTATTAGATACTGTTTATTTCGCTTATCCATATGGACATTATAATGAAGAAACATTGGAGATATTGAAAGAACTGGGTTACAGAATGGCTTTTACCATTGAACCGGGCAGGGTAAAGCCGGGAGATTCTCTGTTAGAGCTGAATAGATATACAATTTTTTCATATACTTCTCTGAGGGATTTTAAAAAAATGGTAGACTTGCGATAATTATTAACAGTAAACAATGCCCCTGCTGTGCGTTAAACAACAATACAGCAGGGGTATTATAATTTATAAAAAATATATTAAATTTGTATATTTATAAACGCCATTATAAACGCCATAAAATTTTACTTTACTTCCACAATCCATCCTTCCGGCGCCTTTACATCACCAAATTGAATTCCATAAAGAGTGTCATACAATTGTTTTGTAATAGGTCCTACTTCAGTTTCGCTGTGGAATACATGAAGTTTTCCTTTATATTCAATACCTCCAATTGGGGTGATAACCGCAGCGGTACCGCATGCGCCGGCTTCTTTAAACTCATCTAAATTGTCAATAAACACATCTCTTTCCTCTACCTCAAGGCCTAAATATTCTTTAGCTACATGAATCAGTGAATATTTAGTAATACTGGGTAATATGGAAGGTGATTTTGGTGTTACAAATTTATTATCCTTGGTTATACCGAAAAAGTTAGCCGCACCCACCTCTTCAATTTTTGTATGGGTTGCAGGATCCAGGTAAATACAGTCTGCAAAACCTTTTTCGACAGCAATTTTATTGGGCATAAGACTGGCTGCATAGTTGCCTCCTACCTTAATTGCGCCTGTACCATGTGGCGCAGCTCGATCATAGTCTGTTACAATAAAATTGACAGGGGCTAAACCGCCTTTAAAATAGGCACCTACCGGTATACAAAAAATGCTGAATATATATTCCGTGGCCGAACTTACACCTATGTTATCTCCTACACCTATAACAAAAGGACGAATATATAAAGTGGCACCGGTTCCATATGGAGGAACATAGGCCTCATTAGCTTTGACTACCTGAATGCAGGCATCAATAAACTTGTCCTCAGGTATTTCCGGCATTAAAATACGACGGCAGCTATCATTTATTCTTTTGGCGTTTTGATCGGGTCTAAAAAGTTGAATTGTACCGTCCTTCCTTCTATATGCTTTCATTCCTTCAAAACATTGTTGTCCATAATGAAGGGCGGGGGATCCTTCGCTGATAGTTAATGTGTTATCTTCTACTAATTTACCTTCATCCCATTTTCCGTCTATCCATTTAGATACATATCGAAAATCTGTTTTTATGTATTCAAATGAAAGTTCCTCCCAATCAATATTTACATCTTTTTTCATCAAAAATTCCTCCTAAGTAATCAAGTAATAATATAAAAATTAAACTTTCTTAGAATATATTATAGGACTTTATGCGACAGTTTACAAATATAATTTGATTAAATTTATTTGGGTTCGTCAAAAAACCCCATTAAACAACCCGTTGTGCCGGTAATATAAAAAATTAATCGGCACAACGAGTAAAGCCGGGCATTATAATGTTGCAATATTTAGAATTTATTCATTAAAGTTATTGCTGTAATAATATTCAAGATTTCTGAATTCCTGCCAAATTTTTCTATTGTCTTCTGATAATTCTGTTGTGAACTCTCCATTTTCTTTAAAGTATAATCTATGATTTACATCAAATTTCTTTTTCATATTTGTAATATACTGCATATATTCATTGCCTTTCCAGCCCAGACAATCAAATAGTTCTGACATAAGGAGATTAGGGCTTATAGTTTCTGATTCTCCCATTAAATCTTTATTAAGAATTTTTTTGGCTTCATTATTTCCCCAAATTAGATACGGGGTTTGATAATAATTTTTAAACCCTTCTATATCTTCCGGATCTAAATTGATATCCAACATTTTATATACAATGTTACCTGTTCCAAGCCAAGGGTTATGATCCCCAAATATTAATATTACTGTAGGCTCTTTTTCGTCTCTGAAATAATCGAATAATTTTTTGAATGCTGCATCTGTTTCGTTTATTCCCGCCATATAATTATTTATTATATTATAATCCTGATCATTGTAGTGATCTTTTTTGATCAGATATTGTATATCTGAACATTTTTCGTCAGAATATGGTCCGTGATTTTGATAGGTTACTGAAAAGTTGAAATAGGGTATGTTATCTTTTTTACTATTTTCAAATCCTTCTATTATAAAGTCAAAAAAATCTATGTCCATTATAGGGTGCCATTCTTGAAATTGATTGTATTTATTATCGTAATGATCAAATTTATCAAATCCTAAATATTCATTTATATTTCGTCTATTATAAAAAGATCCGGTAAAGGGGTGCATAGCTTCTGTTCTATAGCCCTGTTCTTTTAAATACCAGACAAAGGAATTTGTTTTGCCAAAATATTTTGGATGAGAGTGATACCCCGTTAAAAATGCTCTTTCTGTATTTTCGGTACCTCCTGCAAATATATTTGTTATCAATTTACCGTGTATAGATTCTTCTTGCAATTTATGAAATTCTTCATATATATCTATATTTAAATCTACATCTTCAAATTCGGAAAAATCGTTATATGCCTCTAACATGATAGATATAATATTTACCTTTTTATCATCCGGAATATTCTTATAGCTATTTTTATTTAAAACTTCTTTAGTCTTGTCCTCGTCATATCCTTCCGGCGGATGTGTTTTTACATCCTGAATACTATATATAAATGGATAAACAAGTCCCTTGGATTGGTATGATTGTGAGTAAATCCACATATTCATAAGGCCCTTATCCCCCAGTTCTGCATATACATTTGGGTCAAAGTAATAACTCCTAAATATGGTTATGGATAAAACACTTAAAAACAATACAAGAGCCATTCTCACATTTTTAGCCTTAATTTTGGGTTGGAAAAATATTTTTAAAGCTATTCCTATTCCAATTAAGCCTAGTATTACTATTATAACTTTGAAACTCAGTGTTAAATCATATGTCTTCGCCATTTTGAGTGATTCACTGATTAATTTTATGTCTATAAAAGCAAATGGTTCATCCCTGTATGTCAATTTTAATTTATTTACTATTCCCATTATTGTACATATCAGGGCCGTTAATAAATATCCCAGCCATAATTTATTAGATATTAAATATATGAAACTCATTAATAAAAATATAGGAATAAAATTCATAAAAATAAGCATACCTTGTTTAAAATAACTTTTGAATAAAGACATATTTAATGTAGCTGATGAAAATGCAAAGGTTACAGCCATTATCACAGCGCTCAATATTATTATAATAATAATTGTAATTATTGTATTTACAATCTGTTTTTTATTCAATTTATTTTCCTCCAAACTAGCCTCTAAACGGGTAGATACACGGGTAGACACACGGGTCTACCTCTACAATTATACTATTAATCTTATTTTAAATATTAGTCCTATCATTTATATTTGTCAACCCCTGCAAACAATAGTTGAACAATAGCTGAACAGTGGTTGAACAATAGCTGAACAATAGTTGAACGATGGTTGAACAGTCTCCCACTTTCGTATAAATATATCCCCCATTGGAAATAATAACTAAAAAATCAGA
>CAYLIZ010000104.1:0-4697 GCA_964383985.1 uncultured Alkaliphilus sp. | reverse complement strand
AAACAGTCCCTTGTCCCGAATGGCATTATGATTATTCCTGCAGCGCTTCCATTATTTCCCTAAGCTCCGTTAGCATTTTATATTGATCCATTGCAGGCACATTATAAATAAAATAAGGCTCTTCCGTTGCGTTAAATGTTACTCTTCCATTATATTTATGAAGTATACTGCTGATTCTTTCGGCATTTACCGCAGAATCATCCTTAAATTGAATACGAATATTTTTTCCATTTTGAATAATAGATGTTATTTTGAGATTTCTTGCAATAGACTTTATATATGAAATTAAAAGTAAATTCTGTGTACTTGATGGTATATTACCGAAACGTTCTCTTATCTCTTCCACTATTTTATACATATCATCTATATCGCGTATGGATGCAATTTTTTTATATATTTCTATTTTGTGACCCTGATTTTTAATATATTTTTCCGATATATAGGCATCGGCATTAATTTCAATAGTTGTATCTTCGAATTTTTCAACATAATCTCCTTTCAGTTGTTTCATGGTTTCTTCTAAAAGTTTAACATATAAATCATAGCCGATTGCCGCCATATGCCCATGTTGTTCACCACCGAGGAGATTGCCGGCCCCCCTTATTTCTAAATCACGCATGGCTATTTTAAATCCCGACCCAAATTCGGTAAATTCCCTGATAGTTTTGAGTCTCTTCTCTGCCACCTCGGAGAGTATTTTGTTTTTATCATACATTAAGTATGCATAACCCTGCCTATAGGACCTGCCCACCCTGCCCCGCAGTTGATATAATTGTGCTAATCCCAATTTGTCAGCATCCAAAATTATTATAGTGTTTACATTAGGGATATCTAACCCTGTTTCTATAATTGTTGTGCTGACTAATACATCATATTTTCTACTCATATAATCCAGCATTACATTTTCCAGCTGTCTTTCGGACATCTGCCCATGCGCTATTGCAATCCTGCTCCGGGGTACTAACCGTGCCAACCGGCTAGCTACCTTATGAATATTTTGCACCCTATTGTACACATAATATACCTGCCCGCCCCTTGATATTTCCCTTGTAATGGCATCTACAACTATAGCTTCATTATACGCTAATACATAAGTTTGAACAGGAAATCTTTCATCAGGAGGCTCTTCGATAACGCTTATATCCCGAATCCCTATCATGGACATGTGCAGGGTCCTCGGTATAGGTGTTGCTGTCAATGTTAATACATCCACGGTTTTTTTCAACTGTTTTAAAGTTTCTTTGCTCTTTACACCGAAACGCTGTTCTTCATCAACTACAAGAAATCCTAAATCTTTAAACCGCACGTCCCCGGATAACAATCTATGAGTTCCGATGACTATATCTACATTGCCCGTCCTCATCCCCTCTAAAATTTGTTTTTGTTCCTTGGGACTCTTAAAACGGCTGAGCATTTCTATGTTTACGGGAAACCCCGAAAATCTCTGTTTAAATGTATTGTAATGCTGCTGGGCCAGAATTGTTGTAGGTACTAAAAACGCTACCTGTTTATTATCGACAACCGTCTTAAAGGCTGCGCGGATCGCTACTTCTGTTTTACCGTATCCGACATCCCCGCATAACAGCCTATCCATGACCTTTTCTTTTTCCATATCCTGTTTTACTTCTTCTATGCATCTCAACTGATCAGGTGTTTCTACATAGGGAAATAAATCTTCGAATTGTTTCTGCCAATCAGTGTCTTCACTAAATTTAAATCCTTTAGTTCTCTCTCTTTCTGCATAAAGTTTCAGTAAGTCCTCTGCCATATCCTCTATGGCCTTTTTTGCCCTTGTTTTTGTTTTTATCCATTCAACGCTTCCTAATTTGTTCAGTTTTGGGGGTGTTTCTTCACTTCCTATATATTTTTGTATAAGATCCATCTGGTCTGTAGGTACATATAAAAAATCTTCTCCTAAATAGGCTATTTTAAAATATTCCTTTTTTGCTCCCTCTATGCTGAGTTCTTCTATCCCTATATATTTTCCAATACCATGACCCTCGTGTACCACATAATCCCCTATATTCAGGTCTACAAATGATTTTATTAAGGAAGCATCTTTTCTTCCGGGTGTTTTTCGCCGTTGTTTATGAACACCATAAATTTCAAAATCCGTTATGAGTGCATATTTGTCTTTTACATATTCAAAGCCTTTGCGTAAGTTGCCGCTGACTATAACTACCTCTCCGGTAACCAAGGTGTCCTTAGCAGTTGAAGCAATTTCTGCATTTATTTCATTATCCCTTAAAAGCTCTGATAACCTAATAGCCCTTTCCCTTGTACCCGGAACTAACGCTATCTTGTATCCTTTATACTGTAGCCTCTTTAATTCCTTTATTAAAATTCCCATTTTACCATTAAAGGACTGCATGGGTCTTGTATCAAAATTGATAATTTCCCCCATTGAAAAGTCCCTGATAGCCTTGGGCAATAAACTTAACACAATTAATCTATACCTTTTCAGCCCACCTATTATTTCATTGTAATCAAGCACAAGTTTTCCCTGTTTTGGAAATACTTCTCCCCTTTCTATAAGGACATTGAAGTTTTGATAGAATTCATCTATATATCCCTTGGATTTCTCCCTCAAGCGATTAGGGTCATCTAATATAAAAATAGCATCTTTATTGAAATAATCCAATAATGTACTCGGTTCTTTATATATATAGGGCAAGAATTTTTCTATGCCCCTAAAACCTCCAAATTCTCTTAATTTTTCTACAGTTTCTTCAAATTTCCCTTCTAAATTTTTTTTAGCATCTGTATCTAACTTTTTGCTGATGAATTTATAATCCCTGCGTAATTTAGAAACTACTTCCTCTGCATTAAAATCTTTTATGGCTGTTTCTTTTGCGGGATAAATTTTTACAAAATCTACCTTGTCCATTGAACGCTGTGTATCTGCTTGAAAATGACGAATGGAGTCTACTTCATCGCCGAATAGTTCTATTCTGAAGGGTATTTCTGAGGAGCCCGGAAAGATATCTATAATATCCCCCCTTATGCTGAACTGTCCCCGTTCTTCTACTATATCCGCTCTTTCATAACCCTGGAGGATAAGTGTTTCTATTATATCAGCTAAATCCACTGTTGCCCCTATTTCAAGGCTTATCTGATTTTTAATATATAATGTGGGGGGTGGTAATTGATGCAGTAATGCTTCTACTGATGTAACAACAATGCAGTCTTCTTTTTCTATGATTTTTTCTATTGTTTTTATTCTCTCTTTTTCTATACTATGGCTTACAGCCTCCATATCATAGAATACTATATCCCCTGATGGAAATAACAGGGCCTTATCTCCCGCATAGAATTTTAGGTCCTCATGTATTTGCCCGGCTTCTATATCGTTATATGTTATTATACAGACCTGTCCCTCTAATTCATCATGGATTCCGTATATGATATGGGATTTTTGCGTCTCATTCAACCCGTATAATGCAGTAGGGGTTTTTCTTTTTTTAATACTGTCTATCAGATGCATGTAATCCGTGGAATTTTTCATAGGTGCGAGCAATAATCTCTTGCCCATATTTTATCACTTCCTAAATAACCTATAATATTTGAAATACTTGTTGTAGGGGCGGACCCGTGTGTCCGCCTGCTGCGCGGGACACGGGAGACCAAAGGTCTCCCCTACATTCGAATAGAGTGATTGTAGGGGCGAGCTTTGCTCGCCCACTTTGGTCTCCCGCTTATTATACATAATTTTATAAACGCTTGGTTATATAATAATTCCAGCCACTATGAAGCAACCATGCAAGAAATACCCCCCAATAAATTGAATAACCTGCTCTTATTGTTAAATAAACTGCAACACCAAAAATACTATGGCTTATTAAGCTCGCCAAGGCCGCCCATTTGCCTATATTCTCCGATGAATTTATTATGTCGTATATTCCTTCTATAAATCCAAACACAAAATGGGTGGCTATTATATTTGTATTTAAAATAATAGCTGCAGCGGTTTTACTGCCTTCTTCTATAAATGGTACTATTATATTAATTCCTATGTTTCCTACCTTTTTTAATGCAAGTTTATTGAATATATAGGAAAATAGTGCTGCGATGATTCCTGCGAGTATGGACATTGGATAGGCTCCTTTTAAAAATTATATCATTAAATATAATACTCATCTTCTTCCCATTTTAATGGATTTGTTTCTATGTAATTCCATATTTCTTGATATTCATGATCATTTCTTATTATACGGTCATAAAATGATTTTTGCCATAATGAAAAACCAACTAATTTAGAAATTGAACCTTTAAATTGTTGAACAATACGTGATATCGTAGGGGCGAGCTTTGCTCGCCCGCTTATAGCACATAATATAATAATCATATGTATATGATTTGGCATAATAACATATTTGTTGATTTCAACATTTGCATAAATGGAATTGATTTTATTTATTTCTAAATCAATGATTTTTCCTATATCTGACAACGGTAATTTTTGTAATGAACAATTACAGGTCGACCCTGTCTCCCAAAATAAATTTTTCTTGTCTTTGGTACATATAGTAACAAAATAATATCCTGCTTGTGAATAATCATAATTCTGTAACCTAATATTTTTTCTTCGTGGTAATTTATCCATATAATAACCATCCATTTTTATATTATCTTCCGTTTTATAAATTATGTGCAATATGCGGGAGACCAAAGGTCTCCCCTACATCCGAATAAAACTT
>CAYLIZ010000103.1:0-4816 GCA_964383985.1 uncultured Alkaliphilus sp. | reverse complement strand
CTAATCACCCCTTACTACTTTCACTTTTCCGCCATCTTCTACATAATGTTGTCCTTCCACAATAACTTGTTCGCCTTCTTTGAGTCCCTCTTTGATTTCTATATAATCCCCTGTATCTAAACCTGTAGTTACTACTTTTTCTACAGCCACATCATCCTCTACTACAAAAACCACTTTTTTATCTTCTTTATCCAAAACGGCATTTCCTTTGATAACAATTGTAGAGTCCACAGTATCCATGCTCAACCTTACTTCCCCGTTCATACCCGGTTTAATCTTTTTATCAGAATTATCTATGTAAATTTTTACGGCATAAAGTTGTGTTCTAGGATCTGCTGTTGGACTAATGTAACTAATAGTGCTGGTAATATATTCATTAAAAGCTGCTGGAACATTAATCTCTACCTCCTGCCCTACCTGTAATTTGTTGACTATATTTTCAACAACATTAATTTGAACATATACCTTATCCATCTCTACAATCATAGCTGCCGGTTGGGTGCTAGTTACAATTTGACCTTCTTTAACATTTAATGTAGATACATATCCACTCATTGGAGCTTTAACTACAGTGTTGCTTAATCCACTCAATGCCTGCTCATGAGATATTTCTGCTTGTCTTAATTGATTTAAAGTCTGCTTATATGCTATTTCCGCTTGATTAAATTGGCCCATTAATATTTCTAAATTTTTTTCATCAGCAGCCAGTTCTGCTTGTTCTAACTGACTTTTAGATACAGCTCCTTCTTCATATAATTTTTTAATTCGTTCTAAATTTAATTGAGCATTTTCTATTTTTTCCTTATTTATCTCATAATTGAGTTTTGCAGTTTGTAAACCGCTTTCAGCTTGAGTTACCCCATTGCTTGCAATCTGTACGGCATTAGCTGCCTGTTCAACACTTTTTGCAATATCATCCTGTTCTATTACAAATAAAGTACTACCTTCCTCAACAAAATCCCCCAGTTCAACATTAACTTTAGTAACTATACCCATTGCTTTGGGTATAACCGCTATTTCCTCATTTGCAACTACTTTACCATTAATTTTAATTTTGTTTTCAATAGTTCCGGTAGTAACTTCATCTATTTCTACCGGTGTATATTTTTCCTTTTCCTGTGCTTGGTTAGATGCAGTAAATTTATTACAACTTAATATTGATACTGCTATCCCTATCAAAATTATAATTAATAGTATAGTAATTTTTAATTTTTTGTTCACATTATCCCCCCTCAATTAATTGCCATTTATATTGCCATAATCCTTTGCTTTAATGATTAAGTTATTGTATAATAACTATATGTACATTACCGACCCGCCAGTCGGTGATAATATCAGTATAATATATTCCTCGGTTTAATGCAATATTATAAGTATTTAAAATAATAAAAAAGAATTATAGGAAAAATAAAAAAGAAAGTATTTAAAAAACTTCTTTTTTATCACTCTGAGCGTAGCGAAGAGTCTTGGAAGAGTCCTAAAATATTAAGATCCTTCGCTTCGATCAGGATGACATTTAAAGTATATTTTACTTATTTTCCTACAATAGCTTGACACTATCCTATAAATAAATGCCAATTGAACAAAATTAATGGAATGATATAATAATTTGTATCAGGAATTATATATTTAGAATATAAAAATAGAAGGGACTGTATAGCATGAAAAGAATACTTGCGACTATTTTATTGATATCAATACTGTTAACGTTTTCTTCATTTTCCTATGGTACGGATGAATTAAATAATGGCGAAGTAACAGAAACTTTCAAATCTCTTTCCCTTGAAGAAGCTATAGAGGAAGGCATAAAAAATTCTACTCAACTTAAAATTAGCGATTTAGAAATCAAGGTAAAAGAGACGGAGTTTCGAGAAGCACGTGGACAGGAAAGAAAGTATGAGGATGCCGGTATTTCCTTGGGTACAGTAGAAGGCTTTCAGTTAGAGGCTAATATGTTATCCAAAAGTGCGAAATTTGCCCTGGAAGAAGAAAAGCTTAAAAAAGAATATTTAAAAGAAGACATAAAATATAATGTAATGCTTGCTTACTATGGAGCACTTCAAGCTATGGATTATGTTAACATAACAAAAAGCAGTTTAGAAAATATACAGAGAAATAAGGACATTATAGATAAGAAATTTGAACTGGGACTTGTTTCTAAATCAGATGTCTTGATGACAGATATTGCTCTAAACGAGGCTAATATAAATATGGAAAAAGCAAATGAAGATATGCAGAAGGCTCTGAGAGGATTAAACATGGTTTTAAATTATCCTTTGGATACAGAATTAGAATTGACTTCCGGTTTTGAACAAAAAGCTTTTACTACTAACTTAAATGAAGATATCAAAAATGCATATGAAACCAGATTTGACATGATTCAAATTCAAAATAAATATGAACTTGTAAAACTTGATTTTGAGACCAATGCATATAAATATACTCCAAATACATATAAATACAGATATAAAAATAGCAACCTTTTAAAAGTAGAAAATTTACTTAAGGACTCTAAACAAAATGTAGAATTTGACATCAGAAATAAATATGATGCCATAAATAGTGCATATAGGCAGATAAAATTAGCTGAAGCAAATGTAGAAAAAGCAGGAGAAGGGTTAAGAATAGTGGAACAGACATATGATGTAGGCATGGCAACTGTACAAGATATAAAAGAATCTGTTGTACATCTATATAGTGCAGAATTAGCTCTTTCCGGTGCTGTATCAAATTATAATTTAGCGATATTGGAATATAATAAGGCGGTGCAATTGGGTATAGTAAGATGATAATTAGACAATAAAATAAAATACAAAAAACCAAACAATAGATAATATTTACCCCTAGAGATTATTAATAACAATCACTAGGGGTTTTTTAGAGGGGGACGGGGGGACGGGAGTTCTGTCCCATTTGCAAGGGAAAACGTGCCAACGTGCCAACGAATACTTGACACATACATATTCCTTTATCCATTGGATAAGCCGGTATATTAATGATATAATAAACCTAGTTTATATGCGGGGGAGATTGAAATGGCCAGAGTAACTAGGGTAAAAAGCAAAACGGGAATATATCATGTGATGCTCAGAGGAGTAAATAGACAAATCATATTTGAGGATGATGAAGATAGAAATATGTTTATCACAACCTTGGATTCTTTTCGGGGTGACAATAGATATAAACTTTATGCCTACTGTCTGATGACTAATCATGTACATATTTTAATAAAGGAATTGGATGATGATATATCAACGACTATGAAAAGAATATGCGTCAGTTATGCTTTTTGGTACAACAAAAAATATGAAAGATGTGGAAACTTATTCCAAGATAGATTTAAGAGTGAGACAGTAGAAAACGATAGTTATTTTTTGACTGTTTTGAGATATATTCATCAAAACCCCATAAAAGCGAATATTGTTAAAAACATAGAGGATTATACATGGACCAGCTATAATGATTATATAGGTACGGATAAATCTACTATGATTGATACAGATTTTGGTTTGAGTTTGTTTTCTTCTGATTATAAAAAGGCACTCGATTTATTCATTGAATTTCATAATGAAAAAAATAATGATAAGTGTTTGGATATTGAGGATTTTGTTAGACTAACCGATGAAGAGGCTATGGAGGAAATTGCTCGTTTGGGAATTAAAAACATTTCCGCATTGCAGCATCTGGGAAAGGCTAACAGAGATAGTATATTAAAAGAATTAAAAAATATAGATGGCATATCAATTAGACAATTGGCCAGGATAACAGGCATATCTAAAAGCGTAATCGGCCGTGCCTAGTATTTACAACACAGACTCGACAATTTTGACATAGAACCGGATATAGGACAGGCACTTTATCCTACCATTTCCCACCGATTAGCCAAAACAATCAACCGACCAACAGGCCTATATCTATGTTATAATTAAAATTAAAGGTGGAAATTAGAGGTATTAATATAACAAGCAAAGGGGAATATGTATGGCATCTGTAGTTCGAAGTTTTTCTATCGAAGGTGTGGATGGATATGTTGTAGAGGTTGAAACAAAGGTTATTTCCGGACAACCTATGCTTTCTATTGTCGGGTTAGGAGATACAGCTGTAAAAGAAGCTAAAGAAAGGCTTGAGGCGGTCCTCAGCCATAAAGATTTCAACTTTCCACAGAAAAAAATAGTTATTAACCTGGCTCCCAGCAGTCTCAAGAAAAGAGGTTCGCACTTTGATTTGGCTATGGCTGTTGGACTCCTTATAGAATCAAATCAAATAAAACCGAATGATATTCATAAGTATGGATTTATAGGTGAACTGTCCTTAAATGGCCAACTGAGGTCATGTACAGGTGTACTTCCTATGGTAATGGCTGCAAAAGATGCAAATATTAGGGATATAATAGTCCCTATAGAAAACATGAAAGAGGCCGGTTTTGTTAAGGGCATAAATATATATGGGTTTTCCAAACTAAAGGAAGTAACAAGTTTTTTGGAAGGGAAAAAACCATATCAAATTCCTGTAACCAAAAATGAAAAGATTGAAACAGTAGATCCGTTTTCCATTGATTTTAAAGATGTGCAGGGACAGGATGCTCTGATAGAATATATAGTGGTGGCGGCATCCGGAGGACACAACATGCTCATGATAGGGACTCCCGGTTGTGGCAAATCCATGATTGCAAAAAGGATACCTACCATACTTCCAAATATGACAGAAGAAGAATCCCTGGAAGTAACCAAGATATATAGTGTTGCCGGCCTCTTAAGAAACAAAGAAGGTTTAATTAAGAATAGGCCGTTCAGATCACCTCATCATAACGCCTCTA
>CAYLIZ010000102.1:0-4903 GCA_964383985.1 uncultured Alkaliphilus sp. | reverse complement strand
TTAAACAAATCCGCAATATTAAAATTATATTACAGGGTGATAAAAATGAATTATGCTCCAATTATAGATAAGCTGTTACAATTAAATAAACAAGACATAGTGTCTTTTCATGTGCCGGGACATAAAAACGGAAAAATATACGATAAAATTTTATACAAGAAATTCAAGGACATATTATACAAATTAGATACTACAGAAATTTTGGGCACAGATAATTTGCATAATGCAAAAGAGATAATTAAAAAAAGCCAACAAAGGGCGAGCAGGGTATTCAAGAGCGAAGAGACATTCTTTTTAGTAAATGGCAGCACCTCCGGCATATATAGCATGATAATGGCAGCTACATCGCCGGGGGACAAAATACTTATAGACAGAAATTGCCATCAGTCAGTAATAAATGCCGGCATATTGGGCGATTTAGTGCCTATATATGTATATCCGGTTATGGACGAAAAACGAGGAATGGCTGCAGGGATATCACCGGATGATATTGAAAAACAATTGATAAAACATAGCGATATTAAGGCTGTAATACTTACTTATCCAACTTATTATGGAATTGCATATAATTTAAAAAAAATAGAGGAAATAGTACATAAGTATGATAAAATATTATTAATAGATGAAGCTCATGGTGCACATCTGGGATTAAGCGAAAATTTACCTCTGCCTGCATTAAGCTGTGGTGCTGATGCAGTAGTACAGAGTACTCATAAAACATTGCCTTCCTTTACGCAGAGTTCTATGCTTCATATACAAGGGGATAGAATAGACAGGGACAAGCTGAGGTTTATGCTCAGAATACATCAGAGTAGCAGCCCGTCTTATTTGTTGTTATCTTCTCTAGATTTTGCTGTTATGGTTTATGAAACAAGGGGTAGATATTTAATGGAAGGCCTACTTGAAAATATTAAAAATTTTAGACAGAAAGTCAGAGAAATAGATGGAATAGATATAATGGGAAGTTGTGTAATAGGGAATAAAAAAGACAAATTCATAGATATTACCCGTATATGGGTTGGACTTAAAAATATCACCGGATACGAACTAGAGCAAAAATTGAGAAAAGATTTTAACATACAAATGGAGTTATCTAATAGATATGGTGTATTAGGAGTGACATCAATTGCTAATACGGAACAAGATTTTGATAAGTTGTTAAGAGGGTTTAGTATAATTTCCAGGAAAACAAAGGGAAATAAAATAGAACAGTCGGAGGGTTTTATATTTAAAAAAGCTGAGCAGATTTTTACCCCAAGAGAAGTTCTATATAAAAGCAAAAAAAAGGTATTATTTCAAAAAAGTCAGGGTCTTATTAGTGGGGAATATGTGATACCATATCCACCGGGTATTCCATTAATTATTCCCGGCGAAAAAATTAATGCTGAGATTATACAACAAGTTATAGATATAATTAACAATGGTGGAGAGGTTTTAGGTTTGAAGGATAATAGTTGCAAATGGATTGAGGTTACAGCCTAACCTATTTATGCGATCGAATGTAGGAGTGAGCTTTGCTCGCCCGCTGTTACAAATAAATTTGAGTTTCGGTTACGTAAAATAAAATATGATTATATTAAACAACCGGCGGTTAAAGACCGCCCCTACAAACGGAATGATATGGGGTAAAGGAGAGCGGTAACATGCATAAGGGAATATTCATTACTATAGAGGGTCCGGACGGTTCCGGGAAATCCACGCAGATTCCTTATATAAAAAAGTTTTTGGAAGAAGAAGGTTACGAGGTAGTATTAACAAGAGAGCCCGGAGGAACTAAAATAGGAGAACAGATCAGACAAATATTACTAGATAATGATTGTAAAGAAATGTCGGCTGTCACAGAAGCACTGCTATATGCAGCCTCCAGGGCCCAGCATGTAGAGGAACTCATTATTCCGGCTCTTGAAGAGGGAAAGGTTGTATTATGTGACAGATTTGCGGATTCAAGCACGGCTTATCAGGGAATGGGAAGGGGGTTAGGTCCGGAGGCTATAATAAATATCAATAAATTTGCCACACGCGGACTAATGCCGGACATTACCATATTATTGGACATAGACCCCAAAATAGGTTTAAATAGGGTTAAAATTACAAAAGAAGCGGATAGATTAGAACAAGAAAAAATAGACTTCCATAAGAGGGTTTACAAAGGTTATAAGGATCTTGCCAATATGTATCCGGATCGCATTAAGGTCATAAAAGCAGATAAAACTATTGAGGAAATAAGCAGGGAAATAGAATACAAATTAAATACTATCAGGAAGGGGTAATTTTATGAAACTAATTATTGCTATTGTACATGATGACGATGTACACAATCTTATAGATGATTTAACTAAAGAAGATTTTAGGGTTACTAAATTGGCTACTACAGGGGGATTTTTAAAAGCGGGGAATACAACCTTGTTGGCCGGGGTTGAAGATGATAAGGTAGATAGGGCTATTGAAATTATTAAAGACAACTGCGAAACAAGGAAACAAACTGTTACCTCACCAACACCAATGGCCGGTACAGCGGGGGTTTTTATTCCTTACCCTATTGAAATTCAAATCGGCGGCGCAACAGTATTTGTTATAGACATAGAAAAATATCTAAAATTATAGCAGAAGATGGACACAGAAATAAATTTTAAAGGAATCGTTGGGCAGGAACAGATTGTAGAGAAATTAAAAAAGGATTTAAAGAATAATAAAATAGCTCATGCGTATTTGTTCGAGGGAGCAAAAGGATTAGGAAAAAAGAATATGGCATTAGAATTGGCCTCCGCATTGGTTTGTCATGGAAATAACAAAAGACCTTGTAGGAAATGTAGTAGCTGCCTAAGGGTAGCCAGCGGTAATTATCCTGATATTAAAATAATTGAAGAGGACGGTATTATAGGCATTAATGAAATACGTGCGCTTATAAAAGAAATGCAATTAAAACCTTATGAAGGTAAGCGTAAGGTGTATATTATATGTGATGCAGATAAAATGAATATACAGGCTCAAAATGCCTTATTAAAAACTTTAGAGGAGCCACCTTTATATGCTGTTTTAATTCTATTAACTGCAAAGGGTGAGAGCCTACTTCCCACTATTATTTCCAGATGCCAGGTAATAAAATTATATCCTGTAAACTTAGGGATTATAAAACGTTATCTAATTGAAAATAAAAAAGTTGATGAAGAACAGGCGCATATGTCGGCGGTTTTTTCGGGGGGCATTGTGGGACGTGCAGTTGAATTGTTGGATAACCCTGATTTTTATTATAGGAGAGAAGAGGTCATCAAAATATGTAACAAATTATTGACCCCAAATCTTTTTAATATATTAGAACAGATTACATTTTTTGAGGAACAAAGGTTGCATATAGAAGAAATTTTTGATTTGATGATTAGTTGGTATAGAGACTTGTTTATATATAACGAAACAAAAAATATGGAGTTCATAACAAATATAGATAAAAAAGAAGAAATAATCTTTCAAGCAACAAAAATAGATTTAGCTAAAATTAGGGATGTTATTTTTATAATAGAAAAAGCAAGAAATAATCTAAGCAGTAATGTTCAGTTCCATTTAAACATAGAGGTAATGCTTTTAAATATTCAGGAGGTTTTACTAAATGGTAACAGTGGTAGGAGTGAGGTTTAAAAAAGCAGGAAAGATATATTATTTTGATCCGATTGATATAGAGATAAGCAAGGACGATTTTGTTATTGTTGAAACTGCCAGAGGCATAGAATTTGGACAAGTTGTGGTTGGGCCGAAACAGGTTTTGGAGGAAGATATAGTTAGTCCGTTAAAACCTGTTATTCGTGTTGCAACAGAAGAAGATAAAAAGCAGCATATGGAAAACAAGATGAAAGAAGAGGAGACCCTCGAAATTTGTATGGAAAAAGTCCAAAAACATAATTTAGATATGAATCTAGTTGATGTAGAATATACTTTTGATAATAATAAGGTCATATTTTATTTTACTGCTGATGGAAGGGTAGATTTTAGGGAACTGGTAAGGGATTTGGCATCTGTTTTTAAAACAAGAATAGAGTTAAGGCAAATAGGTGTAAGGGATGAAGCAAAAATGCTTGGTGGAGTTGGTCCATGTGGCAGACATTTATGCTGTGCTACTTGGCTTGGTGATTTTGAACCGGTTTCAATTAAAATGGCAAAAGATCAGGACCTGTCCTTAAATCCGGCTAAAATTTCCGGTATTTGCGGCCGGTTATTTTGTTGTTTAAAGTATGAACATGATGCATATGTGCAGACACTGGAAAAGATGCCCGACATAGGGTCTGTAGTTTTAACTCCCGATGGCGAGGGTGTTGTGGTTGAAACCAATGTGTTGCTAGAGCTTGTGAAAGTTAAAATTAATGATTTGGATAATTCAAATGATTTAGATAGTTTGGATAATTTAGATAATATTGATAATAATAACGATGGGATACAAACCTATTCATTACATGATATTATTAGAATTAAAGAGGTTGAAACTGAAGATAAGTTGGAATTGCCAGGAGAAATAAAACCCTAATTAAACAATTTAGATGAAATTTAACACAAAATTTTAATCGATATCAATGAAATTAAAGGATATATTAGGCATATTTATGCTAAATCAAGGTAATCTGAACAAAGTAAAAAACGTAAAAAAATCAAGAAAGCGTATATAGTTTACCCTTGATTTTTAGAGTCTAGTATGATATTTTAATTATATAGTAGCATATGCTTTGTGGTATAATTATATTGGGTTTGTCCAAGATTACAAATATTCGGAAAATTTATACAAAATAAGTGCATTAAGGGTTGAAAATTTATCCTCAAAGATGTATTATTAATATAGATGAATTATTTAATAATATATTTACGGAATTATTTAATAATATATTTACGGAATTATCTAATAATATATTTACGGTTAATA
>CAYLIZ010000101.1:0-4998 GCA_964383985.1 uncultured Alkaliphilus sp. | reverse complement strand
ATAAAGAAAAAGATGATAAAACAAATGAAAAACTAAATGTCAAAAAAGAAATAAAGGATGTAAAAAATAACAAAAATAAAAATAACAAAACTTCTAGTGAAAAAACTGAAAAAAAAGCGCATCCTGTAAAAGATAGTCACCCGGGAAAAGGTAATGGAAGAAATAAATAACATCTTTTTGAGTCTGTAAATTATCTAAAATTAGCTAATAAGCTCTATACGGTATTTAGAATAGAGTATTTAAAAAAGAAAAACAATGAAAGCACGAAAAAACAAAATCCTAGATTTCTAGGATTTTGTTTTTAATTGGTGGGTGATTATGAATATATATTAGTGTAAATGGAGTCTGTAATTAATTTTGTGCTTTAGAAAAATTTAAATTGCTCAATTCTGACAAGAAATATTGGTTTGAAATTAGATTTTACTTCTGTATAAGTAAATCCTAGTTTTGGTGGTAGTGTAAAATAATTTGTGCTTTTGCGAAATAAAATTCTCTTTTCCGGCAAGAATTGGGATAAGGCTCAACCGGAAAGGAGAATTTTTATTAAATTAATTCTACACCTCTATTATATATACATTGACTAATGTTGGCTAAATAATGCAAGGGATAATTACACCTGCTTCATACTTAAAGAAATCTTTCCACGTTGTATATCTAAGCCGATAATTTTAACCTCAACTTCATCACCGACAGAAACGACATCCATTGCATTTTTAACGAATTTGTTGCTAAGCTCCGATACATGAACAAGCCCATCTTGCTTTACGCCAATATCAACAAAAGCTCCAAAGTCTACTACATTTCTAACTGTACCTTTCATAACCATATCCAATTTTAAATCTTTCATATCTAAAACATCGCTTCTGAAAATAGGTTTTGGCATCTCTTCTCTGGGATCTCTTCCCGGTTTTTTAATCTCTTCTACTATATCTTTTAGAGTAAGTTCTCCTATACCTAGTTCCTCCGCTAACATTTTTATTTGGTTATTCAAACCTTTTACTTTTCCTTCAGTATATTTTGATATTGCATCATCTATATTTTTAAGATTACCTTTTCTAATATCTTCCGTAGTATATCCTAATCTTTCTATCAGTTCCATAGTTATTTCATAAGACTCCGGATGTACAGCGGTATTATCCAATGGATGAGTTCCGTCTGCAATTCTTAAAAATCCTGCACATTGTTCAAATGTCTTATATCCTAACCTTTTTACTTTTAAAAGTTCTTTTCTATTTTTGAATTTCCCATTTTCTTCTCTATACCTTACAATGTTTTTAGCTACAGTAGAAGAAATACCGGATACGTATTGAAGCAAAGAAGGAGTTGCAATATTTAAGTCTACACCGACACTATTAACACAGTCTTCTACTACATTTTTTAAAGTTTCTCCTAGTTTACCTTGGTTTAAATCATGTTGATATTGACCAACGCCGATGCTTTTAGGATCAATTTTAACTAACTCTGCTAAAGGATCTTGAAGTCTTCGACCTATAGAAATTGCCCCTCTGATAGATACATCTAAATCCGGATATTCTTCTGTAGCCAATTTTGATGCAGAGTATACAGAAGCACCGGCTTCATTTACAATGGTATAATACACTTCTCTGTCTATTCCTTTTAATAATTCTGCTACAAATAGCTCCGTTTCCCTAGATGCTGTGCCGTTACCGATAGGAATTATATTAATATTATATTTATCTATTAGTTCTTTAATAACTTTTTTAGATTCTTCTATTTTGTTTTGAGGTTCATTAGAATAAATAGTAGCATAGTCCAATAGTTTGCCTGTTTCATCGAGTACAGCAAGTTTACAGCCTGTTCTGTAGCCCGGGTCTATAGCTAAAACCCTAACATCTTTAACCGGAGCAGTAAGTAATAAGGGTTTTGTATTTTTGCCGAATATTTTTATCGCTTCTTCTTCTGCCCTCTCTGTTAATATGTTTCTAATTTCTCTTTCTATAGAAGGAGATATTAAACGTTTATAAGAATCCTCCACGGCCTCTTTAAATATTTCATTTGTTATAGCTTTGTCTTTTGTTACAGTTTGGTTTTTTAAATATTCTATTATCTCATCATCAGGACTAACTAATTTTACTTTCAGTTTTTTCTCTTTTTCTCCCCTATTTAAAGCCAGCACCCTGTGATTTGCAATTTTATTCACATTTTCGCTAAAATCATAATACATTTCATAGACAGTTTTTTCTTCATTGTCTACTGCTTCACTTTTAATTATTCCTTTGTCAATATTAATATTTCTGATTTTTTCTCTGTAATCCGCATTATCAGATACTATTTCTGCAATTATATCCTTTGCTCCGTCTATAGCATCCTCTATAATATTTACTTCCAACTCTTCGTTAATAAATGGCAGTGCTAGATCTTCAATAGTGCCTTCTGTAATTTCTGATGCCAATATTGTCTGTGCTAATGGCTCCAGTCCTTTTTCCTTTGCTACAGCTGCTCTGGTTCTTCGCTTTGCTCTATAAGGTCTATATAAATCTTCTACATTCCGGAGTACAGTAGCACTCAGTATTTCCTTTTTAAGTTCTTCTGTCAATTTACCTTGCTCATCTATAAGTTTTATTATTTCTTCTTTCCTGGTTTCTAAGTTTCTTAAATATATAAGTCTATCGTAAAGTTCTCTTAAAACTTCGTCGCTTAATCCTCCTGTTGCTTCTTTTCTATATCGGGCAATAAAAGGTATTGTGTAGTCCTCATCTATTAACTGTATGGTGTTTTGAACCTGAGTCTTTTTAAGTCCAAACTCTGTTATTAATTGTTTTATAATTTGCATATGAGTCTCCTTCCCTTATTTCCCTATCAACCAATTACGGTTATCTCTCTAGACAACTAATTGCAAATGGTTTAGTTTTTCAAAAAAATAAATATAATTACATCAGCGTGTACCAATGCAATTATATTATATATTTTAAATATTATATTTTCCACAAAATATATCCCTTTACCAATAAATCTAACCTTTTTCCCATCTGTCTTCATCGTTTATTACATAATCATTTAACTGTCCTTTACCATATGTCATACCCGCTACTATAGAAGGCGTTTTAGTAGGTGTTTCAATAGCCTGCGAATTGTCATTATCTATTCCCGCTTCTTCTTTTTCACCAAGTTCTTGCCAGGCCTCATAAAGTGGGGTTATTACCTTTATTGCTTCTTCTAGTTTTGCTTTATCTTGTTTTATTTCTGCTTCTGTGATTAATTTATTTAAGTAAATATAAATACTTTTTAAATTATTTGCAATTTCTGAATCTCCTTTAAGTGTTGCAAGAAGTTCTGCTAATATTTCCCTAGTTTTATTAGTAGAATTATTTAATTTTTCTTTATTTTTATTTTCTATATGTTCAATACTAGACTTTACAGTATCTATAAAGCCTTCGTGTATTATTGCTACAAGCTGTGCATCGTTTGCATTAGCTACTCGATTAGCTAAATATTCTTTTTCTATCATTTTTTCACCCCGTTATAGGTAATAGATAACATAATAGAAATTATATATAAATACACGCTCATTTAGTTTCGAATATGGACAATTCTATACCTTATTCCAATAATAAATACTAAAATTCATAAACTCGCTGTGCTCAAACATATGAATTTTTTACGTATTTATTATTTCCGTTCGGCAAGAATTGTGCCCATATTCTCAAATGCATTCGCTTAGTATTATATATAATTTCATATATTGCCTATTTTATAGTCATATCTTAGTTTCAATTTAGTTAATTAATTACCTAAAAGCTGTAATACAGTTTGTGGTCTTTGGTTTGCCTGAGCAAGCATTGCAGTACCTGCCTGAATTAAAATGTTGTATTTAGTAAATTCGGACATTTCGAGGGCCATATCTGTGTCTTCAATACGGGATAAAGCAGCTGTTAGGTTCTCGGCAGCATTATCTAGATTTGCAATAGTGTGCTCTAATCTGTTTTGGGTTGCGCCTAGTGTGGATCTGCCTTCAGATACCTGTTTAATAGCTTCACTTATTTTCCCAATAGCTTCACTAGCACCCGAATTATTCGAAATTTCTAAACCTGATACGCCTAAAGTCTTTGCCCTAATGCTTACAAGTCCAACTTTCATGATTTCACCTGAATTAGCGCCAATCTGAAGCTGTAATTCGCCTGAAATACTTCCATCGCAAATTTTTTTTCCATTAAACTGGGTAGTATCAGCTATATTATCTATTTCTTTTAACAATTCCTGTATTTCATCATTAACGGACTTTATATCCTCTTCATTATATATTCCATTTGATGCCTGTACAGCCAACTCTCTCATACGCTGGAGTATTGCATGAACCTCATTCATTGCTCCTTCTGCTGTTTGTATCAAAGATATACCATCTAGAGCGTTTCTAGAGGCCATTTTGAGTCCGTTTACCTGTGCTTTCATTTTTTCTGAAATTGCCATCCCTGCCGCATCGTCTGCTGCACGGTTAATTCTTTTACCTGATGAAAGCCTTTCCAACACGGTGGCTGATATATTTGCATTTCTATTTAACATTCTATGTGCATTCAATGCCGATATGTTATGATTTATGCGCATCTTATTTCCCCCTTGATATGTAAAGTTTATATTTTTTAATTTGTTAATTACTGTTTAAATAATGTCCCTTGCTAAAATAGCTATCGGCTATTTTTACAAAATTCTTAAGCGAGTTTATCTTAAATATAAGATTCTTTGATTTATGGGCTAGTCCGCCGAATGAATAAGATCCTTCGTAAGTGCCGTTAATACTGTCCGTCTCAGGATGACAAAACGATTATTAAACCATTGTTAAACCATAGGCGACCACAGATCGCCCCTACAAATTAACGATTGTTAAACCATAGTTGGACCATTGTTTAACTGTACATAGAATATTTAGAAGAACCCTTTTTCCTGTCTATACTTTCTATGAAAACTAGGATTTCTGCTACAATTTCATATAATTCCGGTGGTATCTCCGTGCCTACTTTGAATTGAAGCAATTCTTTCACC
>CAYLIZ010000100.1:0-5034 GCA_964383985.1 uncultured Alkaliphilus sp. | reverse complement strand
CCTTGTTATTTTACTGCTTTTAATATATTATTCATTATTATAGAGCATATTTTGATAAATTCGAAAACTATGTCTGTTGAAAAAAGGAAAAGGGCAACCGCTAACATAATTTGCTCTATCTCTGTGTTTTATATATTTATAAAAGGGGGAGCAATATGATTACAGACTTATGGGGATGCTTTCAAGACAAGTGAAGCATCCCCTTTATCCTTTCAATAATTTCAGTGCGAACCTAGCACAGCACTTTGCCTATGCAGCTTCATAAATAAGCTTATTATCATCACTCTGAGCTAAAAATATTTTTTCTATTTCGTCATCAATCAAATCTTCTATATTTCCTTCAATTTTAATTTTAGCACAGATGCTGCAATTGGAACTTAAAGCCCTAGGCACGGGCATAAGTTCGCATTGAATATTATTTTTCTTACATTTTCTTTCAAATTTAATAGCACCTGAATGTGTAAAAAATAAAATTATATATTTCATATCTATCTCCTAGCCTCTATTATAAATGTGTCTCCCTCTTCTTTAACTGATATAGAATATCCCGAATGCTTTAAAAATCTCTCTACATTTCCTTTCGCTGTATTATTATCTACTATTATATCTGCTCCATCCGGATTTTTATCCAATGCATTTTTAGTCATTAATACCGGCTGAGGACAACTCATACCACATGTATTTATTTTGTCCATACCGCCACCTCCTTCTGTTTATGCTTATCTTTAACTAAACCCTCTGAATTAACATAGGAAATAATTCCTAAAAATACAAAACATATGATTACAGCTATCTTTCCGTTTGGAGTTACACCTTCCGCACTTGAAGCCAGTCCAAAATTATGTGATATAGCGGCGCCAACCAGCATTCCTATTACAGACACGGCGGAATCCGAATTACCTTCCCCTGATAAAATAAGTTGTCTGAGAGGACATCCACCTAATAAAACTGAACCCCATCCTATTAATGCCATACCAAGAAAATTCCATAAGCCCTCGGTATGTGCTACAGGTTGGCCTTCAAATCCTAGGTTAAAGTATCCAAAAATTAGATTTGCGATAAAACTGAATACTATTATTGAAATAAATCCAAGCAAGAGATGAATATCTTTAAAAAGAATCATGTCCCTGGTGCCTCCAACCATACACAATCTGGTTTTTTGAGCTAATACTCCTGCTATTAAACCCGCTATAAGCGATATAATTATGGGTGCAGCTAAAGACCCCGGGCCACTTTTACTAAAGAATATAAAAGTTGGAGCAGCTAAAAGCAACACTAAAAGTCCCACATTTACAATCGAAAAAACATATCCTTCGGCTTGAGGCATTTTATAATTCCTTTTCAGGTTAAATCCTTTATTCAGGAATTGAACGCCAATAAATATTCCAAAAATAAACCCAAGTATCGCAAATATGGCATTTAAATCTCCGCCCCCAAGTCTTAATACCATCCTTAGAGGACAACCCAAAAATATTAATGCTCCTACCATTACAACTATTCCCAACATGAATCTTGTAAAAGGTGCAGAACCACCCTTTGATTCAAATTCTCTATTTTTAAAAGATATTAAAAAAGCACCTAACACAAGACCAATAATCTCAGGCCTTATATACTGAACAACTGGTGCCCTGTGCCATCCCAAGCCTCCGGCTATATCTCTTAAAAAACAGGCTATACAAAACCCCATGTTTGCAGGATTCCCAAAATATACAAGTAGTACAGATATTATTCCTATTAGTCCCCCTGCAAAAATAATTCCTTTTTTCCCTTCCATACTATATCCCCTCCTAAATTTATATTCACTAATAGTTTAACAATGTCAGTTTTAAAAGTAAAATAGATTATATTAATAGCTCATGATGGTCCAATAGTAAAAATCAATGATTATTGTATAAAGTTTTTTTAAAGGCTATAATGGTTTTATAATTATCAATTTGATTATTTAAAACTTTTAGGGGGCAATATTATGAAATACGTATATTTAGACAATGGGGCTACTTCTTATCCTAAGGCACCCGGTGTAGCGGAAAGTATATCAGATTATATTCTAAATGTAGGAACTAATGTAGGCCGTGGGGCTTATGATTTATCTTATAAAGCCCAAAATACAGTATATGAAACCAGGGAACTCATATGTGAGCTATTTAATTTCAATAAACCTGAAAATGTTATCTTTACAAAAAATGTAACAGAAAGTATGAATGTGCTGATAAAGGGCCTATTAAATGAAGGGGACCATGTTATAGTATCATCAATGGAGCACAATGCAGTAATGAGACCTCTAAATTCTTTTGAAAATAAAATTGAATATACCAGAATTCAATGTAATGAATCAGGAGAATTGAAAGCTGAAGATGTGGCGGATTCGATTAAACCAAATACTAAAGCTATAATAATGACTCATGCTTCAAATGTGTGTGGTACTATTTTAGATTTGGAAAAAGTGGGGGAAATATGTAAAAAAAATAATATATTCTTTATAATAGATGGTGCCCAAACAGCAGGGTGTTCGGATGTTGATATTCAAAAATTAAATGCGGATGCTATAGGCTTTACAGGCCATAAGAGTTTACTGGGCCCTCAAGGAATAGGGGGATTTATAGTTAATAGTAAAATTGCTAAAGAAATGAACACCTTTATTGAAGGCGGTACCGGAAGTTTATCCGATACCGAAAGACAACCGGATTATATGCCTGATAAATTTGAATCGGGAACTTTAAATATTCCGGGTATTTATGGTTTAAATGCATCATTAAAATATTTATTAAATTATGGCATAAAAAATATCAAGGAAAAAGAAGATTATCTCCTTGATAAATTTCTTGAAGGCCTGCTCAATATGAAAAAAATTAGACTCGTTGGTAAAAAAACATCTGATGGCAGAACCGGAATACTGTCAATCGATTTTATTAATGATGACAATGGCCTTGTTGCCCACGAACTGAGTAAAAAATATGGCATTATGACTAGAAGCGGTTTGCACTGTGCACCATCGGCCCATAAGACTTTAGGTACTTTCCCGAATGGTACTGTTAGATTTTCCTTAAGCCATTTTACTACTTTAGAGGAAATAGAATATTCAATAGATTGTATAAATAATATAGTTAATCAAGAATATGTTGAACAAAAAAAGACAGCGCTTTAAAATTTACCAATTAACAAATCCTTAATTTCATCTACTGATATTTTGTCTACATCTCCAATTTGTTCTGATATTGAAAGAATACCCTTAGGATGCAATAATCTAAAAAAACTCCTTTGCGTATTCTTTTTTCTCATTTTTACCTCCCTGTCGCGATTAATTGCATTAACTATATTTAACTGTGAAATATGTTTCGCCATTTACTAATGGTATTTCGTCTATTTCAACTTCTCATCTAATCCTAATATCTGGCAGTTCTTCGATAAGAATATTTTGTTTTTTTTCTAAATTTGGATGCCTGGCACCAAAGTTTATTTAAGTGTATAATAATATAGATAATATATAAGGGGGCATCATGCATTGAAAATTGGATTGATAAGCGATATACATGGAAATCTGGAAGCATTAGAAGTGGTTCTTGAATATTTATCTACAAAAGAAAAAGTAGACAAAATCATAGTCCTCGGAGATATAGTGGGATATATGGCAAACCCAAATGAATGTGTTCAACTTACAAAAAATTATGATTGTATACAGGGCAATCATGACTGTACTGTAGTGTACGAAGAAGATTTAGATTGGTTCAACCCTGTTGCCAAAGAAGCCTTAATCTGGACTATAAATAAGTTGACAAATGAAAATAAAAATATATTAAAAAATTTACCATTAACAAAAGTCTACAAAGAAGAAAATTTTACCATATCCCATGGAACACTGAACAGCCCGGAAAAATTTTTGTATTTAGATGAAATTTTTGAAGCATATGAAAGCTTTAAACTTATGGAAACGCAACTATTGTTTATAGGACACACTCATATACCTCAGTATTTTATTTTACACAAAAATGACTCCTCCGAAGATATAGAAATAATATCTAAAATAAATTATAAGCGAGAAATACAGCTACAAGAAAATAAAAATTATATATTTAACATAGGATCGGTGGGACAACCCAGGGATTATAACTATAAAAGTTGTTTTGCAATATATGATACTGATAAGAAAACTATAAAATATATCAGGCTTCCCTATAATGTAAGAAAAACAGCAAAAAAGATCAAAAGTAATCGTCTTCCAAAATTTTTATACAAACGAATATTAGTCGGTATATAATTTTTATCTATCCTCCAAGGGTTATGTCTTGATTGTTATACCAATTTAATGCTTCATAAAAATGTTTTGGTTTAAAATCCGGCCAATAATCGTCTATTACATAAAAGTCTGCATATATGGATTGTACAGGAAGAAATCCACTAAGTCTTCTTCTTCCGCCCCAACGTATAATAAGATCTACCCTTGAAACATCGCTGGTTTCTATTTGATTGTTTATATTATTACTTCTAGACTTAGATTTTTTTAAATAGTTTAAATCCCATTTCCAGCTATAGTTTACTAAAAAATTAACTTTTATTCCACCTTTACCAAAAGTTTTTCTGGTGGTATAGAGAAATAGCTCTTTTGGAAACATAGATGATTTAGTATTTCCTATTACAAGTAATGATGCATCTTCTTTCGAAAGTATTTCTACTGCATTAATACACGCTTTTGTAAAGGCCTTTATTTGATCTGTTGGCCTTTTTGTATTATCCACTGTAAATCCATAGTATGTAACTTCTTTTATTCCTGCCATCCGGCACATTTTAAAAAGCAAAAGCCCCGGAGCAATTCCGGACTTATATCCGTCCGCTTTAGACAAACCTTTACCTTCTGCCCATCTTCTATTGCCATCCGGAATTATTCCTATATGATCAGGTATTCTCATTGTAAACCACCTCGAATGTTTTATTAATAGAGTATTAACATAGTTAGCAAAAATTAATCTTAAACTATTAAACATTTATTAGATGATTTACAATTTTTAAACTCTTACTTATAATAATACAAATGAAACG
>CAYLIZ010000099.1:0-5090 GCA_964383985.1 uncultured Alkaliphilus sp. | reverse complement strand
GTATAAAAAAGGGAGGAAAATAATGTGAAAAGGCGATATAGGCGATACTTTATTATATTCGAATTAGGGGACAAAAATTTTGGTACTTTTGTGGGCGAAGAAGCAAAAGGCCATGCGAAAATTGAGATTAAAAATAATCAAGGGCTATTATCTATTCATTGTCAAAATTTACAGAGCAGCAGCGACGGCAATAGATACAGATGGTACTTAATCAACACAAAAACAGATGAAGCACCTACTATAGTAGAAATTGGGCCTATGGAGGCAGATGAAAAAGGAAGAGGCGAATTAATCTGCGAGTTTAATACAGAAAATGTAAAGGGTTCCATGGAGCAGATAGATAATTTTGATGTATTAGCATCAGTTGTACGAAATAAAGATAAAGAAGATGAACTGTGTACGCCTTTAGTGGGATATATGGGTAAAGAAAAGCCTGATGCCGGTTCTTGGCGATATGCGTTGGGTAAATATCTATACATTCCATTAGGTAGGGAAAAAGTAGCCGAAAGGAAAGTGGCACAGCCTTATCAATCTACATATGAGGTTGCAGAAGAAACTATAGATGAAATTGCAGATGAAACTGTAGAGGAAATCACAGAAGAGGCTACAAAGGAATCTATGGAAGAGACTGCAGATGAGGTTATAGAAGAAACTATGGAGAAAATTGCAGATGAGGTTACAGAAGAGCATATAGACAAGGCCGTAGATGAAACTGCAGAAGAAATTACAGAGAGTGTTATAGAAAAATCCATACCTTTTATCAGATCAAAAGTTGAACAAAAAGACAGTGATTTTGTAGAAACAGAAAAGGATGATAGTTCTGTAGAAACAGAAAAAGATGAATACGAGGTTCAGATGCAGGCATATATAGAAAATTCGCTAAAGGATTTTCCGAAGGTGGAGCCATTTGTTGATAATCTAGAAGATTATACCTGGTGGCAAATTCCTTATAATGCCCAAACTATGTATAGACCTTATATGCCTTTTATTCTGTATTTGGACAGTTTAAACGAACCCACAGGTTATCATGTTTCTGAAATGTTGCAGTCAGTTTATATACATCAGCACCATATATTCGGTATTCGTTACGATAAAAACAATAAAGCTGAATATTATACTTATGGTATATCAGGGAGAAACCTACCCTCGGAACAGCCGTTCAAATCAAACAAGGCTCTTGCTTATTGGCATCCTTGTGATAATGTACCGGTCAATATAGAATCTCATGGATATTGGATACTGACTATTGATCCCAAAACAGGGGAGGCAGTGGAATAGAGACCGGATATTGGAGGTAGGAGGTTAGAGATTAGGAGTTAGAAAAAGCCTTGCGATAAGTCATTTTAGATGGATACATTGACACAGTAATGACGGTTCTTGACAATATAAAAGAACCGTCTTTTGTGTCTTTTAGGCTCCTTATTGCAATTTTTTATCTAATCCATAAAATAACTCCACCAATGATTAATATACAAATTATTGCTGCTAAAATATAAATATGGTTTTTCTTCACTATTAAAAATCGCATTATTTCACCCCTTATACATAAAATTATCTCTTAATGATAATATATTTACATTTAAGGTATTTTATGCTAGCAGCGATGAGCTTTGCTTATCCGCCTGCAATACGCAGTAAGTGAACATGGGTCTCCCCTAGCATTATATAGTTGTAATATAAATATTATTTAATGATAGATTATCTTATTGGAATTTGTTATAATGAATGAGATATAGGGTTTGGGTATGGATGAATAATTTATTTGATGCTTATTATTTGGTGCCTATTGTGTTTTATATACTATAATTTACTTTAATTCAATTTAATCGTACAAGGAAGTGGATAAAATGAGAATATTTTGGAAGGTGTTTGCAATTACCTTTCTTGCCTTTGCTATTATATTTAGTGGACTTGCTTGGTCGTTTAGCAAATATATAAAGGGGAATGACTCTTCCGATGGTTTGCCGATTGTAATCATTGACGATAACAGCGATGAGGATGATAGTGTGGAACTGGATAGACTTTCAAAATTGGCAAAAAACAGCAAAAGGGTAAATGTTATTGTTTTGGGATTAGAGGGCCCAAGAAGCGATACAATGATATTTGCGTCTTTTGATCCCGAGAACAAGAGTTTAGATATTATTTCCATACCCAGGGATACTTATTTAGTAAGAAAAGGATATAATAGAGCAGACCAGAAGAAAATAAATGCCGCTTATGGTGCCCATGGTGCTAAAGGAGTAAAAACTGTAGTGAGCAGTTTATTCTTTAACATTCCGGTAGATTACTATATAACACTTACCTATGAGGGGGTAGAAGCTATAGTAAATTCCATAGGTGGGGTGCCGGTGTATATTCCCAAAAAGATGGAATACGATGATAAATATTCAAAACCCCCAACGCGTATTTATTTTGAACCGGGTCATCATGTATTGAATGGAGCCAAAAGCGTAGAGTTTTTACGTTATCGTCAGCCTAACAAAGGCAGCGGAGCGTTGGACAGGCATGGGGATTTGGGCAGAGTGAAAGCACAGCAGGAATTTATCAAATCTGCAATGAAAAAAGTATTAGGGCCTAAGTTGCCTAATGCAGTGGCTAGCGGGTTTAGGCATGTAAAAACAGATATAACCCTTAAAGCAGCCATGAAATATGCTACAAGTGCAGCAGGGCTTAAGGTAGAGGATATAAATACGAGTGTACTTCCGGGAGAACCTCGCCGCGAAAAAACCGGAGATTATTTCTTCCATGATCCTATAGCAACAATGGAACTTCTGATTGAAATTTATTCAAAATAATCTAAAGACAAGGGTAGTGCATTTGTCCTATCAAAATGGGCAAATACCCCTTGTCCCTTTTTGTTACTAACCCAATTTGCAAGGTAATTTGAAATTTTATTTATAATTCATTAACATCTTTCCTATACGGTATACATCACCCGCACCCATGGTCAATACTATATCCCCCGGTTTAATATTTTCATAGATATATTCAGAAATTTTATCAAAATTTTTCATATAACAAATATCGCTTTTGGGATTGTATTCTTTAACCTTATCTACCAAAATTTTGCTGTTAATTTCACCCGTATCTATTTCTCTTGCAGCATAAATATCTGCTATTATTATATGATTTGCATCATCAAAAGACCTTGCAAAATCATCCAGCAAGGCTTTTGTGCGGGTAAAAGTATGGGGTTGAAAGACACACCATATTTCACGATGAGGATAGTTTTGGGCAGCCTCCAGCGTGGCTTTAATTTCAGCGGGATGATGAGCATAATCATCTATTATTTTACATCCCTTAACCTCGCCCAAAATATCAAATCGTCTATGTATTCCTTTAAATCTTTTAATGTATTTTTTTATTTCAAGTGAAGTTACTCCAAGTATATGAGATGTAGCGATAGATGCTAAAGCGTTGTATATATTATGTTTTCCCGGAATGCTCAATTTAAATGTCCCTATATTTTTATTATTAAATTCTACATCAAAAACGGGATAACCATCTTTGGTAAAAATAATATCTTTAGCTATAAAGGTGCTGTCGCTATTGATTCCATATGTAATCAAATTACATTTAATATCATGTATAATATCTTTTATATTTTTATCGTCCTCGTTAGCTATCAAAAAGCCTTCCCTTGGAATTAAATCGATAAATTTCCTAAAAGCACTTTTAATATGATTAATATCCTTAAAATAGTCCAGGTGGTCCTCATCAATATTTAAAATAATACCGATAAAGGGAAAAAATTTCAAAAAACCCTCAACATATTCACATGCTTCCGTAATAAAATGTTCACTTTTTCCAATCTTAATGTTGCCGCCAATTTCGTCTAATTCACCGCCTACAAATATTGTAGGGTCTAAATCAGCGTATTCTAAAATCAAAGAAATCAGTGATGTAGTTGTTGTTTTTCCGTGGCTTCCTGCAACGGCAATAGCCTTTTTATAATTTTTCATTATAAGGCCCAACATTTCAGCACGATCAATTTCAGTGATATTTAATTGTTTTGCCTTTAAACGTTCACAATTATCCCCCTTTATAGCGGCTGTATATACCACTAAATCGGGATTTTGTATATTGTTGCTGTTGTGGCCGATAAAAATTTCAGCACCATAATTTCTCAATTTATCCAAAATTTTAGAGTCCTTCATATCTGATCCGGAAACCCTATAACCGTGACTTATTAAAAGTTCAGCAATGGCACTCATACTAATACCACCAATACCAATTAAATGTATATGTCGGTTTTGATTTTGGTTTATATCTAATGCAATCAAAGCAGTCACTTCCTTTACATGAGGTTATTTATTATTATTACCAAGTAAATATTTTTCTATCAAGTATATACTATGTATATGTTCTTCTTTATAATAAGTATGAAACTCTATTAAGTATAATAACATAAAAAGTAAATAAGTTGAACAATCGCTGTGCAATAGTTAAACAATGGTAAAACAATCGCTGAACAATTGTTAAATGATTGCTAAATTGAGGTAATATATTATATGGTTTTGTAAGATAAATTTGCTCATTTTTTTTGATTAGAAAAAATTTTTGAAGATTTCTGAAAATTTACAAGAGAAAAAGAAGGAAAATCAGAAAATATGGAGAATATGGAGAATAAGATTATAAAGATTAGAAGAACTAAACTTATAATCGTATATTAAAAGATGGGTAAAACGTATGAAAAATAAGTTGACAAAAAGATGGAGGGGTGAAGCGTAGATGCAAGTGACAGATGTAAGAATACGTAAGATAACTACTGAAGGTAAGATGAAGGCCATTGTTTCAGTAACTTTTGATGATGAATTTGTTGTTCATGACATCAAAATTATTGAGGGCCAAAATGGATTATTTATTGCGATGCCAAGTAGAAAAATGGGTGAAGGCGATTTCAGAGATATAGCTCATCCGATAAATTCAGAGACTAGGAATAAAATTCAAAGTGCTATTTTTGTCCAATACGAAAAGATATGTGATTTAGAAAGGGCGACAGCGGAAGCGGAGGCGGCGGAGGCGGCGGAAGCAGCAGAAGCCGAAGCAGAGGCTGAGGAAGAAGTTGAAGAAATAGAGGCTGAGGAGGA
>CAYLIZ010000098.1:0-5223 GCA_964383985.1 uncultured Alkaliphilus sp. | reverse complement strand
ATTTATTCTTCTATATTTATGTTATAACAGATTAAAACATAAATAAAAAAACTACATTAAACTAGATATTAGGTCTGTTTATTGTAGTTTTTTAACATGGATTATTATTTTTTTCGTAAATAGTAATCCAAATGCATTCTACCGCTCTCTCTTGGTTTATTTCGAATATTTTTATCTTTATTTTGAATATTTGAAAGTTCTTCTTTAGCCTTTTCTAAATCTCTTTTCATCTCTACTTCGCAGATGGGGCAGTATTTATGATGTGCTGACAATAATAAATTTCCACATCTTAAACATTCTATATTTAAATATTCATTCGGGATTTCAATCAGTCTTCCATCCCTAACAAAATTATTAATTACATATATGGGAATTCCCAACCTTTGATTCATTTCGTAAGCAGTAGCACCTGGATATTCTTTTAAATATTCTCTAATTTTATCAAAAACTTCTTCTACAATTTTATAACATCTATCACAATATTCCCGAAGTGAATTTTCATGAACAGGTATTTTGCACCGTCTACATCCTCTTGTTTTTATATTCAATTTTTTCATTTTATTTTCACTTCCTATAAATATTAATATACTCCATATTCAGCATACCATTATATTCAGCATATTAAAATAGTAACAACATACTATCTGTTAGAGTTATTAATCATTTTATGTTTATATTTTATTAATTTGCTTAATTGTTATTTATCTTTATCTTATTTCCGAAAAAACGTCCTCATATTTAGGCATATGTCCATACAGACGTACAAATAATAACTTATAATTAGGACAGTTTACTTCTTCCGCGATTTCTTTTAATATTTCCCCTACCGCCTGTGTATTTGTTTTAAACACATCATTAATCTTCGCAAACTCCCCTTCAAAGGAATATCTTTTATTTTCATCCCATATTTCCTTATATCCTCTTGAATACTTTCGTATAACATCTTTTATTTGTGAAAATTGATTCTCGGTTATATTTAATTTAATTAGGATATCAAATACACCTCTAAATTCAACATGTTCTTGCAGTATTTCTATTTTCCATTCAAGTAAATCAATTTTATTCTCCAAAAATTTAATTCTTTCCTCCATTGTATATGTCCCCCTTGATTTAATCACATCATAGTGTCAACCTATTTTTCTATATTATATTATACTATATTTATAGTTAATAGTTTATAGTCAGTAGTTAATAATTTAAGACTAGTCAATAATTGTAAGGTTAATAATGTAATGTTTAAACTTTTTGATTATGATTAGTTATTATCATTTATGATAAGGTTTGTTATGATATATAACATAAATAATTAAAGGTCCATATGGACCTTTAGTTATTTGCATTAAATGCTTTATTTAATTTTTTTATTGCTCTTTTTTCAATTCTGGACACATATGACCTTGAAATTCCCAGCATTTTAGCTATTTCACGTTGGGTTTTGATACCACCATTATAAATTCCATATCTAAGTTCTATTACTGTTCTTTCCCTTGATTTTAATACATTCGCTATCTTACAATACAATCTCTTAATTTGCATTTTTAGCTCTACCTGGTTTATTACCTCATCTGGATCAGTTCCTAATATATCGATTAATGAAATTTCATTACCTTCTTTATCCACACCTATGGTATCCTGTAATGATACTTCTGTCCTTATTTTTTTATTTGATCTAATAGTCATTAAAATTTCATTCTCTATACATCTAGCAGCATATGTTGCTAACCTGGTTCCTTTTCTCCTATCAAATGTAGATATTCCTTTAATTAATCCAATTGTACCTATTGATATTAAATCATCCATATCTCTCCAAATATTAGAATATTTTTTTACAATATGCGCCACCAAACGTAGATTTCTTTCAATCAATATATTTCTAGCCCCTTCATCACCTTGTTCATATTTTTCTAAGTACATTGCCTCCTCTTCCGGCGTCAATGGTTGTGGAAAAGATGTGCTGCTAGAAACATATGCCATCAAAAATAATATTGGCTTTAATGAAATGGGAAACAAACCAAAAAGTACCGCCCACATGTAGAATCTCCCCCTCTTTAAAAAGCTAAATAGTAGGTCACTTTAAATAATATGATTGAGATGCCACATATGTGCATGTACCTATATAATTGTTTAATTTATTCTATTTAAATCCCTTATTTATCATCCCTTTTACTATTTTTGCAAATATAGGAACAGCAACTTCGCCGCCGGAATTCCCTTTTTGTATAAAAATAGTAATTGCATATTTAGGTTCATCTAACGGATAATAGCCTGTAAACCATGCATGAACCACTTCTACCCCCTTCTCCACCGCTTCTGCAGAACCGGTTTTTCCAGCGGTAATACTAGATATTTCTTTTGCTTGTTTGCCCGTTCCTTCTACCATTACTTTTTCCATCCATAACTTTATTTGTTTAGCTATTTCAGAATCTATCACCTGTTTTTTTTCTTGTATGTTTGCTGTCCTTAAAGTAGTGTAATTATTATCAACAATATCTTTAACAATATATAAAGGCCTTTTTAATCCATTGTTTGCTATTAATTGAGTTAATTGATTAACCTGTAATGGTGTTACCAAAATTTCACCCTGACCTATGGCTATATTTCCAAATGCCGGGCCAAGCAGGCCATCTCCTTTAGGAAGGTTGCCTGAATTTTCTTCCATTAATCCAATATCTACAATTTTGTTAAAACCCAAATTTTCTGCCATGTTGATAATATTTTCTGCACCAAGTTTTTTGGCAAGTTGAATGAATGCACAATTACATGATTCCGCAAATGCTCTATCCATTGTTATTTCTCCATGTCCTCCTTTTTTATGGGATGAACATTTAATTTCCAAATCCCCTATAAGCTCATAACCATCACAATAAAAAATTTCATTTGCATAAGAATAATCCTGCCTTAAGGCTTCTAATGCTACAATTATTTTGAATATAGATCCGGGGGGAAAAGCCATCTGAATCGCTTTATTATATAATTCATCCCCTTCACTTCCCAAATGTCCTGATATATTATTCGGATTAAAATCCGGTCTACTAGCCATTGCAAGTATTTCTCCGGTCCGTATATCAGAGACTATAATAGCACCTTCTTTTTTCTCTTTGTCTATTACATTTTCAATTATCTTTTGAATATTATAATCAATAGTTAACCTTAGATTTTGATTTTTCTTAATACTGCTGACGGCTATATAACCTTCTCCGGGTAAAAATCTTTTTCTTCCATCTAAGGTAGCTATTAATGACTTGCTTGAATTTTCCGTTAAAATTCCATCTAATGCGCCTTCAATGCCTGCCATTCCTCTAAGATCTGTTTGATTTACATAGCCAATTACATGATTTAAGAGCCCATTTTCATTATAACGCAATGCTTTATCAATAATAAACAAACCTTTGGTATTTATAATATTTTTATCATTCCAATCCAATTCCTTTATTAAAGGAATTTCTAAAACTGATTTAGAATTTTTAATTTTATTAAATAATTCATCATAAGATTTTCCGGTGATATCCTGTAACAATAAAATATTATTTTTATTTAAAATAAAATCCTGAGGAAAAATAGCAACCATTTTCCGTTGAACCCGATCAGTTAAGCGAATGAAATTTCTGTCATATATTAGTCCTCTACCACTACTAACCGGTATATTAATCTGTCTCTGTTTCATTGCCTCTGCATTATAAAAATCATATTTAGCCACCTGTATATAAAATAATCGAACAATCAAAATTAGCAAAATAAAAAAAAATATACTCCTTATAAATATCAACCTTTTTCTACTAGTTACATTGCCGCTTTTTCTCCTGCGCCTTAATTTTGACATAAAAAAACCCCCATATTTTTTAATATTATAACCAATATTATAAGGGGGTATGCGTGATATATTAATCTATTCTTTTTCTTAAAATATAATTTTCTTTCACGGGTGTTTCCATTCTGATTTTTATAATTTGCTGTGGATGAGGTGCTACTTCAATTGGTTCCATATCCTCATCCCACATTTCGGCAATAGTCATAGTTATCTCTTCTTTAGGTCCAACAATTTCAATATCATCTCCCGAAAAAAATCGATTGCGCTGCTCTATAGTTGCTATTTTGGTAGATTCATCATAATCTTTTACAAGGCCTATAAAACTATAATCCCTTACATATGATCTGTTATCATAATGATGATCAATATAGCTTGACTTGCCCAAATAGAACCCTGTAGTAAAATCCCTGTGGCTTGCCTTTTTTAATTCATCCATCCATTTAGGGTTAAACTGCCAATTTTGAGGATCTTCATAATAATGATCTATTGCTGCTCTATAGGCCTTGACAACCATAGCTACATAATAGGTTGTTTTCATCCGGCCTTCAATTTTTAAACTCGTAATACCGGATTCAATTATCTCCGGAATATATTCTATCATACACAAATCCTTTGAATTCATGAAATATGTTCCCTTTTCATCTTCAATCACCTGTATATATTCCCCGGGACGTTTTTCTTCAACTAAATTATATTTCCATCTGCAGGGCTGGGCACATTCGCCCATATTAGCATTACGACCCGTCATATAGTTGCTTAATAAACATCTGCCTGAATAAGCCATGCACATAGCGCCATGCACAAATGCCTCAAGCTCAATCCCATCCGGTGCATTAGCTCTAATCTCTTTAATCTCATTGAAATTAAGTTCACGTGCTAATATAATTCTGCTTGCTCCTAAATCACTCCAGAACTTTACAGTCATATAATTTGTGTTATTTGCCTGTGTGCTTATATGAATTTCCATATCCGGAACTGTCTCTTTTACTATTAAAAATGTGCCCGGATCAGAAACAATTACAGCATCTACTCCTATTTCATGGATAGTCTTTAAATATTCGGGCAAATTTTTGAGATCCTCATTATGGGGAATAATATTAACCGTAACATATACCTTGACCCCTCTTTCATGTGCATAATATACACCCTCTTTTAAATCTTCTAGGCTAAAATTTTTTGCAGCGGCCCTTAGCCCAAATATTTGCCCACCCAAATATACAGCATCTGCTCCATACATAATCGCTATTTTTAATCTTTCTAAATCACCTGCAGGCGCTAATAATTCCACTTTTCCCATTTAATTTCCTCCTTTATGACCTAACCTGCTTAAAATATTTATAGAGCAGTAAAACTTCTAAAAATTTAATATAAAATATAAAGTGAATACATTTGAGAATATGACTATAATTCTTAGC
>CAYLIZ010000097.1:3151-5252 GCA_964383985.1 uncultured Alkaliphilus sp. | reverse complement strand
CAACAGCGAAGCTGTCATCCTGAGCAAAGCGAAGGATCTTAAACTTATAAATAGTTCTTTCGTTTATCGTGGTGTAAATAAGACGTGCAAATTCTGAACGTAGCGAAAAATCTCATTTTGCTATGTCCGGCCCAGCACTACACGATCCAGACCTGCTAAATCCTTAAGCACAACAATATTTCTAAACCCATTTATATTTAAAATTTCACTTACATCCTTTTCCTGATTATAGCCAATTTCAAATAACAGCCATCCATGCTCCTTTAAAAAATCTCCGGCCTTAGAAGTAATTTTCCTGTAATAATCCAAACCATCATCCCCGCCATCCAATGCTAAATGCGGCTCGTAATCTTTAACTCCGCTTTCTAAGGCGTTTATCTCAGATTTTGAAATGTACGGTGGATTGGATATTATAAAATCATATGTCTTATATTCATCATACTTATCTATTGGACTAAATAAGTCTCCCAAATAAAATTCAATTTTATTTTTAACTTTATGGATATTAGCATTTTTAGCGGCAACCTTTAATGCATTTGGGCAGATATCTATGGCCATTATCAAGCAATTATCGATATATTTAGCTAAACTTACTGCTATAGCACCACTGCCTGTTCCTATATCCATTATTTTAACCATATCGGGGTGATAATTATTTTTATAAATATTTATTACCTTTTCTACCAATATCTCTGTATCCGCCCTGGGTATTAGTATTCCCTCTTCTACCCAAAAATCTAATCCCATAAATTCCTGCCTATTTACAATATACTGTATAGGCATATGTTTTGCCCTTTTTTCTATTCCAACCCAAAATTTTTCTTGTATTTCTTTAGAAACTTCTTTTTCTCGATACATATAAAGATAAGCACGTTCTACACCTAATAAATTATATAATAAGACCTCTGCATCCAGTCCGGCAGTAACTATATTTGCCTCTGTTAGCTTCTCTGTGCCCTCTTTCAATAGCCGGTCAATTGTTACCATAAGGCTCCCCGTCCTCATTTTCTACTAAAACATTTTTCAGGGCTTCTATAGCTACTTCTATTTGGCTGTCATCCGGTTCCAAAGTTGTTAATTTTTGCATCATCATGCCCGGATAGCTGACTATGCTCATAAATATAGACTGACTTTTACCGGCAATTTTAATAATTTCATAAGATATTCCCGCAACTACAGGAAGCAATGCCAGTCTAGTCAACATTCTGCTGATAGGACCTTTCCAAACAATCATTGAAAATAATATCATGCTTACCATCATAACTATAAAGAGAAAACTTGTGCCGCATCTTGGATGGAGTGTTGAATATTTTTTGACATTTTCTATATTTAAATCTTCCCCGTTTTCATAACAATAGATAGTTTTATGTTCTGCTCCATGATATTGAAAAACCCTGCGTATATCCTCCATTTTAGAAATCATAAAAATATATGCTATAAACAAAATCAAACGTAAAATACCTTCTATTAAGTTTAATACTGCTATATTTGGAACTATGTCCTTAAGCGTACCTGCCAACAATGTAGGCCCCAGGATAAAAATACCGATAGATATTAAAAGTGCTATAAACACTGAAAAGTATGTTATTATATCCGTTAATTTATCTCCAAATATATCTTGCAGAAAAATTTCAAATTTGCTAAATTCCTCATCATTATCTTCTTCCGGCATAACAATATCTGCTGCATAATTCAAAGATTTAATCCCAAGTACCATAGAATCAATGAGCGCTAATCCACCCCTTAAAAAGGGTATTTTGTTTAATTTATATTTTGTAATTATCCCATCTATAGGCTCTTTTTTTACTATTATTTCATTATCCGGTGACCTGACGGCTATAGCTATATCTTTAGGGCCTTTCATCATTACGCCCTCAATTACTGCCTGACCGCCAATACTGGTCGGCTTTGCCACCTTATGGCCCAATTTATTCATAATTTTTTCCTTTCAAAATTATAATCTTTGATTAACTGACCCCTGATGTGGTTATGTTCGAATGAATTCGAACCTACTGACCAACTAATTAACTGTCCAACTGTCCAACTTGTCTACTAATACAATTATACCTCATTCTATGGATTTTAACATGGTAATTATCAA
>CAYLIZ010000097.1:0-3051 GCA_964383985.1 uncultured Alkaliphilus sp. | reverse complement strand
TGTCTACTAATACAATTATACCTCATTCTATGGATTTTAACATGGTAATTATCAATTTTTTGTTTACTTTGAGCATTTTAATGGTATAATATTGATAAAGGTAATCGGTTTCGCATAAATGCGATTGCCACTAGAATAGTTTAATTAATTATAACCATCCTGTAGGCGGTACAGGGTGGTTATTTCTTTCCTCTATTATTATCCTTTATTAGATTAACAATTAAGGAGATTAGCGATATTAATAACATTACAAACATTATCATTATTGATATTGCTTGATATGTATTCATCGCACCACCTCCCTTCAGCTGAAGTAAGGTGGCAACCACACCCTGCTTTTTCCGATTACCTTATTTTTTATTTTATCAGTAAATATGGCTTAGTCAAGGGAAGGTTATATCTGCTTAGGTAACTTCAAATTCATTTGAAGATTACATCATAAGATGCGAATAAATTCGCATCTACGACTTGAAATGAAGATTACATCAATCAAGAAGTAGCTTCGAATTTATTCGAAGGTTACATCATAAGATGTAAATAAATTCGCATCTTGGATTAGGAAACAGGTAATAGATTAAAGATAATATTAACTGCTATTTAACTACTACATTGTAAATCCTGCCGGGAACGTAGATTTCTTTTATAATTTGCTTGCCTTCTACAAATCCGGTAAGTCTTTCATCATCATTGAACTGTTCTCTAACCTGCTCGGCGGTGGCGTCTGCAGAGATTACCATCTGCCCCCTCACCTTTCCATTGATTTGAACTGCAATTTCAACAACATCATCTATAGTCTTTTCCTCATCCCAGGTTGGCCATTCAGTTTCGTAAAGCATGCCTTCAAAACCTAACATCTGCCACAGTTCTTCCGTAATATGTGGTGAAACCGGATTCAATAATGTCAGCAATATTTTTATATCTCCCCTTGTTACACTTCCATAATCATAAATATCATTGACAAGGGTCATCATACCGGCAATAGCTGTATTAAATTTCATCTGGTCATAATCTTCACTAACCTTTTTGATGGTTTTATGAATATTGCTTTCCAGTTCGTCTGTTATATCATTGCTGTCCACCAACATTTTCTGCAATCTCCAAACTCTTTCTAAAAATCTTCTGCAGCCTCTTACCCCATCCTGTGACCACGGCACACTTTTCTCAAAATCTCCAATGAACATCTCGTACATTCTCAATGTATCCGCACCAAATTCATCAACTACTTCATCAGGATTAATAACATTACCCCTGGATTTTGACATCTTATCATTATTTTCACCTAAAATCATACCGTGAGAGGTGCGTTTTGCATAAGGCTCCGGAGTAGGAACTATTCCGCAATCATATAAAAATTTATGCCAAAATCTCGAATACAGCAGATGCAGAGTAGTATGCTCCATACCGCCATTATACCAATCAATTGGTAGCCAATAATCAAGATTTTCTTTACTTGCCAACTCTTCGTCATTATGCGGGTCCGTATATCTTAAAAAATACCAAGAAGAACCTGCCCAGTTTGGCATTGTATCGGTTTCCCTTTCGGCGTATCCACCACATTTTGGACAAGTAGTTTCTACCCATTCCCTGACATTGGCCAAGGGTGATTCCCCGCTGTCTGTAGGCTCGTAGCTTTCCACCTCCGGAAGCATTACAGGCAATTCACTCTCCGGCACGGGTACCCAACCACAATCTTCGCAATAGACCAATGGAATTGGCTCACCCCAATACCTCTGACGTGAAAATACCCAGTCCCTTAATTTATAATTTACTTTAGGTGTTCCCAATCCTTTATCCTCTAACCATTTACTGATTTTAGCTATAGCATCTTTAACTTCCAGTCCATTTATGAAACCGGAATTAACTATTATACCTTCTTCTGTATCCGTATAAGCAGCTTCTTCTATATTTCCTCCGGAAACTACTTCTATAATAGGAAGCCCAAATTCTTTAGCAAATTCCCAGTCTCTATCGTCATGCCCCGGCACAGCCATTATAGCACCTGTTCCGTAGGACATAAGCACATAATCAGAAATAAAAATAGGTATGCTTTTTCCACTTGCAGGATTTATGGCTTCTACGCCTTCGATTTTAACACCGGTTTTTTCCTTTACAAGTTCAGTCCTTTCAAATTCTGATTTCTTGCTTGCTTCTTCCCTGTAGGCAATAAGTTCGTCCATGTTTTTAATATGATCTGATAATTCTTCAATATATGGATGTTCCGGAGAAATTACCATATATGTTGCGCCAAATAACGTATCCGGCCTAGTGGTATATACAGTTATTTTTTTGCCGCCGGTGATTTCAAAATCTACATCCATACCTTCGGAACGGCCTATCCAGTTTTTCTGCTGAATTTTTACTCTCTCTATATAATCCACTAAATCTAAATCATTTATAAGTCTTTCTGCATATTCTGTAATTTTAAGCATCCACTGGCTTTTTTGCCTTCTAACAACCTCAGAGCCACATCTCTCGCAGCCGCCGTTTACAACTTCTTCATTTGCAAGCCCTATTTTGCAGCTGGTACACCAATTAATAGCCATTTCGGTTTTGTATGCCAATCCTTTTTCATAAAGTTTTAAGAAAATCCACTGCGTCCATTTATAATACTTCGGATCTGTGGTATTTATTTCCCTTGACCAATCAAAGGACAAACCGAGGGACTGAAGTTGTTTTTTAAACCTGATTACGTTATTCTTTGTAACTGTCGCAGGGTGAATTTTGTTCTGAATAGCATAGTTTTCCGTCGGTAATCCGAAGGCATCCCATCCTATTGGGTATAATACATTATAGCCCTGTAGCCTTTTCTTTCTTGCAATAATATCCAGTGCCGTATATGGACGTGGATGGCCCACATGTAACCCTTCCCCTGATGGGTATGGGAATTCTATCAAAGCATAGTATTTTTCTTTGTCTTTATCGTTAGAGGCATGAAAAGCCCCCTTTTCTTCCCAAATTTGTTGCCATTTACTTTCTATTTCTTTTGGATTGTAATATTTCAATTTTTTCAACTCCTTTGTTTAAACTCTGTTTTGCTTTTGTTTGTTGATT
>CAYLIZ010000096.1:0-5405 GCA_964383985.1 uncultured Alkaliphilus sp. | reverse complement strand
CTGGCTATAAATGTAGCTAAAAGCACAAACGCTAAAAAATATCTCAATTCTATTCACTCCTTGGCTATATTCTTGATTATATTATAATATAATCGCTATAAATAACCAAATTTTTTCATCGGACAAGGGGACGGGTTTGACACAGAGTGACAAAAAAAGGTCCCTCTTCTTCATACATAATATCATTTGAAAAAACATTGGATTGGGTTAGACCATAAAAAAAGGGCAAGGTTAGTATTAAACTATCCGGCCCTTAAAATTTCTACACCTTTTTAACCCATTTCCCCCATTTGCTCCAATATTTTTGCAACAGGTTCAATCCAATTACCATCATATAGCTCTATAGTGCCTTTATCACAGGCTTCTGATATTTTTGGATCAATCGGCAACTTAGCAAGCACCTTCAAATTGTGCTTATCAGCAATCTCTTCTATATGGCTATCACCAAATATCTTATAGTCCTTTCCATTATCGGGACATCTAAAATATGACATGTTTTCTATCAAACCAATAATAGGAATCTTCATAATTTCAGCCATTTTAACAGCCTTGGATACAATCATTGATACAAGTTCTTGGGGAGAAGTTACGACAATAATTCCATCCACAGCTATGGATTGAAATACAGTAAGAGGTACATCACCGGTGCCCGGCGGCATATCAATAAACATAAAATCTATATCGCCCCACATGACATCCGTCCAAAATTGTTTGACAGTTCCCGCAATGATCGGTCCTCTTACAACAACGGGATCCGTATCTTTACCTAAAAGCAAATTAATCGACATAATGTCTATTCCCGTATCACTTTTTACAGGAAATATTCCATCGATGTTTCCCATTGCTTTTTCTTTTAAACCAAAAATTTTGGGAATAGAAGGTCCTGTAATATCGGCATCTAAAACAGCTGTTCTATACCCCATCCTGTTCATTGTTACAGCAAGCATAGAGGTTACAATAGATTTTCCTACCCCACCCTTACCGCTTAAAACACCAACAACATTTTTTATATTACTAGATTCGTGGGGTTGCTCGGTAAAATCTATCTCTTCTTTTGTACTTCCATTACCTCCTAAACTACAACTTTCGCAATTTTGATCACATTTTTCACTCATGTTTTTTTCTCCTTTTTAAATCTTAGTATCTTTACGGACAACGGCCTTATCATATTTTGTTCTAACTACAGACATGCAACCTACAAATAATATTATATATAGTATTTAACATATGTCAATAATCTTTATATTATATTTATAATATGCCCAATAATCTGACAACTAAGTGAACAAAACCTGAATTATAAAAGATTTATATGGTAATACTATTTTAAATGGCATAAAAAGGACGATATTTATGGAAAACTTAGAAAAATATTCATTAACAAACTCCTTAGATGAAAATATAAAAATGATTCAAGAGATATTTAGCAATGATAAAAGTGTAGACATCCGTATGTTTCAAAATCAATATAATGGCTTGAAGGGTTGTATTTTCTTTATAGACAACATGGTGGATCCAACAATTGTAAATGAGCATGTCCTAAAACCTATTCTAGAAAGCAAGGTTTTGTTAGATGATATGGAGGACTATATTACATATATATCCACGCATATAATTGTATCAAGCACCTTAAAAATTTCTTCGTCCATGGAGAATATAGTGGATGCAATTGTATATGGTGATACCGTGTTAATTGCAGAAGGTTGTTCACAAGTTATTATCATCTCTTCTAAAGGATGGAAAACAAGAAATATTGTGGAACCTGGTAGTGAAAGAGTGCTTAGAGGTCCCAGAGAAGGTTTTATAGAATCCCTGGCAGATAATCTAACTATGATAAGAAGAAAAATCCGCTCTAAGGATTTGAAGTTTCACCATATAACCGTAGGCGAAAGAACCAGAACAAAGGTATGTGTATGTTATATAGATGGCTTGGTTCATGATGAGATATTAAATAATATAATTGGTAAAATAGAAAACATTTATATAGACGGCGTACTTGATGTAAAATATATCGGAGAATTCATAGATGATAATCCTTTTTCTCTTTTTGAAACCAATAATTTTACAGAAAAACCGAGTGTCGTATCAGGAATGATACTGGAAGGTCGTGTTGCTATATTAGTTGATGGCAGTCCTTCAGTAATGACGACTCCTTCATTATTTATAGAAGTCTTTGCGGCAAGTGATGATTATGCTGTAAATTATTACTATGCAAGCATGGGACGAATACTTCGGATAATTGCTTTTATAGCAACTACCAGCATCCCCGCATTATATCTGATCTTGGTAACATTTCATCAAGGAACACTGCCAACTCATCTTTTAATAACCATCTATGGCGCAAGAGTAGGTGTACCCTTTCCCAGCTTTTTAGAGCTTATAATTTTAATTGTTGTATTTGAGGTCTTAAGAGAAGCAGGAGCTAGAGCACCCGGCCCGGTTAGCCAAGCATTAAGTATAGTAGGAGTTTTGGTTTTAGGAACAGCTGCTGTAGATGCACGTTTAGTATCTGCTCCTATGATTATAATAGTGGGTATTTCAGCTATTACAGAACTTATGCTGCCTGATATTACCGGATCCCTTACAATTCTTAGAATAGGCCTTCTGCTAATATCTTCACTTTTAGGATTTTATGGGTATATATTTGGAGTATTAGCCATAATTATTCACTTGTTTTCATTGAGATCTTGTGGTGTGCCTTTTATGAATAGTTTGACTTCATTTCATATGCAATCAATGAAGGATACAGTCATAAGGGCTCCGGCTTGGTATATGAGATATAGACCAAAATTTATGAGTAAAGATTTTAAACGAGGCTCAATTGGGGGAAAAGGCGATGAATAAATATCTATTTATATTCCTTATCATAATTTTTTGCTTCTTTCTTACAGGATGCTGGAACTATAGGGAAATAGACTCTTTATATATAATAGCCGGTATAGGAATAGATAAGATACCAAACTCAAATCAATATAATATAACAGCAGAATTTGTTAATGTAAAGGATATTGCAAAGGGTACTCAAAAAGAACAAAGCTTTGAATCCGTTTTATTGGAAATTAAGGGGGATTCTGTCTTTGATGCTATTCACAAAATGATAAGAATTTCTGCAAAAAGACCTTATTGGGCCCATGCAACCACAATTATAATTAGCGAAGAAGTTGCACGTGAAGGAATTATATCCTTTTTAGACTTGATTGTAACAAATGAAGAGCCAAGGCTCGACGTAGTTATTTATGTTTCTAAAGGAAAATCAGCAAGTGAAATACTCCATATGAAAAGCTTCTCTACGGACATAAGATCCTTTGAACTGACTACAATGCTAAATGAAAACAAAAAACTGGCACAAGTTCCTACTTTAAGAGCATATGAAATAATTAATGCACTTGCAACACCAAAGATTAATATTGTACTGCCAACTGTAATATCATTTTATAATGACGGCGAATATACAAATCTATTATCAGGGGGAGCGGTATTTAAAGCGGATAAACTTGTAGGATTCTTAGAACAGAAAGATATAACCCCCTATTTGTTTATAAAGGATGAGATAAAATCATGCGTTCTAAATATAAAAACTGAGAAAAAAGAACCAAATAGCATAATAACCTTGGAAACTTTTGATAGTAAAACAAAAATCAAGCCTATATATGGAACTGAAGGCATTAGCTTTGATATAGAAATTAAAACAGATGTATTCCTAGCAGAACTGGATACCACAACTGATTATATATATCCGCCGGGAAGGAAAAAACTCAAGAAATTAGCTGAAGAATATTTAGAAAAAAAAATAGAGGACCATATAAAAAATGTCAAAAAAGAATTTGAGTTTGATATATTTGGATTTGGAAATATTATAAGGCAAAGAAACCCTAAGCTCTGGAAGACTTTAGAAGAAGACTGGGATTCTATTTTCATGGATACAGATTTCAATGTAAAATGTGATATACGCATAAAAAATACCGGACACACTTTAAAACCGATAAAGGTTGTTGATTAACTATGACTATGATTACTATATATTTGTTTTTATACCTATACATCATATTATTTGACTTAATGCCTATTAAACAAAATAACTATAATAAGCTGTTTACATTTAATTTAATTACTATGTGCATCGCATTTTTAATTGTGGTTTTAGTTGGATTGAATTTAACAGTGCCCAGCCCTGCAAATTTCATTGAGTATATAGTTAATCTTTTTATAGATTAAGATAGATAAAAAGGAGGAAAATTCCTGTTGAGAAAAGAAGAAATTTCAGAATCACAAGCTTATATATTGATTATAACTCTTATGATAGGAACCACCTCGGCAATATCTTCCTACTCTGAAAGCCAACAAAATACATGGATTTCCTTATTAATGGCTTTAACATTAACTACCCCAATAGTTATTATTTATGGGTATATATTAAACAATCATCCGGACAAGGATGTATTCCAAATACTGGAATATGTGTTTGGCAAAATAATTGGTAAAATAATTGGAGCTTTATATACATTTTTTTTCTTTCATCTAGGTGCTATTGTTATTAGAAATATGACAGAATTTATACAAGTATCTTCTTTCCCTGAAACACCTCAGTATTTTACTGCTCTTTTTATAGGTATATTAGCTATTTATATTTTAAAATCAGGATTAGAAGTTATAGTCAGAGTGAACAAATTTATATTTCCATTTTTAATCTTTATAATAGGTATCACAGTCATTGCGGTTATTCCAAGAGCAAATATAACTAATTTCTTGCCCATACTGGAGAATGGATGGCGGCCTGTTGCAAGAAATAGCTTTCTTATATCTTCCTTTCCTCTTGGTGAAACTGTTGTTTTTTTATCTTTTTTTAATACTGTAAAGGAAAAGAAAAAGGCGCCTAAAATATATTTAAAAGGAATATATTTAGGAGGTATAGTCCTTTTTAGTATCATCATAAGGAATACCCTGATATTAGGATTTGCCAATTTATCTTCGAGTGTTTTCCCTTCATACGTTGCAGTATCCTTAATTAATATAGGTAATTTTATAAGAGGAACCGAGGTAACAATAGCTATTGTAATCACAATAGCCGGGTTTATAAAGGTATCTATTTGTCTATTAGCATCTTGTATTGGAACCGCCAGACTATTTAATTTTTCTGATTATAAATGGGTTTCTGCACCTTTAGGGCTGCTTATGATGTCACTTTCATTTATTTTATATGATAGTACTATGCATATGATTGAATGGGTTCATATTTATAAATATTATGCCCTTCCTTTTCAGTTTATAATTCCCGTCTTAATTCTTTTATTTGGAGGGTTGAAAAAACGTAGGGCAAATTAAAAAGGCGGATACATGGGTGTCAAGGGTGTCAAGGGGACGCTTTGTTTGCCATCCCCATTGAGTGTAATGGGGACGATAGACTG
>CAYLIZ010000095.1:2434-5459 GCA_964383985.1 uncultured Alkaliphilus sp. | reverse complement strand
AATTTTAGTATTATCCTCTAAACCTAATCCGTCCACGGTTAAAACATTCTGTTTGGTCATCCCATCCACAGCACCAATACCAACGATAGCTCTTAAGAGCTTTTCCTCTGTTTCAACACTATAGAGCAGGTCTCTATTAAAAAGTATAGATAATGCAGCAACCAAGGCATGGGCTCCCCAATTGGACACACCGGATACTATCAAATAATCCGCAGCAAATGATGCAACTATGATATCTCCATTAGGAACATTATTAATTACATAGTTTCTTATCTTACCCATCCCAATTTCATTACCTCCGTCACCGATACCAATTGTGCACAAACCTCGCTTTTTGGCCTCTCTAAATAAAGGATCCACGCTCGAAACAAGGCTGCTTATACATTCACCTGTCATAGAATACATTAAACCATCCACTGCTTCCCCGGGTCTTTCTATAGATATTAGACAATCGGGCTTATATTTATTTAATATAATTTCATAAAAACTATCTTCATCATTTTTAGTAATTATCTCTAAGGCTATCTCCAAATCTATCGTTTCCAAAGCAACCCTAAGTATTTCTTCAGAATATATATCTGTAACAATAACTGAATTTTTTCCCAACATATTTAACGCCCCGGCAATTGAAACAGCGCCTACAGGCCCGTCAGTTTCCCCGAATGATTGATCCCTGATTACAAATCCCGTAACGATTAAAACAGTGTTTGCCTCTTTTAGAGACATGGCTGCTTTTTTTAGCTCTCCGGTTAAGTTAATACCTTCCATACATCTTCTGCTTAAATTATGTGTCATAATTTTTTCCAATCTTTTAAAATAATCCATATCTAGGATTCCCCTTAATATTTCCACTATTAGCCTTACGGGCGAATAGAGAAATAATCTTTTACTATCCACCTTTATTTAGAAATAATAAAACATTTTGTACCTGCAGTGCCGTGCCAAAAACTAAACATTCCTCATCTATATCAAAAATACAGGAATGATCACCATGTACAATTCCTTTTTCAGCATTTCCACATCCTAATCTAAAGAAAGCTGCGGGAGCTGCCTTTGCAAAATAAGCAAAGTCTTCCCCACCTAATCTTGGGCTTTTTAGTACAGTTACATTGTCAGCACCCAAAATACCTTCCCCACTGTCCCTTACAATATCCACAATTTCATCTGTATTGACAAGTGCAATATACCCTGCCTTTATAATGCTCTGTGCTTTACCTCCCATAGCTTCTGCTATTTGGGTCGCAATGTTCCCTATTCTTTCTATTACTAATTCCCTCGTATTAGGGTCTAAGGTCCTTATGGTGCCCGTTAATTTAACCCTGTCCGCTATTATATTACCCTGTGTCCCGCCGCTTATAGTTCCAATAGTAACTACAGCAGAGTTTAAGGGATCTATATTTCTGCTTACTATGCTTTGCAGGGCTATAACTATTTGGCAGGCTATAACTATAGCATCTATCCCCTCCTGAGGACGTGCAGCATGGCCGTCTTTACCAAAAACAATTATTTCAAGACCATCCGTATATGCGTTCGTCTGGCCATATTTAATGCCAATTTTCCCTACGTTTATCTCCGGTGATACATGCAGCCCGAACACTGCATCTACCTTGGGATTTTCCATTACACCGGCATCTATCATTCGTTCGGCACCACCCACAGTTTCCTCTGCCGGCTGGAAAAATAATTTGACATTACCATGTAAATCATCTTCCATATTTTTAAGTATTTTAGCGGCGCCCAAAAGAATAGCTGCATGAGCATCATGCCCACAGGCGTGCATTTTACCATCAACTGTAGACTTATATGGTACATCTTTTTTATCCTGAATTGGCAAAGCATCTATGTCAGCCCTTAGGGCTACAGTTTTTCCACTCTGTTTGCCGCGTATTATTCCCAAAACACCTGTATCAGCTATTCCTGTTTTATATTCAATTCCTAAATTTTCTAAATATTCGACAATTTTGTCCCTTGTGCGAAATTCTTCTGTACTAAGTTCGGGATTCATATGAAGGTCCCGCCTAATTCCCACTATCCAATCCTTTATATTTAGTGCCTCGGTTAATATTTCATTATATTTTTTCATTGTACAGTCGCACCTTCCCTTATAATTAACCTACCTTTATCTGCATCCAGTAATGCATCTATCCCAAAAGGAAGTGTTACCTCGGGTTTGCAATGTCCCGCTTTTAAATCAAAAATAGTTGGTTTTCCATAGGGTACTATAATATCCTCAAGAACTTCCATTAGACTTAAACTATCACTGTATATCTTAGACTCACAGTCATTCCAGTCCCCGAGAATAAAGCCTACCGCATCGTCGAGCTTTCCTGCTAAAGCTAATTGAGTAAGCATTCTGTCTATCCTGTAGGGTTCCTCACCTATTTCTTCCAAAAATAATATTTTCCCTTTTGTATCTATTTCATATTGTGTTCCTATTGTAGCACATATCAAAGATAGATTACCACCAACAATTATACCACAGGCCTTGCCCCCGACTAAAGTTTGTATTTTTATATCCTGCGGGTTTGGTATATGTGCCATTGGTTCTGTATTCATAATGGCTCTCAAAAATTCCCTTTTAGAGAAATCATCCAGCCCACCGGCAATATCCGGCGAAGCTGTAGGGCCATGGAAGGTTACTAATTTGCTAATTTGATTGATAGCTATATGCAAGGCTGTAATATCACTATATCCTACAAATATCTTTGGATTTGCTTTGATAGCATCAAAATCCACCTTATCTAATATCCTGGTAGAACCGTAGCCTCCTCTTAGGCATATAATTCCATCGATTTCTTTATTAGCGAACATATAGTTTAAATTATCCGCCCTTAATTCATCCTTGCCTGCCAAATAACCATGGGAGGCAAAACAGCTGGGTGCCGGTTCCACTTTAAAACCTAGACCCTCTAACCATACCTTCGCCAGCTTTATATTTTCTGTTGGGGCCGGGCCCGATGTTGCTGTTATACCTATTTTATCTCCCAATTTTAACGCCTTTGGTTTAAGCATATTTATCTCCCCC
>CAYLIZ010000095.1:0-2334 GCA_964383985.1 uncultured Alkaliphilus sp. | reverse complement strand
ACCTATTTTATCTCCCAATTTTAACGCCTTTGGTTTAAGCATATTTATCTCCCCCCAAATTAATTAGGAGCTAAAAATAGCTCCTATGAATAATTTATGCTTTAGATATTATATTCTTTACAAATATTATAGTAATAAACGAGATTTCAGTTCCTCTGTTTGAATTCTTATGTTAACTGCCTTATAATTATCAAACAAGATTTATAAATTCCCACCAGACTCCAGCTTAGTTAAGGCTACGTCACAATCTATACTCTGTGTCCCATCTAAATGATGGGGAACTATTTCCCTTTCCAGCAAATGCTCGTATTGTTCCCTTTCTACAATAAGCTCAGCATTCCCCTCACTGATTAATACAACTGCGGGTCTTGGCAATCTATTATAATTACTTGACATGGAATAATTATACGCCCCTGTATTTAAAACTGCTAAAATATCACCGGATTCAATCCGCGGAACCTTCAAATCCCAAATTAAAATATCACCGGATTCACAGCATTTTCCTGCTATTGTAACAACTTTTTCTAATTTTTCATTGACTTTATTCGCCACAATTGCTTCGTACTTTGCCTGATACAAAGCAGGTCTTGGGTTATCCGGAAGCCCTCCATCAACGCTTATATAAGTCCTTATATTTGATATTTCTTTAATCGCCCCAAGAGTATATAAGGTAATGCCTGCTTCTCCTACTATCCATCTGCCCGGCTCTATAATAACCATAGGCATATCCAAACCTGCTCCACTACACCCATCTTTTATGGCTTTCATTACAGGGTCAATATGAAATGATATAGGTTTGGTCTTATCATCTTCATCAGTATAGCGAATACCAAACCCCCCGCCGATGTTCAGTTCTTTTGTGATAAAATCAAATTTCTTTTTCAAATTTTTCATTAAATCAATTGTAATATTTACAGCTAATATATTTAAACTGCTCTCGAATAATTGAGAACCTATATGAAAATGAAATCCTTTTAAAATTATGTTAGATGAGTCCATAGCCCTTTTAACCGCATATTCAATAATTTCTTCATTTAGAGGAATACCGAATTTAGAGTCCTCTTGCCCTGTGTTAATATATTTGTGAGCACTTCCTTCCACTCCCGGGGTAATTCTAAAAAGTATTTTTACCTTTTTATTTTGTTTTGCTGCTATTTCCTCTAACAACTCAAGCTCGTATATGTTATCTACCACAAACCTTCCTATATTATGCGTTACGCCCAAGGTTATTTCATCGTAAGATTTATTATTTCCATGAAATATTATCTTTTCCATAGGAAAATCTGCTTTTATAGCGGTGTATAATTCCCCGCCGGAGACAACATCGAGCCCTAAACCTTCTCGCTCGATAATTTTACACATAGTCATAGTTGTAAAGGCTTTACTTGCATATGCGGCTCTTGTATTTGGATATTTATTTAAAAAATTTTCCCTTATATCTTTACATTTATTTTTAATTCTATCCTCTGACATAACATACAGCGGAGTGCCAAATGTTTTTGCAAGCTCTACTGTATCGCAATTATCAAATATAAAGTTTGTGCTATTAGGATTTTGTGAACTCATTTTAACATCTCCTATCTTCTAATTCATAATGATATATTTTAATACTTAATTGTAATATTATATCATTTTGTTATAATCCATGATACCCTTAATAATTAATAGTTATGTGTAATAGTTTAATTATGCGTCGTAAAACAACTAATCATTAAGTTTATAAAGAATAAATTTTAAACCGATTCTCCGCTTACAAATTTGAAGAAGTATAACCACACGTAAAAAATTAGGGTTGCAAACTCGCTTCGCTCAAACAGTGCAACCCTCCCAAATTTTTTACTTAGTGGATACTTCTATTCAAATTTTCCAGAGTCGAATCTTGTTTAAAAGTTTATTCTTTAAGCTATAAGAGATATCTCGATAAGCACGACGCAGTTCTCGTCGCCCCTAAGCCCAAAAGCCATTTTGAAACAAACAAAGGAAGGAATAAATCTGTGTATCTGCTCCCTTAAATTTAAGGATGTGCCCTGCCTATTAAAATATTTGATATATTGCAAATCGAATCACTTTTGAAATTTTGTAATGGTTCCCGGTGACCTGAGAATAAAAAACCGTAAAAATTGCGCGTTGTTTGCGACGGCGTTTTTTGCCTAGTCCTGGAAGGGAGCAAGGCGAGTTCGCGAATTTTCGGTTTTTTATTTGAAGGGAGCCGTTGGAACCATCAAAATTTCAAACCGTGATGAGAGTGCAATATATAAATATTTTATGCAAGTTAATGTCGCATTATTAAACAATTGTACATTAATCCCTCATCTAAATTAAACTGTTTATTCA
>CAYLIZ010000094.1:0-5474 GCA_964383985.1 uncultured Alkaliphilus sp. | reverse complement strand
GAGGTTCCTTTAAAATATAATGCAATCTATTTGCCGAGAAATTATAATTATTGCAGTGATTTGATGGGCAATCCATTGTATTCAAAATATAAGGCATTGGGAATGTGTTTTGAAAATCGGGATCCATTGAAAGATGGTGTAAACGAACATGGGTTAGCGGGAATTACCAATACTTTTAGGGTATTTAATCTTTATGCCAACCGGGTAAAACCGGGAAAGATTAATATTTCCAGCCTGGATTACTTCGGTTATGCGCTTGCAAACTACAAATCTGTAAAAGAGTTGGTTGAAGATTTACCGAATATTCATATATCTACTAAAGATTATAGAGAAGAAAACGTAATATCACCAAATTTCCATTTTATGTTTACGGATTCTACTAAGAGATGTATTGTTATTGAACCCCAAAGAGGGGAATTGATATGTTATGAAAATCCATATGATGTAATGACCAATTCACCGAGTTTCAAATCCCATGTTAGAAGACTAAAAAGATTCTTAGACCTGGACAATCTTGAGGATTTTAATTCCCCAAAGGATTTACCGGGAGGGTACGATCCCTTCTCCAGGTTTATTAAAGCCTTTTATTTAACTAAAATGAATGTTAAATCTAATAATTCCGGAGAAGCACTTTCTAATTTTTATAATATAATGTCCGCAATGGTTATGCCGGAAGGATTTGTCAGAAATAAAAAATATAATCATATTACCTACACCAGATATATTTGTTCTTATGATACAAAAAATAAATTATTAACCGCAAAATCTCATACTAGCCCAATGGTTTATGAGTTGGGATTTGAAGATATAGAAGAAGATGATAAAAGACAGGCGTTTTTTATAGATCAAGATTTTGTAGCGGAAAAATTAAAATAATGCATGTAACCAGGGGCATAACCACATACAAAACAGAAACCAACATCCAATGTTTGGAAATAAGCGAAACAAAGCGATTAAAAGACAGTGATGCGATGAAAATTATCAAAAATATTTGTAATATATCCCATTGTATAGATTTGCAAAAATTTCATGTAGATGAAAGAGATAAATATTTAAAAATTATTAAAGAAAGGGGATTATCTACAAGACAAATAGCTAGACTGACAGGAATAAGTAGGGGTATAATTTTAAAAGCATAGAAAAGCTATAAGATAAAGCTAAAGCTAAAATCGGAGGTCCATCAAACCGAGAGAACCGTCCCCCTGGTTCTTTGGTTCTTGCCCCTGGTTCTTGGTTCTCCCCCCTGGTTCTCCCCTGGTTCTCCCCTGGTTCTCCCTGGTTCTCCGTTGGTTCTCGCAGAAGATATTAGAAAAATATATGATGAAATTACTGTTGACGGAGTTGAAAAAGAGAATCTTCTTGACGGAAAACTTTTCAGAAAAAAAGTGTCCTATGTATACACATCTAGATTAGAGGAAGTACATCGTGGTATTACATCATCATCCGGAACAGAAGAATATATTATACTTAAAATAAATAAGCTGTTAAATTTTTTAAACAATGACACCGAATGCAACGAATTAATCAAAAATGCGATATTTCATTATTACTTTGGTTATATACATCCATTCTACGATGGTAACGGTAGAACAGCCAGATTCATAAGCAGTATATATATCAAAGAAAATTATTCATGGCTTACGGCCTTATCACTATCCCAGGGTTCAAACGATAACAGATCCTTATATCTGAAGGCTTTTCATTCCACTAATCAAATTCCTATGCAGGGAGAATTAAATTTTTTTGTCGATTCATTTTTAGAAATATTAAATAATGGTCAGAACATTTTAAAAGACAACCTACAAACTAAGATAATATTATTGGAAGAGGCTTTAAATAAAATAAAAAGCGATCCAAATATTAAAGAGGATAAGGATTTAATCGGCATTATGGAAGCAACTGCTGAACTATATTTATTTGGTCCATGTAATGATTATATAGATATTGAATTATTAAAAAATGAAGGTATTCTTAAATATACCGGCCAAACTATAAGAAAAAAATTAAACAAATTATTTGAACTTAAATTGCTAAATAAAATAAGCAAAAATCCGGTAAGATATACCCTAAACTCTGATTATTTAGAACAATAATTTATAATATTAATTAAGGGGCAATAGAGACGGTTTTTAGATAAATCTTAAATTAAAAGTAACATTAGTTTTGCACATTTTATATGAAAAATTCAGGTGCAAAGGAACCGGAATTAAAAGAAGCAGGAAAAGAACTCGTATTGACAATATATGAGGCAAGTTGAAAGGAAGATGTAAATGAGATTATTTATAGCTATCAATTTTGAAGAAAAACTCAAAGATGCAGTTCAAGATATAATACAAGATATTAAAAAATATTCTAAAAAGGGAAGATTTGTTAAAAATGAACATATGCATCTTACTTTAGAATTTCTAGGAGAAATTCCTCCGGAAAAAATAAGTTTAATAAAGGAAGCCATGGATCAGGTATCATGCCGGGCATTTACCCTTGAATTATCCAAAATTGGATATTTCAAAAGAAGGGGAGGAAATATTTACTGGATTGGACTTAAGAAAAATCAAACTTTATTTAAGATTCAAAAGGAGCTTCACAATCTGTTGTTAAAAAAGGGATTTAAATTAGAGAGTAGGGAATACAGGCCCCATTTAACCATCGGAAGAAGAGTAGTAATGGACAGAACCTTTAATCCCGATGAATACATAGAACCATTAAAAGAATTAAATATCATCGTTGATAGAATTGATTTGATGAAATCAGAGCATATTGATGGAAGGCTAAAACATACAGTTATTTTCACTCATTTTTTTCCTTCGTGTATGAATTAAATTTATAATACCATTAATTTGTATTCTTTTTCAATACAAAAACCTCATAATCATCTCATAAAACAATGCAAAACTATTATAGAAAAAGTAAATAAAAAAGCTAACTCATAGATTAGACGGGTTATCTCTTCTTAATTATCAGTATTTAATTATCAGTATAATGTCAGATGGTTTTTGAAACTATTTTTTCAGTGGTTTCGGAACTTTTCCTTGTTCTACTTTCTCTTGTTCTACTTCCTCTTGTCCTATCTTTTAAGTCCTCCTTCTAATGCAGCACCCTATCCCAAAACCGTTTCTGTGCTATTGCAGCTATAAAATCATCCCCGAAATTACTGTTATTTGTTGTACAGATAATACCAACAGTGCTTTTAAACTGTGCCTGATCAACATAAGTCTGTCCGGTTGTTGCGACACCTATCGGTTTATAGTGTTTGTATGCTTTACAACAGAATTCCATGATGTCTTGATCAAATTTTACTTGATTCGCTGCATTTCCTCCAACAACATAGAGTGCATCATATAATACTGGGAACTTTGTTTTGAAGGTTTCTTCGATTTCTAATTGTTCCCCGCTGTCCCCTGCAACAGTGCCTAATTTTTCACCAATTATATCAAAAAACACATCGTTGTTATTTAGTAAATCCAATATATCCCTTACTTCCCTGCTGTTGAATCCATTTCCAATCAACACACCAACTTTTTGTGTAGCGGCAGAATGTATAGTATTAGCCATGCTGACTGCCGGTGAGTTTCTTGATTCAGAAACATTAGAATTTTTTGGTCTCTCTACGCCAAGATTATCAGCAAAAATACTCGCCATATTTTTGTCTACATTCGCCCACATTTCGACGTTTTTCTGTCTAATATCTCTGCTTTTAACATATTGAAGGTGATAAATGAATGTATCTACAAGGTCTTTTTTCTCAAAAGGTGCTAAACTATTCCAGAAGAGTCGTGCCTGCGAAAAATAATCATCGAATGAAGCACTTGGGAGTTCTCTCGTTATAGATCCTGCTACTCCTGTTGGATGATATATATATCCACCATTTTCCGGAGCTGCTTCTGCCGGGGTATTACCTGCTGATAAATTCTCATGTTGAGCTATGCCGTCAACATCAATTCGATATTTTGAAAAGCCATCTTTATGGTTAGTATTTACATCACAGATAGGCCTATTGACCGGTATTTCATTAATATTTGCCGTGCCAAGGCGATGATAATCTGTATCACGATAAGCAAAAGCTCTTCCTTGTAAAACGGGGTCATTAGAGAATTCAATCCCCGGGACAAGGGTGGCAGGGTCGAAGGATGACTGTTCTTCTTCTGCGAAAAAGTTATCGACTAGCCGATTTAAGGTCAATTTGCTGATGATATCGACAGGAATTACTTCTTCCGGCCAAAACTTTGTGGGGTCCAAAACATCAAAATCATACTTAAACTCATCTTCTTCAGGAATTAATTGTACCCCTAATTCATATTCAGGAAATGTACCTTTTTGGACAGCTTCTATAATATCCCGACGGTGAAAATCCGGATCGACACCGCCGATAATACCTGCTTCATCCAGCAATAATGAATGAACCCCGAGCATAGGCTTCCATACGAATCTAACAAAAGTTGATTTTCCTTGTTCGTTAATAAAGCGGAATGCATTAATGGGCCATCCTTCCATCATTCTCCAACTTCTCGGGCGACCCCTCAGGGACATCAACCACATTACCATATGTGCTGATTCTTGATTACTTGCTACATAGTCCCAAAAATTATCGTGTGCTACAGTGGCTTGTGGTACATCAGTAATTGGATTAGGTTTTACCGCATGGGTTACATCCATAAACTTCATAGCATCTGCTAGTATAAAAACGGGAAATTGAAGAGACAACATATCATAATTTCCTTCTTGTGTATAGAATTTAACGGCAAAGCCGCGTATATCTACTGCCGTATCCTTAGAACCTTTGTTGCCGATAAAGTTGGAAAATCGGGTAAAAACGGGCGTTATAGTACCGGGTTCCTGTAGAAATTGAGCCACCGTGTATTCCTTCATTGATTTATATAATTCAAAATCCCCATACAAACCGAATCCTCTGGCATGAACTACTTTTTCCGGTATCCTTTCGCGATTAAAACGTGATTGTTTTCTATAGAAATCAGTATCTCGGAGTAGTAGTGGGCCGCGTTTTCCCGATCTTAAAGTCCACCGATCGTTAGAAATCTTATATCCGGAATCGCTTGTCATTATTTTTCCCGAACCGGTGTTTACCTCACGATGTTGTCCGAGTTGTTTGTTTTTTGCATCTTCACCAATCGGATTTACATTTTCATTTCCATTCATATTATCACTTTCCTTTCTCTATACATTAAAAATTATGCCCATTTTTTTTGATTTTATGTTTATCGAATACAAGCTCGCCAATTCATATGCTTATAATTGAGGGTAAATTAATAATGCGCATAATAAAAGCACCTCTTTAAAAGTGCTTTTCCGAAAGGAATAGTATTAATTTTATTAAATCTGACTTGTTGTGCTAATTAATTTTATTAAATATTCAGCCTATTTATTTACTGGCACAACAGGTTAAATTTACTTGATAAATACATAAGAAAGCAAATATCCCATTATAAGTCCCCCAACATGTGCTGTGGTACTTATAC
>CAYLIZ010000093.1:0-5494 GCA_964383985.1 uncultured Alkaliphilus sp. | reverse complement strand
TAAACACCGGTTTATAAATCTATTGAAAAAAACATTATGCAATAATCGCACTAGTGAGAATCCTTTACTAATATAAAGGGATTTATTTTCTTCTGCATAAGGAAGATAATTTTCCTTAAAAGAAGTCCAAGCGATATGAACATCTGTAAATCTTCCGGTCGGATTCTCTTTTTCACGTTTTTCAATCACCTCCGTAATATATATAATAGCATCTACGTCACTTATTTCATTGTCTGATAATTGAGAATCAAGCCGTAGGATCTCTTCCAAGTCTTTTGTACTCATACTATCAAAATGTGAATAATTATTATGGTTGCCCGGAGCATGTTTGGACATCAATAAACCTCCTTTCAAATAATATATGTATCCATATTAGGTTTTGGGGACATTTATTCTTTAAGATATTTTTGCAATTTTTTTTCTTGCTCTTTGTACACGTTTCTTGCAGGCCTCTACGAATATTCCCAGCTCCTGTGCGGCTTCAAGCATTGTACATTTTTCAAAGGCAATCTTTTTAAGCAGTTTATAATCTTCTTTCTCGGCAATGTTAGAGTACATTAAATCAATATTTTTTTCGTGTGCATATGTACTGTTAGTATCTTCAACATAAATATCTATATCAATAGAAATTAACAGATTGTTAAGGCGTGCCCTACTGCGTAGAATATTTTTTATAACATTTTTGAGCGTCTCAAACAGCCAGCCCCTGGGATTTTTGCTGGATAACAAAGCATCGGGTTTTGCACATGCAATTCTGAATGTGTCTTGAACTGCCTCCTCGGCCTGTAAGCGGTTGTTCAACGCACTTTGGGCATATGCTGTCAATTTATAATACATCTCGATATACAGCTTTTCGATAAGTTGTTTTTGCCGTTTGTTCAGGCTCATTTTATCACCACACACAATCGTTTATATTAATCTTGCTTGCTTTTGGTCCATAGTATTATTTACAATATAATATAAAATCAAAAAATTTACAACTAGGGGAAAAGGAAGAGACACAAACAGGATTTACCATTGATAGAAGAAATAGCTCAAAACATGATACGGCACCTTGACAACAAGATAAATAACAAGGTCGATTTTTTAATTTTTATATTGACTTTTACCGGCTGGTTTGATACGAAGTTTATCTCATTAAAAAATCTTTATTGCTAAATAAAATTTGCCCAATAACATATAAAATTAAAGAAAATATAAATAAAACAATACCTACAACATAAGGCATAAAAAATGGATTGGGATTGCTCCATTGTAAAGGATATATATAAAATGATGCACCGCCCCTGGTTAAATATATGAACACAGATAAGGCCCCTGTAGCAACCATGACTGTCAAACTATTCTTGACGACCACCACAACAAAAAAATTGAAAGCTGAATAAAAAAAAATCGAAAGAACTGGAAGATATATATCTTGAGCTTCCAAAACCACGTTTTTTCCCATTGTAAGTATTATTAACGCTAAGAATACATAAAAAACTCCTATATATAAAACTGTATATCTGAAAACTCTTATCAATCCGTATTCCGCGTTTTTATACGGCATGGATAGAAGCATTTCCCTTCCGTCAGAATTCAACAAATCTTCGAAGAGGTAAGAGATCCAAAATGAAATGCAGATAACCGGAAAAACACCATAATTTTCTCTTATTATCTCTATGGGTACACCATAGCGCCCTCGTATTAAGAAACAATAAACAGCATTTACAGCCATTACTCCTATTGGAATATAAAAACATATCCCTATATTTTTTATATCAATCCAGTTTTTCTTTATTCTTGCTGCATATTCCATACCAAGTATCCTTCCTCAATCGTCGGGGTCGTTTCTTCAGCGCCGGGACCGGGCTTTACACTGGAAATAATTCTTGCTTCCACATTATTCTTATATATTTTTGATGAAACAACATATATGTTCTTACCCGTGTCCTTGCCCAGATTGTTATATTCTTCATTTCTTAATTTCCATTTCCATACCTTACCTGAAGCAATTGATGACAGCTCCAGTTGAGATGAAAACTGCACCGTTATCCCCTTTTTTATCACTGCCAGGCTCTGGCAAGTTGCTTCAATATCCTCAACAATATGTGTTGATAAAATCACAATCCTGTTATTTCCTAATTGACGCAGCAGGTTCCGGAACCTTATACGTTCTGCAGGATCCAGCCCGGCTGTAGGCTCATCAACAATGACTAATTTAGGATCATTTAAAAGGGCCTGGGCAATTCCCAATCTTCTTTTCATGCCCCCGGAAAAACTCCCAACTTTTTTGTCCTTTACTTCAAGCAAATTTACTTCCTTTAGAACCTTCTCAATTTGTGCCAAACATTCCTTTTTATTTTTTATTCCCTTAAGACTAGCTATATATTGAAGGCATTCTGCCGCCGTGATATTTTTAAATAAACCAAACTCTTGAGGCAAGTAACCTAACATTTGTCTTACCCTATGGGAATCCTTGTTCCATTTTATATTCCCCATATTTATCTCGCCCTTGTCCGGTTTTAAAACCGTGGCGATTATTCTCATTAATGTAGTTTTTCCTGCACCGTTTTCCCCCAGCAGACCAAATATGCCATAGGGAATTTCAAGACTTATTTGTCGCAAAACTTTGGTTCTATTAAATGATTTATCAATATTATGTATAATTAATTTATCCATATATCTATCCTCTTTCCTTGATTTCGGTTATTATATTTAACCAATAGTCCAATGGCAGTTCGGAATTGTTTTCTATTTCATCGTACATATATTTTAACAGTTTATTCAAATACCCCGGATCTAATTTATGAAGCTCGACTATTTCAACAGATAATTCTTTCAAAAATATATAACTGTCCGAATCATCTTTAGCAAATATGTTAATATAGTTATGGGCATTTTCCGGTTCCTCCATATATTCCAAAATAATCTCAAAAATGTATGCATGAGAGTTATCTGCATTTCTATAAATATCGTTCCAATAAAACGCCCTAAATACACCCTTTATATCAACTAATGAGATATACCTTCCAAGGCTTACAGACAAATGATCTTCTGCAAAAATGTAGTTATATTGATGAAAAGATGAATGCAGTGGTTTTACGAATATCTTGTCTGGAATTTTTTTTGCAGGTCTTTCAATCACACCAGATATGTAGTTAACTTTTTCTTCAATTCCGTGCATTTTTGATATTAATAGATTAATTCTATCAGGAGGTACAAGATATTCTTTTCCATCAATGTTTTTAGAAATTAACATTCCTTTCAGCAAGCTGACACCTTTTTGGAACCCTTGAAATTCATTTTTTGAAATTTCCTCCAAATTGCTATAAAATTGGCCTGTTCCTACTATTTTTACATAAAATTCTATTGGTTCTTTCAACTCTACATTCTTAAATTCCACCTGATCATATGGGAACCCTTTTTCGGCTATGATAAATGTCCTTGGAACAGGATACCATGGGAATGTTGAAGATAAATAAACCGAATTTTCCCTGAGGGGAAAATGATCTCCGGTATTTCCTCCTACTTCAAAGGTTATCAACCCCTGTTCTATTCCTTCAGGGAAAGTCAGATAAAGAAGGTCACCCTCTCTTTTAAAGGCAATATCATTACCCTCCATTTTCACGGAAATTACTTTGAGGCCATGATATAATGTAAAGGTTACCGTCCTGTCATATATATTACCTATATACTCATGAGCAATATATCTAATTTTATTATTTTTGAAATATATTTCCATATCGCATGACTTTATAAAAAGTTCTTTGTTTTCGAGTTTTTTTACAGAACTATCTAAAGGTTGGGCATAGTATATATCATCCTTATCATACTCAACTCCGTTTATTGAATTAAACAGAAAATATGTCGCAAATAATATGATTAACATTGCAAATATAACGATGTGTTTTTGCACATTCTTTATTTCATCCCTTTTTTTATACAAAATTCCACCAATAAATAAAAATAAGGAAATAAGAAAAAATATTGATGCATTTTTTATAAAATCCGTAGAAATATGAAGTCCGGAATATTCATCATAAAATGCATGTGCATTATCTTCTCCTACATTCAGCAATAAAAGTACCTTTTTAGGCAATAAAGTATGTAAAATTATATTAAACGGTGATATTATAAGCCACAGGAATAATGTTAAGGGAATAAGTAGCCTGTTAGAAGGAATCACAACTTCAAGAAAGTACCCAAGCATACCACAAGATATAAAAGGTACACTCCAATATATTATTATATAAGTTAGTACTTCTTTTTTGAACATAAGATATTCACTGTCAGCTATCATAAATAATATAAGTATAGTCAAGTATCCTACTAATGTAAATATAATTGAAACCATGCTCAGCGCAAAAATTTTGCCTATTGGTCTTATAACATCTCCCGGCAATGAACTGAGCACCTCCTGAAAATGAACTGTTTCATCTCTCCTATTTGCTATAATTCCTGAAAATAATCCTAACAAGGTTGCACTCATATTAATATATGTCGTTGCCTGCAACATAACCCCTGCTTCTATATAATCTCCTCTAAGAAAATGATACCAACCCAATAACAGGTATAAAATAAGCAATATTCCTGCAAAAAAATATAACCTGTTCCTCCTATATGTAATAAATTCCATTTTAATAATTGAGATGAATAAATTCATATATCTATTATCCTCCATAGATTTATGCAAGAGCATAAATATGCTATTCATGCTCTTGCTTTTGTATTTTTATAATCTAGTGTACACTTTTCAGCTGTCCCCACGCACTTGGGGCACCGGATACTGCGGTCAGCTTTACGTAAAATAAATTTTCATATGCATCAAGCGTAATGTTACTTAATGTTTGAGTGGTTGTGCTTGAGGTCTGGAAACTGGTTATTTTTGGATCGGGAAAGAATGCTACAACTTTATATGCAGCTACTTTTATTGTTCCGCTTGATGAATTTAAAGCACCACTAAGTGTACCGTCTCCACCATTTATGTTATTACCCTTAACTGAGACTGATGGAAAGCTAATCGTTGCATATGAATATTGTGAAGCGGCATAGGTAATCCCAAACATAAGCAACATACAGCTGAGCACCGTAATTGAAATTATCTGCTTTTTCCTTTTCATAATATTCACCCCCTTTTTTTATGTTTTATTTGAAAGCTGGCCAGCTTTTTTGTCTATATAAATCTTATAATTATTAATTTCATTGTTATTAGTCCATTGGAACCACTACTTTTATTTTATTAAAACACAAAACCGGTCATTTATATAAGGCACATATTTGTACTCTTACTTATATATGTAACAACAAGCCTAAAAGGGGACAAATTTTCAGAAAGAATTTTTTTCATTTAATTAATAACTAAAAAACCGGTGCTTGTATATGTAATAAACACCGGTTTATAAATCTATTGAAAAAAACATTATGCAATAATCGCACTAGTGAGAATCCTTTACTAATATAAAGGGATTTATTTTCTTCTGCATAAGGAAGATAATTTTCCTTAAAAGAAGTC
>CAYLIZ010000092.1:0-5562 GCA_964383985.1 uncultured Alkaliphilus sp. | reverse complement strand
AGTCTTTTTTAAAATTTAAATATAATTCCTATTACAGCCGAACCTATTAAATAAACCATAGGATGTTTTTCGTATTTGTTCATTAAAAATATAATAATGCCAAATAATATAATTGCTTTTATATTTAATATCGAAAAAATTTCAATATCCGGTATCGACAAAACTTTAGACATGATTTTATATTTGTCAATATTAAACAGTGCTATTTTTGCTACTTCAAAACCTACCGCCGCAATAAGTCCTGTTACCGCCGGTCTTATGCCGGTGAAAGCAAACTTTACAACCGGTACTTCGCTAAATTTTGTAAAATAATGTGCAACTAATAATATAATTATAATAGATGGAGTTACAACTCCTATAGTTGCTGCTATACCCCCCAACATTCCCGCTGTTATATTGCCTGTAAATGTAGCTGCATTTATACCTATAGGCCCCGGGGTAGATTCCGAAATTGCTATCATATCCAATATTTGTTTTTGAGTAATCCAACCATATTTTTCTCCCAGCTGCTTAATGAATGGCAGAGTCGCTAGGCCGCCACCTATAGCAAACAGTCCTATTTTTAAAAATTCTATATATAACCTTAAATAAATCATCTTATATCATTCCCTTTAATTCTAATTCTGTCCCATCCTCTCAGAATACCCAATAACGCTGATGCAACTATTACAATAATTGGAGAAAAATTAGTAAAGGCTATAAATATGAATGTAGCTATAAATATTATTATGCCCATCCGATTTTCCACAACTTGCCTGAACATTTTAAATACTGCATTTGTAATTAATACAACAACGCCCACCCTTATGCCCCCAAAGGCATGCTGTACAATTTTATGATGTTGAAATTGTTTAAAAAATGTTGTTATTATAGTTATGATAACTAAAGATGGTAATATTATCCCTGCTGTTGCAACAATCCCGCCTATAATACCTTTCCTTTTATAACCTATAAAAGTTGCAGTATTTACAGCGATAACCCCGGGTGTACATTGGCCAATGGCGAAGCAATCTATAATTTCCTCATTTGTAGCCCATTCCTTTTTTTCTACAACTTCTTTTTGTATAATTGGAAGCATTGCGAAACCGCCGCCAAAAGTAAATGCCCCAATACGGAAAAACATAGTAAATAACTCCCAAAGTTCTGGCATGTATTTTCACCCCTTGTCGACCAGAGGGACGGTTCTCCCGGTCGTTTTAAGCCATTTGAGACTCTTCGCTTCGCTCAGAGTGACAATTATTACACAGTCTGCCGTCCCTGCCGGTCCGGGCGATCGCAGGTCGCCCCTACATTGCCTTTTTCCTACTAGTAAACTGGCTATTATAAAGGTCTGCATAAAAACCTTCCTGAGCCAGAAGCTCATCATGGGTTCCCTTTTCAATAATGCTGCCTTCGTTTATAACTAATATTAAATCTGCATTACGAATTGTAGATAATCTATGAGCTATTACAAAACTTGTTCTACCTTCCATAAGAGTTCGCATAGCTTTTTGTATATAAATTTCCGTCCTGGTGTCTACACTGCTGGTAGCCTCATCCAAAATTAATATAGCGGGATCCGCTAATATAGCACGGGCAATTGTTAGAAGTTGTTTTTGCCCCTGTGAAATATTAGATGCTTCTTCGCTAAGCATTGTATCATATCCATCAGGAAGTCTCCTAATAAAATAATCGGCATGAGCAGCTTTTGATGCTCTAATAATTTCTTCTTCAGTAGCATCCTGTTTACCATAAGCTATATTTTCCCTTATAGTTCCATTGAATAACCATGCGTCTTGCAATACCATGCCAAAAATATTTCTTAAATGTCCCCTCGATATATCCCTAATATCAATACCATCGACGGTAATTTTACCTCTTTCTATTTCATAGAAACGCATAAGAAGGTTTACAATAGTAGTCTTACCCGCTCCGGTTGGCCCTACAATAGCAATAGTTTGGCCCGGCTTTACATCTATATTCATATTTTCTATTAAAGGTTCTTCTTCTTTATATGCAAATTTTACATTTTGAAATGCAACTTTTCCCTTTGGCATTTTAATAATTTTACTATTTTCTTTATCCGGTATTTCTTCCACTTCATCTAAAAGCTCAAATACACGTTCTGCCGACGCTATAGCAGATTGTAAAATATTGGCTATATTAGCCGTTTGAATAATTGGTCGTGTAAATTGTTTTGAATATTGTATAAATGCTTGAACATCCCCTATTTCCACTGCATTTTTAATTGCCAAAATACTACCAATAACGGAAATGAGCACAAAGCCAATATTATTAATAAAATTCATAAGCGGCATAATTATACCTGAAATAAAAAAAGCTTTCAAACCTGCATTATAAAGATTTTTGTTAATTTTATCAAAATGCTCTACAGATTTTTCTTCCCTGGAAAATGCCTTAATTATTTTATGACCTGTATATATTTCTTCTATATGACCATTAAGTTCCCCTAAAGTCTTTTGATGCTCTGCAAAATATTTCTGAGAACGTTTAGCTATTACTCTCGTTATTAATCCATACAGCGGTAAAGTTACAATTAAAGCAAGAGTCATAATAGGACTAATTATAAGCATCATAATTATTATACCTATAAGGGTAGTTAATGATGTAATAAGCTGTGCAGCACTTTGTTGTAAAGTATTACTTATATTATCAATATCATTTGTAACACGGCTTAGTATTTCTCCATGAGTATGGGAGTCAAAAAATTTTAGTGGCAGCCTGAAAAGCTTATCATTTACATCATTACGCATATTGTACATCGTCTTTTGAGCAACAATTGCCATAATAAGTTGTTGTATATAAGCAAAAATCGCACTAGCAATATATAACGCACCTAAAATAATCAGGACTTTAAATATATAGTTAAAATCTATACTAGCCCCGGCCACACCTTGTATTTTTTGTTTTATCCCTTCATAAAGCTTAGTAGTTATCTTACCCATAACCTTTGGGCTAAGAGTACTAAATATTGTACTCAATATTGCAGCTATAACTACTATAATTAACTGAAAACTAAACGGTTTTAAATAACCTAACAGTCTTTTAAGTGTTCCTTTAAAATCTTTTGGCTTTTCTAAAGCCCTACCCATTGCAGGTCCTCTCCCATGCCCCCTACCCGATCTTGTAGCCGGTCTTTGATCTTTATTATCCTTCATTAGGCAATCTCCTCCTTCGAAAGCTGGGAAGATACAATTTCCCTGTAAATATTACAAGTTTTTAATAACTCTTTATGATTTCCTATACCTGAAATTGTCCCTTTATCTAAAACTATTATTTGATCTGCATCTATAACAGTGCTTACTCTTTGTGCAACTATAATTAAAGTAGAATTAGTAGTTTCATTTTTTAAAGCATTACGCAATCTTGCATCAGTTTTAAAATCAAGTGCGGAAAAACTATCATCAAATAAATATATTTTTGGTTTTCTTACTAATGCCCTTGCAATAGAAAGCCTTTGTTTTTGCCCGCCGGATACATTAGTCCCCCCTTGCGCAATAATAGAATTAAATCCATCTTTCATATTTAATATAAACTCTCCGGCTTGAGCTGTTTCGACTGCATGCCTAATCTTTTTATCTGTTGCATCCTCTTTCCCATATCTAATATTATCTGCAATTGTTCCTGTAAAAAGAATTGACTTTTGAGGAACAAGGCCGATGTTCTCCCTCAAGGTTTTTTGTGTTATTTCTCTGATATCTACTTCATCTATTAAAATACTGCCGCTGTCTACATCATAAAATCTGGGAATAAGATTTATTAATGTCGATTTCCCCGAACCGGTCCCTCCTATAATAGCAGTTACTTCACCCGGTTTTGCAGTAAAGGAAATGTTTTTTAAGGCCGGCTCTTCTGCACCCGGATAGCTAAAAGTTACATTTTTAAATTGTATAGTTCCATTTTCTATATTTGTAATGCCGGGTTTTCCCGGATCATTTATTTCTGATGTCATATCAAGCACTTCGTTAATTCTTGCAGCAGATGCGGATGCACGAGAAATCACTATAAAGATCATAGAAATCATAGCTAAATAAAGCATACTTTGTATTACATATTGAATAAATGCCATTAAGTCTCCTACCTGCATAGTACCTCTATCTATATTTATAGAACCAAACCATATTACGGCTATTATGATAAAATTAAGTGCCAAGGTTATGACCGGCATCATGGTCGCCATTATTTTGCTAACTTTAATTGTTGTACTTGTAAGATCTTCGTTTGCTACTCTGAAACGTCCTCTTTCATAATCTATTCTATTAAAAGCCCTAACTACTCTAACGCCCATAAGATTCTCTCTTAAAATTTGATTTAATTTATCAATTTTAGTTTGTATTGCTTTAAATAATGGTACTCCTTTTTTAGTTACTATAAGTACTGCCAGCATAATTATAGGTAATACAAATATAATGATTAGTGATAATCTTGCATTTTTATAAACAGCCATAATAACACTACCTATAGTTATCATAGGTGCTCTTGCCATTATTTTAAGGGACATCGCTACTACCTGCTGTACTTGTGCAATATCATTTGTAGTTCTGGTAATTAATGAAGATGTGCCTATTTTATCAAATTCACTAAGGGAAAAATCCTCTACCTTTTTAAAAACTTCACTGCGAAGATCTCTTGCAAATGCCATAGAAACTTTTGATGATAAATAAACTGATATAGTTGCAAATAATATAACGAATGATGCGGCTAATATCATTAACCCACCGGTTTTAAATATATAAGTTGTATCCCCCTTAACCACTCCTATATCGATAATATTACCCATTAGTGTAGGTAAAAGTAATTCTAAAATAACTTGTATAAATATCAAACCCAGGGCTATTATAACAGCTAACCGATAAGGTTTTAAAAATTTTAAAAGTTTTCTCATATAATCATCTCCTATATCTATAAACCACAAGTTACTGTAATAAAACTTTTACTATTGCCAAATGCAAAGGCAATAATGCATTTTAAATATTCTTATAGATACATTATTATAATTATTTATTGTGTAATTTTATATTCTGTTTTAAAATATTAAAATCTAAAAATTATTAGTTGTCTAACTATTTTGACATGCCTTTTCAAGATTATGTCGCATCTGCATTAATAGTCTTCTAAGTAATATTAACTCTTCTTCTGTAAAGTTACTAAAAGATTCTGCCTCTATAATTTTTCTAACTTCATCTATTTCTTTACATATCCCCTTACCTTTTTCTGTAATATACACCCTCGAAACCCGTTGATCTTCGGTATCTTGTTTACGCTCTATAAGACCTGACTTTCCCATTCTTTTAACCATTTTAGTGATTGTAGGCGGTCTAATACCAAGCTTTTCAGCTAAGTCCTTTTGGCTTTGACCGTCTTTATTGTACAGGGCGAATAACATAAATGGTTGCCCCGGATATATACCTATCTTGTCTAATAGCATATGATTTCTTTGGTGGTAAAATCGCATTACTTGATGAAAAATACTGTGTAGGGAATTATTGTCATGAAAGTTCATTTATATTCCTCCATTTAATTAGTTGGCTAAACATATTTAATATTACCATTAAAAAATTT
>CAYLIZ010000091.1:0-5579 GCA_964383985.1 uncultured Alkaliphilus sp. | reverse complement strand
GCTATACTTTCCGGTTTAATATTGTACCAGTATTCTAGATGTGATATTAAGTTAGAAATCTGTATTGTGACCTCCCGGTCATTACCGTTATGAATTACCAGCAAACTTTCACAGGTGATTTTTCTGTTGATTGTGTAGACTATTAAATTACACTTTAATCTCATATCTAAAAACTTAATCCTTCTTCTGATTTCCGCAGGATTTGCCATGGTAAATTCCTTATAAGTTTTTCTGATTTTAATCAGATCTCTTACATAATTATAGAAATCGAGATTTCTATCTTTCAAGCTCCAATCTATTTGATTAATAGAAACCGGGGCATTATAACTGTTTCTGTTTAAATATTTAGTTCTTAAAAACTCATTACCGGCATACATAAAAGGTATACCTTGAGAAGTAAATAGAATACTCAATGCAAATTTATTGTACATTATAATTTCATCTTCAGAACTCAATTGAAATACCTTTTTCATTTTATCGTATAATATTAGATTATCATGGGAATTTATATAGTTTATAGATCTATGTGGAAGCCTGGAAAATCCCCCAACAATTCCGGTCTCCATATCAATTTTATATTTCATATTTCCTTGGCTAAAACCCCTGACATACCCATCATTATCCCCTTTTACAGCATCCCTATAATCATCATTAAATACGGCAATATCCAGCACATCCTGTATGCCTTTTGCACTCATTTTATCGCGCGGCAGCACTGAAGGCCCTGCTACCCAAGGTTCACCATATATTATCGCACCTTTTTTGACACTCTTAATATGCGCCACCACTTCCCTCATAGTATCTCTATCTATAAGTGCCATCAAATCAAATCTAAATCCATCTACCTTATATTCCCTCAACCAAAAATCCACAGAATCTAAAATAAATTTCCTGACCATGGGCCTTTCCGTTGCTAACTCATTGCCACAGCCCGAACCGTTGGAAAAACTTCCATCTTTGTTTAATCTGTAATAATAATTCGGGTATAAAATATTAAAGTTGGAATTTTCACTTAAATAGGTATGATTGTACGCTACATCCATTACCACTTTAATACCCGCCTCGTGCAATTTCATTATCAATGTTTTTAATTCCAGAATTCTATTTTTAGGGTCCGCAGGTTCTGTTGCATAAGAACCTTCCGGAACATTATACAGCTCCGGATCATATCCCCAATTATAGTTATAATCATTATAAAAATATTCTTCGTCTTCTCTAACTGTCCAAAAATCATAAATAGGCATCAAATGTACACAAGTAATTCCCAATTCCTTTAAATGGTCAATACCGGTAGGTACCCCATTATAACTTGTGCCTTCTTCACATAACCCCAGATATTTCCCCCTATGCTTAACATTACTGCCGGGATGAATGGTAAAGTCTTTTATATGCAGCTCATATATTATTTCCTCGCACTTCCGGCCCACAGGAGGTATTGTATGGTTTTCCCATCCCTCAGGATTGGTTTCTTCTAAATCTATAATTGCACTTCTCTTGCTATTTAAAGAAGAAGCTGCAGAATAAGGATCTGTAACTTCGTATAACGATTCCACTAAATAAGTGTAATATTTACCGTTTAAGTCCCCTTTTATTTTACACTGATGGACACCATTAGAAATTTTGTACATTTTAAACGCTTTCCTGTCCTCCCCCGTATCATCTTCATACAACAAAACTTCTATATTATTTCTACTAGGTGCCCATACCCTAAATATGGTTTCTTCAGGGGAGTAAGTGATACCTAAATTATCGATACTTTTATACATAATACACCCCTTATAGTTTTCTATATAAATTTATATATTCTAGGGAAGACGCTTCCCAATCATTTTTCGATTCCATAGCATTGAAAATTAAACCTTCCCAGGTCTTTTTATCATTTTTATATATCTCTACAGCATTTTTTATGGTAAATAGCAATTCATGGGCATTATAATTTTTAAAACTGAAACCATTGCCCTCCTTAGTAAATTTGTTGTAAGGTATAACAGTGTCTTTCAAACCCCCTGTCTCCCTTACAATGGGTATAGTTCCATATCTGAGTGCTATCAACTGAGAAATTCCGCAGGGTTCCACCATTGATGGCATTAAAAGCATATCTGCTCCTGCATAAATTTTATGTGCTTCTTCTTCGCTAAAATAAATTCCGGCTGCTGCCTTGTTCGGATAGTAATATTCATAATATCTGAAAAAATCTTCATGCTCTTTATCACCCGTACCTAATACTATTAATTGAATATCTTCTTGCAATAATTCACCTAAAATATGCTTTAACAAATCTATGCCTTTTATAGATACCATCCTCGTTATCATAGCCAAAAGCGGAGTGTTATCTTTTACATCCAGCCCATAAAGTCTTTGTATTGCTTCCTTATTTTTATATTTATTGTTCAGATTATCAAAATCATAATTATGCTCAATATATTTATCATTTTGTGGATTATAGACATTATAGTCTATCCCGTTGACTATTCCTGTTAATTTGTACTCCTCTTTTCTTATTACGCCATTTAAGTTTTCACCAAAAAATTGATATTTTATTTCTTCTGCATACGTTTTTGACACCGTGGTCAGTATATCACAGTAAACTATGCCGGCTTTCATATAGTTTATTTTATCATAAAATTTAATACTGTCATCATTAAAATATCTTTCGGGGGATAATCCTAAAATATCGGAAAGCATCCAAGCATCATATATGCCTTGATATTTTATATTATGTATAGTAAATATGGTTTTTATATCATTATAGTAATTATCACCTATTCTAAAATCCTTTACATACAGATTGATTAGGGCTGTATGCCAATCATTTGTATGTATTATATCCGGTTTAAAGCCTATTACCTTGGGAAGTATGGTTACGGCTTTAGAAAAATAGGCATACCTTTCTCCATCATCAAATTCACCATAGATATTATTTCTTCTAAAATAATATTCATTATCTATAAAATAAAAGATAGTATTTTCGTATTTTAACTGAAAAACTCCTACATATTTATTTCTCCAACCGAGATCAATATTAAATCGTGCAATCTCTTCCATATTTTCCATGTATTCTTTTTTTATATGATAATAAAGCGGCAAAACCACTCTGATATCATATCCGTGTTTCTTAATTGCTAAAGGCAGAGAACCTGCCACATCCCCTAATCCTCCGGTTTTTACAAAAGGAAAAGCTTCTGAAGTTATGTATAAAATGTTTATTAGAATCACTCCCGGTTACTCTTTATAACATAAAGTTATATTTCATCTTTATATTGCTAAGCTTTTTTCTATTATATATGGATTGCTTTTAATGCCTACTATGTTCGCTCCTTTTTCCACCTCAACATGTTTATCCAATATTGTGTTCATGAGTACAGCATTTTCCTCAACAGATGCTCCCTGCATCAAAATAGAATTCTTAACTACTGCATTTTTTCCTACCTTAACCCCTTTGAATAAAATAGAATTTTCCACTTCGCCCTCTATCATACAGCCATTTGCTATTAGGGAATTTCTCACTTTTGGTTTTGAAATATAAAATGTAGACGGCTCGTCCTTCAACCTTGTAAGTATTGTTCCGCCTTTTAAAAATATCTCATCGAATATTTTATTATTCAGCAAATTCATATTTGCATTATAATAAGATTTGATTCCCCTGATATATTCTACATTGCCTTTAAATTCATAGCTGTTGATGTCATACATATCTTTATAGTTTACCATTAATTGTTTAAAATGGAGCCACTCCCCGGTTTCCATTCCTATACTGATTATCTGTAAAAACACTTCTTTCCTAATAAAATACATGTGCATAAACAAGTTAAATTGAGGCTCAAGTCCTAAATTGATGCCTATATTAATAAATTTTCCATTATCATCTATTATTAAATTATCAGTATCTTTGTAATCAACGCCGCCATTGCTCTGTTTTTTATATACAACAGTAATATCCGCTTCTGTATTTAAAAAGTATTTAAAAACCTCGGTTAAATTTATCTTGGATAAAATGTTTGGATTAGCGATAAATACATATTCTGCTTTAGAATTTATAAAAAAATCCCTAGCTATGTAATATTGATATACATCCCCAAATCGCCTTTTTTTATAATCAAACAGAGGCGGAAATATAGATAATCCACTTGTTTTTCTATTCAAACCCCAAGGTTTGCCGTCTCCCAAATGATTTAAAATAGATTGTATATTCTCACCGGTAAATACCGCAATCGTAGACAAACCGTGGTTTATCATGTTTGATAGGGTGAAATCTACCAATTTATATCTTCCGGCAAACGGAAGCATATAAACAGGCCCACCCTTGCATAATGTCCCGAATTCATTTCCTATATCCTCAAAGCTTATTACACCTAAACAATTCTCAAGCATATAGCATTTCCCCCTGCTCTATCCTCATAACATCCTGTTCGATTAGGCAAATATCGCCTACATATTTTTTACTCGATCTTCTGTCAGGCTGTACTACCGTGTTTTCCAATACTATAGCTTTATCTAATACAACTCCTTTTTTAATAACGGCATTATTAAATACTACACTGTAATTAACCGTTGCGCCTTCTTCTATAATTACCCCGGAAGAAATAATACTATTATTAACCTCTCCGTTTATTATGCACCCTTCGCTTATTAAACTGTTATTTATAACGCTCCTATCACCTATATATTGAGGAGGCAGATGTTTTGTTCTTGTATATATTCTCCAATCCCTATCGTATAGATTAAAACCGCTATTTTTGTCCAGTAAATCCATACTTGCTTCCCAATAACTCTGTACTGTCCCTACATCCCTCCAATAACCTTTAAATATCCATGCATACATCTTGTTCCCTTCATTTAACATCAAAGGTAATACATTTTTACCAAAGTCATGCTCCGATCTCTTGTCTTTATTATCTTTTTGGAGATAATATATGAGTATATCCCAGTTAAACATGTATATGCCCATGGAAGCCATGTTGTTTTTAGGGTTTTCCGGTTTTTCATCAAATTCTACTATTTTATTACCTGAATCCACATTTAAAATGCCGAACTTATGCGCCTCTTCCCAAGGTACTTCGATAGCAGCTATTGTTACATCTGCACATTTTTCTATATGGTACTTTAATAGCTCTCTATAATCCATCTTGTATATATGATCTGCAGATAAAACAAGGACATATTTAGGATTTAGGCTATCTATATATTCTATATTTTGATATATAGCATTTGCAGTTCCCGTATACCATTTCCCCTTAGTTTCACGCATAAAAGGCGGTAATATCCTAAGTCCACCTGTATTTCTATCAAAATCCCAGGATTCTCCTATCCCTATATGAGCATTCAGTTCAAAAGGTTTATATTGGGTAAGTATTCCAATATTATTGATACCGGAGTTGGCAGCATTGCTTAATGTAAAATCTATAATTCTATATTTCCCCCCGAAACATACCGCCGGCTTGGCTATCTCCTGTGTCAGTAATTTTAATCTGGAACCTTGGCCTCCGGCTAGAAGCATGGTTGCTACGTTATTGCTTTTTATCATAAGAGCTCACCTCTTTTTTAAAAACACCAAAAAGTAATATTTACAGATCCTTCGC
>CAYLIZ010000090.1:0-5624 GCA_964383985.1 uncultured Alkaliphilus sp. | reverse complement strand
TTCATTGCCTCCGCAACCCTTTTAATAGAAATCATATAGGCGGCTGTCCTCATAGTTGTATTATGCTCTTCTTTGAGATTCCAAATTTCATCAAAGGCCTTTATCATCATTGCCTCTTGTTTTTGCTGCACTTCTTCGAAAGTCCAAGAATATCTCTGTAAATTTTGCACCCATTCAAAGTACGACACTGTTACCCCGCCACAGTTAGCAAGAAGATCCGGAATAACTAAAATTCCTTTTTCATTCATTATTTCATCCGCCTCCGGTGTGGTAGGCCCATTGGCACCCTCGCAAACAATTTTAGCTTTAATTTCATCAGCATTTGCAGATGTTATTGCATTTTCTAATGCGCATGGTAATAGAATATCTGCATCAAAGATAATAATATCTTCCCTAGGAAATTCACCTTCAACTTCCGGAAATCCTTTGATACATTTATTTTCCTTTACGTATTCAGCCAATGCATCCGCATCAAACCCCTTGCTATTATAAATTCCGGTAGAATGGTCCGCAACTGCTACCAATTTTCCACCCAGTTGAGTAATATATTTACCTGCAAAAGAACCTACATTTCCGTAACCCTGCAGAGCTATCTTAGTATCCTTAATATCAAGATTTGTTTGTTTAGCAGCCTCTCCGGCCATAAGAGCAACACCATATCCGGTAGCCTCTGTTCTAGCCAAAGAACCATAAAAATCAACGGGTTTACCTGTATATGTTCCCGGTGCAAAGTCTCCGGTTGTTTTTTGATGTTCATCTATCATCCATGCCATAACTTGCCCGTTTGTTCCGACATCCGGTGCAGGAATGTCCACCTTTTCCCCGACAACAAGGGCGACAGCCCTTGCATATCCTCTGGACAATCTTTCTAATTCACCTTCCGATAATTCAAGAGGATCAGCGATTATTCCACCTTTGCCCCCACCAAAGGGCACACCGACAACTCCACATTTAAAAGTCATCCATGTAGAAAGCGCTTTAACTTCATCCATATGTACATCCGGATGGATTCTGATACCACCCTTGAAAGGGCCTATAGCATCATTATGTTGTGCCCTATATCCTAAAAAAGTTCTAACATTCCCATCATCCATTTTTACAGGAATTGTAACTTCGAGTGTTCTCATCGGATTTTTAAGTATTTCAAATACTGCCGGATCTGTGCCAAGCCTGTCACATACTGTTTTTACTTGCTGCTGAACAATCTCTAAAGGATTTAGTGTTCTTTCAGCCATTATAAAATGCCCCCCTTAAGATCTTTGAATATTTTATTATTACTTGTCTAATTTATTATACATTTTTAAAAGTATATCATAATTTTATTATCGTTGTAAACAGAAAAACTGCTAAATTAGGTCATAACCACCAATCCTTTTACATTTAAATTTATGCTCAATATATTAAAAGATGTCATCTCTTCAATCTCTATCTTAACCTGCTCCTGTAGTCTTTCGACCAATGGCCTGATAGGATTGCCATATACAATACGTACATCCATTTCTATAATAAGCCCATGGCTAGTGTTAGTAATATCTATATTGTTAATCTTAAAAATTCCTATTGTTTTATTGGCAGCGTAATATACTAAATCTTCTATAACACTGTTAGAAATGAAATATTTACCCCTGTAGCTAAATGTCGGCCTGACTACAGAACGTTCCTCAACACCAACATTACCCTCCCTGCCAAAACCTCTAAATATTCTCAGCGGGTTTAAAAAATATCCGGAAAAATCCTTTTTTATTTCAAAGGTTGGAACAGGTATGATATGTTTTCCTTCTTTTATTCTATATCTTTTTGCCAGTTTAATTTCTTCATCAGTTGATATGTCCCCTATAAAAATCCATTCTTTAATTTCTCCCAGTTCTAGGACATTTACTATTCTTTCTACCATTTTATCAGAGGTACCTAAAATAAGTATCTTTTCCGGATTCTCCTTTTCCAAAATCTGCTTAACCCTTGCCCTATGAGTCCCTTTGAGAAAAATTGCCCTCTTGGTAGCAGCCATAGATGAATCTTCCCGTTTTGCCGAACTTCCTCCTAATACTTTGTTCCCCTTTATTAACAACCCATCATCTATTATATATTCAATTTTTTTTTGTTTTGCTACATTAATAGCCTGAAAACTCTTACCTGTACCACTAGGGCCTACAAGTGCAAACACTTCCACGGCATATCAATCCTCCAAATAAACGAGTTGGCAGTTATTCTTTATAGTAAAAATCCTGCCCCATAAAATTATAGTGATAATCATTATATATTGTGAACTTTCTCACAAAGATTATATCTTTTTGTTGATTATTATCTTTTTATACTGCTATAATACAAATAGTTTAAATCATATTATACATACTTCATAAATATATTATATATACAAAAAGCATATAGAAAGGTGGTGAATGTCTCGATTTTAGAAATCCATTATACTGTTTAATGTGATTTTAAAAAATCAGACAATATGACAATGGCTCATGTAATTGGTGATACTTGTATTGCTTGCGGTGCTTGTAAAGATGAATGTCCAACAGATGCTATTTCAGCTGGAGATCCAATTTACGTAATCGATCCGGAAACTTGTATTGATTGCGGAGCGTGTGCTGATGTTTGTCCTACGGATTCAATTAGCCCAGAATAATTCGAAATAATATTTTAAAAATAAAAATAGGCCGGATTAATTATGTTAATCTGGCTTATTTTTAATTATACCCCTTCTTAAAATCTATCATGTCTAATTTTACAAGAAATTTTAATATAGCCTTTTCCTCATTAAAGGTAAAATCATCGAGTAAGGAAAATAATATTTCTTTTTCTTTGCTTATAGTTTCATTAAAAAATGATTTTCCCTTATCAGTCAATTCTAAAATATAGGCCCTTCTATCTTCTTCACATCTGCTCTTGCTTATGTATCCTCCCAATATTAGCCGATTAATTATTGTTTTAAAAACATTTCTATCTATGCTTAAGGCATTCATAACTTCAAACATTTTTTTTCTATGCTCATTTCCCAATAATTTTAAAATCAGAAGATCTGTAATAGATAAATTATAATTTTTATTGCTAATGCCCTTTTTATCCAGGATAATAATATTAGCAATAAATTTTTGTAAATACTCATATATTTGAACATAATAATTTCTCATATAATCACTCTTAACTATTTAATAATTCCTTTTCATTTAGTAAATAGGATAATGTGAGCAAGCTCTCACTGAGGTTTACATTTTCTACTATGGTGTCCCCCGACACATCTAAATCAATAGGCGCAAAATTCCAAATACCTCTGACATTTTTTTTGCTGAGACTGTCCGTTATTTCTTGTGCAAAATCCTTTGGTGCACAAATAATAGCAATATCTATGCTATGTTTCGAAACAAACCCATCTAATTCATCCATATCAAGAATGGGAATATCCCTAATTTTTATGTCGATCAGTTTAGGATTGGTGTCAAACAGTGCTAATACCTCAAAACCCAGTCTTTCAAAACTAGTATAATTTGCAATTGCTTGTCCCAGATTGCCGGCTCCTATAATGATAACATTATAGCTTTTATTTAAACCTAATATTCTGCTAATTTCATTATATAATTCATCGACATTATAGCCATATCCCTGTTGTCCAAAACCCCCAAAACAATTTAAATCCTGGCGAATTTGTGATGCTGTGAAACCAATTAATTTGCTCAACTCCCTCGAAGAAATTCTATGGACTTCTTTATCTAATAACTCTTTCAAATATCTATAATACTTTGGTAGTCTTCTAATTACAGCCATCGAAATGTTTGAAAAGTTTTTGTTTGTCATAATTCTCCGCCCTCCGTTAAGTTTAAAGCTTAAACCTGCTTAATTTCAAAATTATAGCAATGTTTATTTATACTGTCAATGTATTTATTATCAAATAAATATCAAACCCGAAACAAGAAAGAGTTGCTAAATAATATGGTCTATTTTCACTAACATGTGCATATAATACTAACGGGAAAAGTTTGTACACATTTGTCCACATGTATTCCACAGAATCCACAGAGTTATCCACATTAACTTTGTGGAATCTACTACTGTCTAAAATCTTTGCACATTATCCACATTTTCACACGCCTATATTGTGAATATTGCTAACAACTAATTGTGAATAAACTAAAATTTAATCCAATAAAAACTATACAAAATTTATCTGAGCAAAAAATTTAATTAAATTTGTGTTGCGAAATAATATACCTGATTAAAATAAATATGCAATTCCAATCTTTCATCCTTACAAATAAAAGATGGAATTGCAAATTACCGGACAAGATAAATCAAAAAATATAGATATGTATTTTAATCATTGCAAATTAGCTTTCTTTAGCTCGTTTCTTAATTCCATAATAATATTATCTTTTTTTTCATTTTCTATTATAGCGGCATTTATCACCTCATGCAAATGATCAATAATATCCAATAAATCCAGCTTATCCATCCTCATATCAACCTTTCTCATCCAGGACAGCATTTCCACATTTATCCCCCCATAACATAATTATTATTTCTTTTTAATTATATCATAGGGTTTTTTAATATTATATAAACAATATTATGTAACATTGTAACATCATGGAATACTAGCAATGATCCCCTATCCTTAAGTTCGATATGGCATTTAAATCTAATGCCGATCTCAGTCCTCTTATATAATTATAATATGCTAGACAGCCTATCATAGCAGCATTATCGGTACAAAGATGTAGGGAAGGATATTTTAGATCTATATTGTTTTTTTCACATTCTAATTGTAAATAGCTCCTTAAATTGCTATTTGCCGCCACCCCTCCGGCAAGAACAACCCTGTCTGCATTTTTTTCTAATGCGCATTTAATAGTTTTTTCTGTCAATATTTCTACTATGGCTTTTTGAAAACTAGCTGCGACATCTTCTACTGAAATATTTAAACCTTTCATCTTTTGAGAGTTTAAATAGTTTAATACTGCAGATTTTAAACCACTAAAGCTGAAATCATAACTTCCCTCTTCTAAATAGGCTTTAGGAAAAGGAATAGCATCCGGATTACCCATTTTGGCAATTTTGTCTATTTGAGGTCCTCCGGGATAACCTAATCCCAAAGCACGTGCAACTTTATCAAAAGCTTCTCCCGCCGCATCGTCCCTAGTCCTGCCCAAAACCTCGTATTTACCGTAGTCATCCATATATACCAGATGAGTATGCCCACCGGAAACAATTAAACTGATAAAAGGGGGTTCTAATTGTTTATATTCAATAAAATTAGCGTGAATATGACCTTCTATATGATTAACACCATTTAAGGGTATTTCCAATGCAAATGCTATAGCCTTGGCAGCAGATAGTCCTACTAATAGGGCACCAACCAATCCCGGGCCGTATGTAACCCCAACATGAGTTAAATCAGGAAATGAAATATTAGCCTCCTTTAATGCTTCTTCGATTACATTATTAATATTTTCGATATGTTTTCTCGATGCTACCTCAGGAACTACACCGCCGAATTTTTTATGCTGTTCTATTTGAGAATTTATAATATTAGATAAAACCGTTCTTCCGTTTTTTAGAACGCTTGCGGCGGTTTCATCGCAGCTTGTTTCTATTGCCAGAGTTATTATATCTTCTTTTTT
>CAYLIZ010000089.1:0-5746 GCA_964383985.1 uncultured Alkaliphilus sp. | reverse complement strand
CGAATGTTGCCTTTTTGTCCAACGAGCTTTGCGAGTTGTTGACAAAACGGACAGCTTATTACTCCTTTTAGTCGCACAAATTGGGTTAGCTCATAACCTCTATCTCTATATCATTATAATTTACTTTATCCCCTGCTCTAATTTTTTTACCCCTTTGAACAACCGTTTGCCCGTTCACTTTGACGTCGCCGCTCAATATTACCAATTTAGCATGACCTCCACTATCAACAAACTCCCCTAATTTTAACAATTGATCCAATTTGATGTATTCGCCTTTTATTTTAATCTGTTTTTTTATCTGCATAATTTCATTCCCCTATCTGATTATATACTTTTTTAGTCAAAATAGAAACCCAGCAATTTGCCGGGTCCCTAATTAATAAGATGCTAGTCTTACAGGTAAAACCAAATAAATTGTATTATCATTATCAATCGGTTTTATAATACCGGGACTTAACTCCGTTGTGAATTCTAAATAAATAACATCATCATCTACAACCCTTAATGCATCTATAAAATACTTGGAATTAAAAGCAATCTGCAGGCCATCACCCTCAAGTTCTATTTCAATCTCTTCATGTACATTACCCAACTCGGAATTAGAGTTAATTATCATTTTTTCGTCTGCAATGGTAAATTTAACTAAATTATTATGCCCTTCTCCGCCCAACAAAAATGCTCTCTCCATGCTATCCAGCAACTGTCTGGTCTTAATTTTAACTCTGGATTCAAATTCTTTCGGGATTACCTGTTCATAATTAATAAATTCCCCTTCCAAAAGTCTCGATATTAACTTTGTATTATTTATTATAAATAGTGCATGGTTATTTGTAAGAGAAATTTGTATCTTTTTCCCTTCCTCTCCGCTCATAATACTGTTGATTTCGTTTAAGGTTTTACTCGGAATTATTACCTTGTTATTTAATTGTGATTCTATTTTACTTTTTCTCAAAGCTACCCTATATCCATCTAATGCTACCATGTTTAACATGTCCTTTTCTATTTCCATCAATACACCGGTTAATATGGGCCTGGTTTCATCTTTTGCGGTAGCAAATACGGTTTGACGAATCATATTTTTAAATAATTCTTGTGGAATTTCATGCATCTGCCCTTCTTCAATTTTAGGGAGTTCCGGAAACTCGGAAGAACTATAACTCAGAATATTAAATTTAATAGAATCACACTTAATAAGAAGCTCACTGTTATCCTTTAGGGATATCTCTACCTTGGAATCGGGTAGTTTTCTAATTATATCACTAAATAATTTAGCATCCACTACTGCAGATCCTTCCTCTATGATATTGGCGTCCATAATATGATCTATACCTAATTCCATATCTGTAGCAACAAGGCGTAAACTCTGATCAGAAGCTTTTAAATAAATTCCTTTTAATATGGGTAATGTACTTTTTGAAGATACAGCTTTTTGTACTATAGATATACTATACATCAATGTTCTTGGATTACAAAAAAACTTCATTTGTGGATAACCCCTTTCTTGAAAATTGTATATATATAATAACAACAATTAGTAGTAATAGTAGTAGGCACTGTTATTATGTGGATAAGGCTGTCAACCTTAGGATTTGGAAAGCACACACATGTTAATAAGATGTTTAAAACTATGTATCGGTTATCAACAGAATAAACAATAAATAAGAAATAAATAATTATTAACAATGTATACACCCGCTATGTTGATAACTTATTCACTCTTTAATTCTCTAATAATCTTTTCAATTTTTTGTTTAATATCCGGATCAGTTTCAATATCCTCGGAAATTTTGTTGTGGGCATGCATCACAGTAGTATGGTCCCTACCCCCAAATTCTTCTCCAATCTTAGGTAGCGATAAATCTGTCAGTTCCCTGGTTAAATACATTGCTATTTGTCGGGGATATGAGATGGCCCTTGTTCGTTTTTTAGAATTAAAGTCTTCCATTTTGATATTAAATTGATCAGAGATAGTTTCTTTAATTAAATCAACATTAAGTTGTCTGGCTTCGGTTGAAAATAATTCTTTTAGTGCTTCACTGGCCAGTTCTACAGTAATTTCTTTATTTGTTAATGAAGAATAGGCAATAATCCTTATCAGAGCCCCTTCTAATTCCCTGATGTTTGATTTAATTTTTTTAGCAATATGAACCATTATTTCATTAGGAATTTCTATATTCTCCATCTGTGCTTTTTTACGTAAAATAGCAATTCTAGTTTCCAGATCCGGTGGTTGAATATCTGCAATAAGTCCCCATTCAAATCGTGACCTCAGGCGGTCCTCCAGTGTAGGGATTTCTTTTGGGGGTCTGTCGCTGGAAATAATAATTTGTTTATTTGATTCATGGAGTGTATTGAATGTATGAAAAAATTCTTCTTGGGTTCTTTCCTTACCGGCTATAAATTGAATATCATCTATTAAGAGAACATCCATTGTACGATAGCGATTACGAAATTCCACGTTACGGTCATCACGAATAGAATTGATTAATTCATTTGTAAATGTTTCGGAGGAAACATAAACTACTTTTGTTTTAGGACTGTTTTGTAAAATATAATCTCCAATGGCGTGCATTAAATGAGTTTTTCCTAACCCAACCCCTCCATATATAAATAAGGGGTTATAGGCTTTGGATGGAGATTCTGCAACTGCTACAGAGGCTGCATGTGCAAATCTATTACTATTTCCTATAACAAATGTATCAAAAGTATATTTAGGATTGAGATTAGTTAAAGAAGAAATTTCTGTTGGTGAGGATAGATTAGAATTATTTTTTTCTTTAAAAGCCAAAGATCCCTCATTGAAAGGTACTATAAATTCAACTTCGTACTTGCTAGAGGTTATTTGTTTAACAGCATTGGCTATTAAGGTTGTATAACGGGAAACAAGAATATCTCTTACAAAAGTACTGGATACACCTAATGTTAATTTGTTATTTTCAAAATAAACAGGCTCTATAGGTTTAATCCAAGTATTAAAACTTACCTCTGTCAGTTCCGGCTTGATAAGATTGAGTGTTTTTGCCCAGACTTGAGATAATTTATCATGCATAAAAATGCCTCCTATTTGTAATAATTTTAATACATAAAAAAGTTATCCCTAAATTTATTCACAAAAAAATTATGAGATAAAAATAAAATAAGATAATAATTTTAATTAACATATTTATATATAAAAATGTGGATGGGTGTGGATAAATATATTAATTAAAATATAAAAACATAACTATTCACACTATACAAAAAAATAATATACACATAAAAAATGCTAAAAACTAAGCAGGCATTATAAATTATATCATAAAACTGCAAGTTATTCACATAGTTATCCACACAATGTGAATAACTGCGAATAATGTTAGTGTTTTTCTACATATTATCAACAAGCATATAAATAATAACAAATAATAAAGAATGTTTCAACAGTTAATAATAATATCCACAATTTAAAATTTTTACACACCTATTGTTATTCACAGCCGGACAATTGTTTTTCTTGACAGAGGCAGGCAATGCAGATATAATTTACTAGTAGTGTACTCAAAAATAATTTAAAATTTTGTAAATTGCAGAACAGTATTTTATTAGCGCTTGAAGGGGGTGTATTTTATGAAGATGACATATCAACCAAAAAGAAAACAAAGATTTAGAGAACATGGGTTTAGAAAAAGAATGTCAACAAAATCCGGCAGGATAATAATAAAGAACCGCAGATCAAAGGGCAGGAAAAGATTGACTGTATAGGCCGCACTTGGGGCCTTTTTGTGTAGTTTGAAAGGTTTGGTGAAACTAGCAATGAAAGCCATCAACAGATTAAAGAAAAATGAGGATTTCAGAAGAGTTTATAAAAAAAAGAGGTCGATGGCAAATAAACTGCTTATTATTTATATTTTAGAAAACAAATATGAATATAATAGGATAGGCTTTACTGTTTCTAAAAAAGTGGGAAAGAGTGTTATAAGAAATCGAGTAAAGAGATTATTAAGGGAAAGTTATCGCTTAAATGAGGAGAAAATATTACAAGGATATGATATTATAATTGTAGCAAGGAATACAGCATCGAAAGCTTCGTATAAAGAGATAGAAAGTGCTATGTTGCATTTATTTAGAAAGATGAAATTAATGAAGAAGTTGTAAGATACTGGAGAATAAAATAATGTCTAAAATATTTATTTTTTTTATTAAACTATATAGGAAATATATATCCCCTTTAAAGAAGCCTAGTTGCAGATTTCATCCTACTTGTTCACAATATAGTTTATTGGCTTATGAAAAATATGGTGTTTTTAAGGGAAGTTACTTAGTTTTAAAAAGAATATTAAAATGCCATCCCTTTCATCCTGGAGGATACGATCCTATTAAATAGCGTACTAATATGTATTGGGGGTTTTAAATTTGAATGCATTGGCAAGACCATTGGGTGCACTGTTAAAATTAATATTTGATTTAACAAACAATTACGGATTATCTATTATATTGTTTACAATAATAGTAAAATTATTGACTATCCCTTTAACATTAAAACAAACCAGATCAGTAAGGGAAATAAATGCAATACAACCTGAGTTAAAAAGACTACAAGAAAAATATAAAAATGATAAAGAACAATTAAATATTAAAATCTTAGAGCTATATAAAAAGCACAATATTAGCCCTTTCGGAGGATGTCTCCCCCTATTAATTCAGATTCCAATTCTTGTTGGACTATTTGCCGCTTTAAGAGAACCGGCCAAATATGTTTTTGAATCTGAAGCAGTTTATAAGATTATAGATACCAGCTTTTTGTGGTTATCTGATTTAGCAATGCCGGATCCATATTTATGGGGGTTACCTTTATTGGCGGGATTAACAACATATTTATCTTCAGTGACTATATCTACAGGAGCCCCTACTGATCAAAATCAGAAAATAATGACATATTTTATGCCGATTATGATTTTTTGGTGGGGAAAAAGTTTTCCAGCAGGTCTTACACTATATTGGATAATTAGTAACTCATTTCAGACAGTTCAACAACTTATAATTAGGAGACCTCGAGCAAAATTAAAGGAGGGTTTGAAATAGTATGAAGTTGTTAGAGTCAACGGGGAAAACAGTTGAGGAGGCTATTGCTTCAGGATTAAGAGAGTTAAATACGAAAAGGGATCAGGTAGATGTGAAAATACTTGAATTACCCAGTAAAGGACTTTTTGGTATTATAGGATCTAAGCCGGCAAAGGTACGATTAACCAGGTTAGACAGGCCTGAAGATAGTGCAAGAGCATTTCTAGAGGAATTGTTTAGAGCAATGGATATGGAAGTGATCATGAATATTGAACAAAAGAGCGACACATTGTCAATAAATATAGAAGGTTCGAATATGGGTATAATTATTGGGAGAAGGGGCCAAACATTAGATTCTATACAATATTTATTAAATTTGGTGGTAAACAAAAACAGTGATAGGTATATTAAAGTGTTTGTGGATACGGAAAACTATAGAAAAAAGAGAGAGGAAACCTTGATTAGATTAGCAAACAAGATGGCTGGCAGGGTACGTAAAATCGGCAAAACTATAGCTTTAGAACCAATGAATCCCTATGAACGAAGAATTATTCATTCCAGTTTACAAAATGACCCTTTTATACAGACGTATAGCGAAGGGGAAGAACCTTACAGAAAAGTTATTATCGCATTAAAAAAATAAAAATTATTAAAATTTAAATAAGGGGCGGTCTCTGACCGCCTACTATTATGCAAAAATTTATTT
>CAYLIZ010000088.1:0-5750 GCA_964383985.1 uncultured Alkaliphilus sp. | reverse complement strand
AGGAAAATGCAGCAAGTACACAACAATCTTCAGCAACCTTAGAAGAACAAACTGCAGGCATACACCAAATCGCATCATCCAGTGACCAATTAGCAAAATTAGCGGAAGAACTAAATAAATTAATTGAAAAGTTTGAGATTTAATTAAACCGGTTAGGACTGTACCTTCCAATCCTAACCGGCCTTTTTATTATCTGCCTTTATTCAATTATACGCCCACCTTTAATCCTGAACCGGCTATTTGCCGAAGCATACCTAGTTTTCCAAAGTCCCCTAAAATGCACCGGGGACAGTCCCCAACGCACCCCATAATTTTTCCTCCTCAATAATTTGATATTAGTATTTAATAAATTTTTCACCTGGAACACCACAAATACTGCATTTTTCGGGCTGAAATTTTTCGATATTTCCGCAGACAGGGCAGAGATAGTAGAAAACTTCTTCAGTCCGGTCAAGATTCTCTAATGCTTCCTGATAAAGCTTAGCATGAACCTCTTCCGCTTTCATCGCAAAGGTAAAGGACATAAGCGCAGCTTTGTTTCCAACCGCTTCGGCTTCCTTTACAAAGTCAGGATACATCTCTTTATACTCGTAGGTTTCCCCTGCAACAGCATCTTTAAGGTTATCGGCTGTTGAGCTAATTTTCCCTGCTACTTCAAAATGCTTTAAGGCATGAAGGGTTTCTGCGTCAGATGCAGCTCTAAACAGTTTGGCTGCATTCATTTTTCCGTCTTTTTCGGCTTTCTTGGCGTATGCCAGATACTTTCTGTTAGCTTGAGCTTCTCCGGCAAATGCCTCCATCAAGTTGTCAAGCGTTTTATTTTCACTCATTTTTTTTGCCCTCCTCTTTTTTATTAAATGATTCTATAGTTTTTCCACAACCTCTTTAGGGAATCCTTCAGGTTGATTTTGACCGAGAAGTGATTGCAGAAAATCCTTAGCGTTTTTACTTTGCGGCAGCATATATCCTGCTTCCCGGATGGTGCACTGGGGATCTGGTGCACCGAGAATGGTTCCAAACAAAAAATGCAACAAGAATCGTCCCCAGTACATCTATATAATTATAGCCATACCCCTATTTTTATAATCTTATTATATCTCTTATCAAGTAGCTTTTGTATGTTTAATTTCATAAATCCTTTTAATTCACCTAATATGTATTTTTTTATATTATCTGCTGTAAAATTTATATCTTTATGTGCCCCACCCAAGGGCTCTTTTATAATATTATCTATAATTCCTAAAGACAACAAATCCTGTGCCGTTAGTTTCATAACATCTGCTGCCTTTTGTGCAAGAGTGGCATCTTTCCAAAGTATACTGGCAAGTCCTTCCGGGGATATTACCGAATATATAGAGTTTTCTAACATACATATTTTATCACCAACACCAATACCCAAGGCACCGCCGCTCCCGCCTTCTCCTATAACTATAGATATAATGGGTGTTCTAAGTCTGCTCATTTCAATAAGATTTAGGGCTATAGCTTTCCCTTGTCCCCGTTCTTCCGCACCTAATCCGCAATAAGCCCCCGGTGTATCTATAAAAGTTAGAACCGGTCTCCTAAATTTTTCTGCCTGTTTCATCAGCCTTAATGCCTTTTTATACCCTTCCGGATGGGGCATTCCGAAATTTCTTTTAATATTCTCCTTTGTGTTCTTTCCTTTTTGATGCCCTATAACCGTAATGGGTATATTCTCAAATATTCCTATACCCCCCACTATGGAACTGTCATCACCATAAAATCTATCCCCATGAAACTCTATAAAGTCTATTATTAGTTTTTCTATATAATCTAGTGATGTAGGTCTTTCATGCAACCGTGCAAGTTTAACTTTTTCCCACGGTGTAAGGTTCTCATAAACATCCCGTTTTATCTTTTCAGCTTTTTTTGATAGTATATCTATTTCATCAGTTAAATCTACGTTATTTTCCTCGGCAAAATTCTTTAATTCTATAATTTTATTTTCAAGTTCAATAATGGGTTTTTCAGATTCCAAAATATTATGCACTAGTCCCACCGCCTAATGTATGAATTTTAAGTATTTTAGACAAAACAGCCCTCATATTCTTTCTATGTACAATTTTGTCGACAAATCCCTTTTCTTGCAAAAACTCTGCTCTCTGAAAACCTTCGGGCAATTTCTGTTTAATAGTCTGTTCAATAACTCTGGGACCGGCAAAGCCGATCAATGCTCCGGGTTCTGCAATAATTATGTCCCCCAGCATTGCAAAACTGGCAGTTACCCCGCCCATTGTCGGATCCGTTAAAACAGAAATATATAATAACCCCGCTTCGCCCAATCTGCCTAAAGCGGCAGATATTTTAGCCATCTGCATCAATGACAAAATCCCCTCCTGCATTCTTGCCCCTCCGGATGCGGTAAATATAATTACAGGAAACCTCTTTTCAATTGCCTTCTCTATTGCTCTTGTTATTTTTTCGCCTACAACTGAACCCATACTGCCCATCATGAAATTAGAATCCATAATGCATATAATACAATCCCTGCCCATTATTTTCCCTTCACCTGTTATTACGGCTTCCTTTTCGTTACTATTTTCCATTGCAATTTTAATTTTTTCTATATAGTTTGGAAAATTTAATGCATTGGTTGTTTTTAAGTCTGTGTCGTATTCTGTAAATGTTCCTTTATCTATTATAGAATTGATTCTGTCTCTGGCAGCCACTCTGGGATGACTGCTTTTGATAGAATTTTTTAAACTATCACTAGGGATTTCCGAGGAACCATCAATGGTTGCAGTCCTTATTTTATTATCGTTATCCTTGTATAACATCACTGTTGCATATCTTTTTTTGCTTTTCCTGCTAAAGAGATCTCTGAGCATTTTATATCTCCTTCCATTCACACCTTGTTACTGAACAAGTGTCCCGCCCGGACAACAAGCTGCGTAAAAATGCATCTTTTTTGCTTTTTTGTCATCCTGAGCGGGGCGAAGGATCTGCATTTCAAGGCACTTAAGACTCTTCGCGTTGCTCAGAGTGACAGTTATTACGCAGTCTGACAAGGGCATAGCCTACATTTATTGCCTGACTATTTTACTTTCATCCTGTTACCAAACAATTCCCTCTCTATAAGCAAAGTGTCTACTCTATTTGCTAAAAAATCTTCACTATTTAATATCTGTTTTTGGAAATCAATATTTGTATTTACACCCGTAATAACCATTTCATCTAAAGCTCTTTTCATCCTATTTATAGCTTCATTTCTATCTTTTCCCCATACTATAAGTTTTCCAATCATAGAATCATAAGTAGGAGGAATAATATATCCACTATAAATATGACTGTCTACTCTGACACCATAACCCCCCGGGACAAAATACCCTTCTATTTCCCCCGGGCAAGGCATAAATTCATTTTCGGGGTCTTCTGCATTTATTCTGCATTCAATAGAGTGGCCATCTATTTTTATTTCATCTTGAGAAATATTCAGTTTTTCTCCACACGCTATTTTTATTTGCTCCTTTATTAAATCTATCCCCGTGACCATCTCTGTTATCGTATGCTCTACCTGTATTCTCGTATTCATCTCTATAAAGTAAAAATTATTATACTTATCCAATAAAAATTCTACAGTTCCGGCGCTTACATAATCTATGACCCCGGCTGCCTTGAGTGCAACACTGCCCATTTCAGCCCTTAAACTTTCATTTATAACTGCACACGGTGCTTCTTCTAAAATCTTTTGGTTCCTCCTCTGCAAAGAACAATCCCTTTCACCCAGGTGAATTACATTTCCATAATCATCCGCTAATATTTGGAACTCAATATGCCTGGGCTCCTCTATAAATTTTTCAATATACATAGAATCACTATTGAATGCTGCAGCGGTTTCCAGTTTAGCTACATTAAATTTGTCAATGAAGTTTTCTTCATCGTAAACAACCCTCATACCCCTGCCCCCTCCACCATTAGAAGCCTTAATTATAACCGGAAATCCAATTTTTTTGACTGTATCGAGTGCTTCTAAAACCTCGCTTGTAGAATTTTCAGAGCCCGGTATAACGGGTATGCCCGCCTCCGCCATTATTTTTCTCGCCTCTGATTTGTTTCCCATTTTTTTCATATGTTCTTTCTTAGGCCCAATAAATTTTATACCGTTTTTTATACATGAATCTACTAATCTTGAATCTTCAGCAAGAAACCCATAGCCGGGATGTATAGCTTCACACTCTGTAACCAAAGCTGCACTTATTATATTATCTATATTTAAATAACTTTTTCTTGCCGGAGCAGGTCCTATGCAAATTGCTTCATCTGCTATATGTACATGGGTCGAATTTTCGTCTATTTCCGAATATACAGCTACAGTCTTTATGTCCATTTCTTTGCATGCCCTGATTATTCTAAGAGCTATTTCGCCTCTGTTGGCAATAAGTATTTTTTTAAACATAAGTTACCTCCTGATTAACATTAAAGGCTGCCCATATTCCACTGTATCTTCATCATTTGCTAATATTTCAACAACTTCCCCTGCCAGTTCACATTCAATTTCATTCATTATTTTCATGGCTTCTATGATACATAAAGTTTGGCCTTTTTGTACTATATCTCCTATATTTACAAAAGGCGGACTGTCCGGGCCGGGTGCCCTATAAAATGTTCCTACCATAGGAGATTTTACAATAAAAGTATTTTCGTCATCTATTAAATTATTACCATATTCCGCTTTACCGGTTTTATTTTCATATTCTTGGGCACTACCATCTGTTATTATTGTTGACATATTGTTGCTTTCCAAATTACCTATATTCGGTTTTGATACATTATCTTCGCTAGTTGCTCTTTTTGATATCACTATTTTGATATCGTTTTTCTCTATTTCTACCTTTTCTATACTTGTTTTATCTATTGTAATAATAAGATCCTTAACATCCTTTATGTCCATTTTAATACCTCCCTAATTGCTAACTGTTGTTAATACCTGGTGCTAACAACTAATATTATAACATTATACCATATATGCATATTGCAGTGCAATATTTAAAATATTATCAAAACATATTTATATTTTTAGAAAACTTTTTTGCAAATTCACTGAATATGGCTTTTGCCTAATGTATAATGTGTTGAATTTACCTCGAGGCAGCAGAAAATCTTTGAAAAGGAGGTGCAAACTGTGGCAATTATAAAATTAAATGAAGTTAGAAGTGCATCTTGTAAATTTATTACCGGAATTGACGGGGAAGGAAATGAAAAATATATGAGCAGAGCTATCGCTAATTTTAAAACAGATGCCGATTTGGAGAATGTCAACGAAACGGTACTTGCGATTGCCTCTCTTTATCCTTATACTGTCAAAACAGTAATGTTGACAGAACGTGCAGAGCTGGAAGAAGCTCTTTAAGCTTCTTCCCGGCCAAATAATCATCCAAAATTTCAAATAAGAAAGGAGGAGGAATAGGTGAATAAATATTTGCGAATGGTCTTTAAAACGGATCAGGATAAGAAAGTAACTATTAGGGTTACTGCCCCTAAGGATAATTTAGACGCAGCAGAAGTTAAGGGCGTAATGGATCTTATTATCACAAATAATGTTATACATGCTACCGCCGGGGATTTAGTAGCTATCGATGGTGCTTTTATAGTTGAAACTGAAACGACTGAATTGGATTTGAACATATAATGTGAATTTATGGGTGGGTTTTGCCCACCCATTTATGACACATAGGTAGAATTATGCGTCGTAACATATTATAATTTAATATAAAATACATTCGATTACG
>CAYLIZ010000087.1:0-5893 GCA_964383985.1 uncultured Alkaliphilus sp. | reverse complement strand
TTAATGGAACAGACAGGTATGACCGAGGAAGAAATGAATGCCCTATCTCAACAGATGAATGATGTATTTGAAGAAATAAGTTTAGAAGATATGGGAAAGGATAATTTTTTAGGTGATTTGTTTAAGGGGAGTCCTTTGAATTTCTTTAAAAAAGATAAAGAAGAATCGGATACTGATGAAACATTAAAAAATAATTATGAAAGAAAGAATGATGATTACAGAAGAAAATATGTAGAAGAGAGATTTCCGAGAAGAAGAACGAAAAAAAGCAGAAAGAAAAAATATTTGGATGTTTATGGTATCAACTTGACAGACAGTGCAGAAAATGGAGAGGTAGATAAAGTAATAGGTAGAAATAAAGAAATTGATAGGGTAATGCAAATATTAAATAGAAGATCTAAAAACAATCCAATATTGATTGGAGAGCCGGGTGTAGGCAAAACAGCTATTGCAGAAGGATTGGCCGTTCGTATTGTAGAAAGGCAGGTTCCGGCAAAATTATTTAATTCCGAAATTTATCTATTGGATTTAACAGCTATTGTAGCCGGAACTCAATTTAGGGGACAGTTTGAAGGTAGAATGAAAGCTATTATAGAAGAGGCTCGAAGATATGGAGATATAATTTTAGTAATAGATGAAGTTCACAATATCATGGGTGCGGGAGAGGTTCACGGCGGTGTTATGAATGCTGCCAATATTCTAAAACCTGCTCTGGCACGTGGTGAAGTTCAGGTTATTGGTGCGACTACGTTAGATGAATATAGAAAACACATTGAAAAGGATTCTGCTTTGGAAAGAAGATTTCAGCCGGTAATGGTGGAAGAATCTACTGTAGAAGATACTATTGAGATCTTAAAGGGAATCAAAGGTTATTATGAGGATTATCACAGGATTAAAATATCAGATGAAGTGATAGAAGCTGCCGCAAGGCTATCGGAGAGATATATTACAGATAGATATTTACCTGATAAAGCTATAGACGTAATAGACGAAGCAGGGTCTAGAGCGAATTTAAAGAATCTAGCACTTGTAGAACTGGAGTATTTAAAAGAAGAATTACAAATAATAGGGGAAAAGAAAGAAGAAGCCTCTAAAACCAACAATTACGAAAAGGCTGCCCAATATAAAGCAGATGAATGTAAGATTTTAGAAAAAATAGCAGGATTGGAAAAAGAGGTGGATGATATATACCTTACGGTAGAAGATGTGGCTTTTGTAATTGAATCTTGGACTAATATTCCTGTAGGTAAAATTACTAAGGAAGAAGCCGGCAGATTATTAAATCTTGAGGAGCATTTACATGAGAGAGTAATAGGTCAACACGATGCGATTAAGAGCTTATCCAGAGCTATAAGGCGCAACCGTTCCGGCTTCAGAAAAAAGAAAAAACCGGCATCATTTATATTTGTAGGTCCTACCGGAGTGGGGAAAACAGAACTGGTAAGAGCTTTGGCAGAAGAATTGTTTGGCAGCGAGGATGCTATGATTCGCTTAGATATGTCTGAATATATGGAAAAACATACAGTTTCTAAATTGATAGGGGCGCCTCCGGGGTATATAGGATATGATCAAGGAGGGCAGTTGACAGAGAAGGTCAGAAGAAGGCCTTATTCAGTCATTCTTTTAGATGAGATTGAAAAAGCGCATCCGGATGTTTTTAACATGCTGCTTCAAATTTTAGAAGATGGCAGGTTAACTGACAGTCAAGGAAGAACTGTATATTTTGAAAATACAATAGTAATTATGACATCTAATGCGGGTACACAGCTAAAATCAAGCGGTATAGGTTTTGGTAGGAGGGGTTACGAGGCTCTGGAAAGCCAAGTTAAAGGAGCAGTAGAGAAGATATTTAGGCCGGAATTTTTAAACAGAGTTGATGAGATTATTGTATTTACAAAACTGTCTAAAGAAGAGCTCAGACAAATTATAGATCTCATGCTAGAGGAAGTAATTTCAGACGTAAAAGAAAAGAATATGAGCATTACAATTTCTGATGAAGTTAAAGATTTTATATTAGAAAAAGGCTATGATGAAAAATATGGTGCAAGGCCTCTAAGAAGAACAATACAGCGGTATATTGAAGATGAGATTGCAGAAGAATATATTAAAAAACAGTTTACATCCGGAGATCATATAAAGGTAGATTTAGAAGATGGCGAGGTTGTATTAAGTAAGAAAAATGTATTAATTAGAGAGATGAGATAATTTAAAAGATAGGGAAGTTGTGTTGAGTAAATAGATAAAACAATAGGCGAATTAGGTATAAAGACAGACTGCATGATTATTTTGCAATCTGTCTTTTGAATTTATATTTAACTAATCTACTTCTATTCTATCCAAAGGTTTAAAAGCGGGACTATCTATTACATCGCCGGTAGGCCAAAATCTAGAACCGTGGCATGGGCAGTCCCAAGTCCTTTCCGCACTATTCCATTTAACTTCACATCCCATATGGGTACAAGTAGTATTTATAAAATATAGTTTTCCTTTTTCATCTCTATATGCACCTATTTTTTGCCCGGCTATATCTATAATTTTTCCTTCTCCTTTTTCAATATTATTATCGGGAGAGCCGGTAGAAAGTTTACCGGAAACAAGGCTTACTGCAACATCCAGGTTTTGTTTAATAAATGTCCATATAGAATTAATATTTATAGATCTAGATGGGTCATAAACTTCGGCCCAAGGATTTTCAACTTTTACAATAAGATCTTTTAAAATCATGGCAGATACAGTGCCGCTAGTCATTCCCCATTTTTTAAACCCTGTCGCTACATAAATATTGGGATGGTCAGAGGTTATATTGCCTATGTAAGGAATATTATCCATAGTTGTACAATCCTGTGCAGACCATCTATATAATATTTCTTCAACTTCAAGATTTTGATTTGCAAAATCAATCAAATTTTTATAATGTATATTTACATCACTACCATAACCTGTTTTATGATTTTCCCCTACCGCCAATACAATTTCCCCATCGCCAAAAGGGTGAGAACGTAAAGAACGAGTAGGCTTTTCTGCATTTATATACATTCCATCAGGAAATTTAGATTTTGCCTTAATGGCTACAATATAAGATCTTTCCTGATAAATTCTGGAAAAATACAATCCCCTAAAATTAGAGAAAGGGAAGTGAGAAGCTATTATAATTTTAGATGCAGTAATTTTCTTGCCATTTTCTACAATTACAGAACATCGTTCTTTTTTCTCAATGCCAACGGCTTTAGTGTTTTCAAAGATATAGTTGCCATCCCCATCGACATGTTGTGCTACCTTTAGCAAATACTTGCGCGGGTGGAATTTGGCCTGTCCCTCAAATTGTACAGCAGCTTTTATTGGAAATGGTAGCGGTAGTGTTTCAACATAAGAAGCTTTAATGCCTAAAAGCCGGGCTGCTTTTGCTTCCTTTTTAATTTGCTCTACATAGTCATCTGATTGGGTATATACATAAGCATTTTGCCACTTAAAGTCACAATCAATATTGTTTTTTTCTATAATTTTAGCAATGAGTTGTATAGCCTTTTCGTTGGATTCGGCATATTGCTTAGCCTTTTCTATACCAATTTGTGAAATCATTTTATCGTAAATTAAATCGTGCTGAGAGGTAATTTTAGCTGTTGTATGCCCTGTAGTGCCACAAGCAATTCGATTTGCTTCTACAATGGCGACTTTTAAACCTTCTTTTTTTAGTAAATAACCGGCAGTAATTCCTGTTATACCTCCACCTATAATAGCAACATCTACAGAGATGTCCTCTTCTAAAGCCGGATAATCAGTAGTATCCGTGGAGGCAATCCAGTAGGATTCCGGCTCTTTAATAAAACCTTTATCCGGCGAAAAATATTGTTGCATATTAATACATCCTTTCATACATAGATTTTTTTATGACTATTAACGGGTAAACAGAGTCATCTGTGCTTACTAAAGGTTATTCGCAAGCACAGTTTATACTGTTTATCTCAGATGATACACCACCGAAATAGTTGTTTATATTCGAAACTACGATTGAGTATAATCTTTATTAAACTTTGGACCTAAATAAATATATATATATAGTATGATGTACCTAATTTTAGAAAATATTCCTTGTTTGGTAAGATAGGAGATTTATTAGATGAAGGTGCCGGTTATCAATAGCCTTTAATTATAAAATTAGACTGTTGAAATAGAATTAATAGTTGTGATGTTGTTAGAATAAGGTAATGGAAAATTAAACATATATATTAATAAAATAACATTATTTTTTAACACCCGGAAACTTTATAGTATAATACATATAAATAATGCTGTTTTACATACTATACATAGAAAAGGAAATAGTTTTATGTTATATTTGATATAGAATACTAATATATAGAGGGCATAAAGGAAGGAGATATATAATGGAGAACAAATCCACTACTTCGAATTTTATAAGGAACATAGTTATACAAGATTTGGAATCGGGAAAACACAGTGAAATTATCACACGTTTTCCACCGGAGCCTAATGGATACTTACATATAGGACATGCAAAATCTATAGTTTTAAATTTTGAATTAGCAGATGAATTTAATGGGAAAACATACTTACGTTTTGATGATACAAATCCAACCAAAGAAGAAGCCGAATATGTAGAATCTATCAAAGAAGATGTAAAGTGGTTAGGTTTTCAGTGGGAGGAGCTATATTTTGCTTCCGACTATTTCCAAGAAATGTATGAGCGTGCTGTACTTTTAATTAAAAAAGGACTTGCCTATGTTGATGATTTGTCGGCAGAAGAAATTCGAGAATATAGAGGAACCTTGACTGAACCCGGAAAAGAAAGCCCGTACAGGAATAGAACTATCGAAGAAAATCTTGATTTATTCGAAAGAATGAAAAAAGGTGAGTTTGAGGACGGAACAAGAGTACTTAGAGCGAAGATAGATATGGCCTCATCTAATATAAACATGAGAGACCCTGTAATTTATCGTATATTACATGAAACTCACCACAACACGGGAGATGAATGGTGTATTTATCCTATGTATGATTATGCACATCCACTAGAGGATGCTATTGAAAAAATAACACATTCTATATGCACAATGGAATTTGAGGACCACAGGCCCTTGTATGATTGGTTTGTTAGAGAATGTGAGATGGAATCTATTCCTCAACAGATAGAATTTGCAAGGCTCAATATAACCAATACAGTAATGAGCAAGCGAAAATTAAAACAATTTGTTGATGAAGGGATAGTTGACGGTTGGGATGATCCGCGCATGCCGACTATTTCGGGATTGAGAAGGAGAGGATATACCCCTAAGGCCATCCGTGATTTTTGTAGGGAAATAGGGGTAGCTAAAAATCAAAGTGTTGTAGATGAGCAGATGTTAGAGCATTTTATTCGCCAAGATTTAAACGAAACAGCACCTAGAACTATGGCAATTTTGAGGCCTCTTAAAGTGGTTATTACCAATTATCCGGAAGGACAGACAGAGATGTTGGATGCGGAGAACCATCCAAACGATCCGTCTATGGGAACACGCAAAATTCCATTTTCACGTGAAATATATATTGAACAGGAAGATTTTATGGAAGATCCTCCTAAAAAATATTTTAGATTGTTCCCCGGCAACGAGGTCCGTCTAAAACATGCTTATTTTATTAAATGTAACGATGTAATAAAAAATGAAGATGGCAATGTTGTTGAACTCCACTGCACTTATGACATTGAAACAAAGAGTGGAACAGGCTTTAAGGGAAGAAAGGTAAAAGGCACTATTCATTGGGTAGATGCGGACCATTGTATACCTGCAGAATTTAGGTTATATGAACCGTTAATATTAGATGAAGAAGAGGAAGAAGACAAACATTTTTTAGAACAGGTTAACCCAAATTCATTACAAATATTGCATGGTTTTGT
>CAYLIZ010000086.1:0-5897 GCA_964383985.1 uncultured Alkaliphilus sp. | reverse complement strand
AGGAATACTATAGAGTAATTGCTAGTGCCTTTGATGTTAGAACAAAAAGTGATTACCAGGATTTTTATATTGTTGCTAAAGATGATGCGAGAAAACAGCTTGTCAGCGTAGAAAGGTTTATTAAAATGATTGAAAGCTATATTGATAGGTGGTGCAAATGAATTTATTAGAAGTTAAAAAGATATTAGAAGAAAACTTTAATAAAGAACCTATGGAAGGTAAAAGACGCAATATTGTTTTTTGGTATGATGATGAGGGAGAGTTTGCCGAAGATATTGATGAACTTAGATTAGATAATGCGAAGATCATTAAACTTACTGATAACAATTCTTTCTATATTAAATACTTGATTGAAAAAGAAGATACCGAATCTAATTATCTCTTATATTCCCCCAGGTCTAAACCTATGCCCAGGGACAATTGGTTACTGGATATTGTGAAATATAGTGAGGAATTTTCTACTGATAAGACTATTTTAATTATGAGGGATTTTAAGGTGGAGGATCACTCATTGAGAAATGTGTTTAAAGGGTATTTAAAATTCTTTGGGAACAAAGAGAGGTATAGAAAATTTGGGTCCTTCCATATAGATAAATTTACTAAGGAAAAGGTAGATATAGCAGTTTTATCTGCTTTATGTAGACTACCTGTATCAGATTTTGAACAGGTCGTAAAAAAGATATTGATTGAAGATTTAGAAGAAGAGAACAAATACCTAGAAGCAATTGAGAATTTCGGTAATATAGATGCCTTTTGGGAATTGATAGAGAAAAGGTATGGCTATACTTATGAGGAAAGGTCGTTGGAAAAACTCATGGTCATGCTTCTTACTACTCATTTATCTTATACCCTTGAAGAAAACATGCCAATTACATGGCAAGAATATATATCCCCTAAAAGGTCAGATGCCATAGTTTTTATAAGCAATTTCATGAATCATGCCCTTGATGGTAAATTCTTTGACCTTTTAGCAGATAAAGTCCAAGAGATGCTAAATGTAAAAGGGTATCTGGATAAATGGGATATGGATAAATATATTGAATGTGATACTTTCAGGGCTTTTGATGAAGCAATAATGGATAGGATAACTGTAAACCTCCTGGAGGGTATTGGAGAGTTTGATAGATATCGTAAAATAATAAATAAAAGAAGGATAAGCCATTGGTTTGAAACTTATAGAAATGAGTATGAGGCTTTATATTTTGCCACCCAACTTCTTGAAATGGAGAAGAGATTAAAAGGGGTTATTAAGGCCCAATTTGCCCATGATTTGATTAATGCTTATACTAAAGAATATTATTTCATGGACTATTTCTATAGAAAGTTTTATTTTCATTATGATAAAATTACCGACAAAGATAAATTTGGAAAGATAGCGGAAAGAGTCGAAAATACCTATACCCACTGGTATCTAAATGAACTTTCAATAAAATGGTCAGCAGCGATTCAGGAGGAAATGTTAGAGGACTACTCTTTGGTAGGTATTAGACAGCAAAGGGATTTTTATCAAGACTTTGTTTCTCCCTTTGTAAGAAATGATGAAAGAGTATTTGTAATAATTTCTGATGCTTTAAGATATGAGGCAGGAAAGGAACTCATTAATCTAATTAATAAAGAGGCAAGGGGTATGGCAGAGATTGAATTTATGCAAGGAGTTATCCCTTCGACTACAAAATATGGCATGGCAAGTTTACTACCGAGAAAAGATCTAACAATTAACGATAAATCTGATCTTATTATAGATGGTATAAGTAGCCAAGGAACAATAAATAGGGGGAAAATTATTGCCAATTATAGTGATAACACTCAGGCAATATCTTTCCATGACATGAAAGATATGCGTAGGCCAGATTATAAGGGAACCTTTGAAGGGAAAAAACTAATCTATATCTACCACGATACAATAGATGCTGTAGGAGAAGTGTCCCTGACAGAAAGGGAGGTTTTTAATGCTACAGAAAAGGCTTTTGAAGACTTAGTATCATTAATCAAAAACCTTATCAACCACGTAAGTGCAACAAATATAATAATCACTGCAGATCATGGTTTCATATATAGGCGTTCCAAATTGACAGAAGTAGATAAAATTAGCAGGTTTAATACTGAAACTATGGATGCTGGCAGGCGATATATGCTTTCAGAAACTAAGGAGGATATTCCAGATACATTACCTATTTCAATGAAATATTTACTGGGTCAGGACACAAAATTAAAGGCCATTGTTCCAAAGGGTATGATTAGATATAAGGTTCAAGGAGCAGGAGCCAATTATGTGCATGGTGGAGCATCTTTGCAGGAGATAATTGTGCCTGTAATCAGATTTAAAAATATCCGTAAAGATGAGTATAAGGCTACCAAGGTTGAATTAAAATTAACCAATATTTCAAGGAAGATTACAAATAGAATTACCTATTTAGAGTTTTTCCAAACGGAATTGGTGGAAGATAAGAGAACACCTTTAAAACTTAAACTATACTTTGAAGATAAAGAAGGCAACCGTATCTCTAATGAAAACATTATAATTGCAGATAGTAGGTCAAAAAACCCCGGGGATCGCACCTATAGAGAGAAGTTTACATTACGGGATATGGCTTATGATAAGAATAAGGAATATTATTTAATATTGGAAGATGAAGATGAAACAGTAGAAAAAATATATGAACGAATACCTTTTATGATAGATTTACTATTTAGTGATGACTTTGGTTTATAAAAGGGAGAGGTAGGTGAAAATGCTGTGGATGGAGAGAATAGAGATCTAAATGAAAAATTGAACCATTATTTTCCAGGTAGGGTAGTCCGTAAGGATTTGACTCAAAAAATTAAGGAAGGGGCTAATGTTCCCATATATGTTCTAGAATATTTACTTGGTATGTATTGTGCCACCAATGATGAGGATTCAATAAATGACGGTGTAAAAAGAGTTAAAGATATCCTATCTGATAATTATGTAAGGCCCGATGAAGCAGAGAAGATTAAATCCAAAATTCGAGAATTAGGCCAATATACAGTGATAGATAAATTGACCGTAAGGCTAAATGAAAAAAGAGATGTTTATGAGGCGGAGTTTTCTAATTTGGGATTAAAGGGGGTAGAAGTTGAAGCAAACTATGTGAAAGAGTTTGAAAAACTTCTGGCAGGGGGTATTTGGTGTATTCTTAAAATACAATATTACTATGACGAGGAGTCAAGGAATTCAAATCCTTTTATCATAAGTAGCCTAAAACCTATTCAAATGCCAAACTTGGATATGAATGAGATATTTAATGGAAGGAAAGATTTTACTAAGGATGAATGGATTGATGTCCTTTTAAGATCGGTAGGAATGGAACCTACTCAATTAGAAGAGAAAGTTAAGTGGCATCTTATAGCCAGAATGATCCCCCTTGTTGAAAATAATTTTAACGTTTGTGAATTGGGTCCAAGGGGAACAGGTAAATCCCATATATATAAGGAAATATCCCCCAACTCTATTTTAATATCCGGGGGACAAACTACTGTCGCTAACTTGTTTTACAATATGAACACCAGAAAAATTGGATTAGTCGGTTTGTGGGATGTAGTAGCCTTTGATGAGGTGGCCGGCATTACTTTTAGGGATAAAGATGGTATTCAGATTATGAAAGATTATATGGCTTCAGGCTCCTTTGCTAGGGGAAAAGAATTAAAAAATGCATCTGCTTCTATGGTTTTTGTTGGAAACATTAATCAATCTGTGGATGTACTATTAAAAACATCCCATTTATTTGAACCCTTTCCAGAGGCAATGGCCTATGATTCTGCTTTTTTTGATAGAATGCACTGCTATATTCCCGGTTGGGAAATACCTAAGTATAGGCCAGAGTTTTTCACCAACGAATATGGTTTTATTACCGATTATATTGCAGAGTTTTTTAGGGAAATGAGGAAAAGATCATATAGCGACAGTATAGATAAACACTTTAGGCTTGGAAACAATCTTAACCAAAGGGATGTTATAGCGGTAAGGAAGACTGTATCAGGCTTGGTTAAACTAATTTATCCTCATGGGGAATTTAATAGAGAAGATATTGAAGAAATCCTTAGGTATGCCTTGATTGGAAGAAGACGAGTAAAAGAGCAATTAAAGAAAATTGGTGGTATGGAATTTTATGATGTTCATTTTTCCTACATAGATAATGAAACCTTTGAGGAAGAATTTGTTTCGGTTCCTGAACAAGGTGGTGACAAACTAATACCTGAGGGCATGGGAAGACCAGGGCATGTATATACAGTTAGCCATGGGGATTCAGGGATGATTGGGGTATATAAAATAGAAACGGAAGTTGTTTCCGGAACAGGCAAATTTGAAAGGACGGGATTGGGAACTAGCAGAGATGCAAGGGAGAATATAAATACAGCCTTTAACTATTTTAAAGCAAATAGGAAGAATATTAGTGGAACAATTTCTTTAAACAATAGTGACTTTTTAATGCATGTCCAAGATATGCAAGGTATTGGTATGACTTCGGAGTTGACCTTGTCAGCCTTTATTGCCTTATGCTCAGGATCATTAAAAAAACCTGTATTAAGTCAACTGGCGGTATTGGGGTCAATGAGTATTGGTGGCACTATTAATAAGGTAGAGGAATTGGCATCCACCCTTCAAGTGTGTTTTGATGCAGGGGCAAAAAAAATCCTTCTGCCTATGGCTTCTGCTGTAGAAATTAACACAGTTCCGCCAGAGTTATTCGCTAAATTTCAGATATCCTTCTATCAAAGTCCTGAAGATGCAGTCTTTAAAGCCTTAGGGGTAGAATAATATGAACCTTCACCAATCATTAAGAAAGTTGTTTTAAATAATGGTCCTACTGAAATTGCAGAAAACAAGCGGTTACAAAGCATAATACTGAGTCTGCTACCTTTTTTCTTTTGAAAGAGGTTGGAATTGAACTTTTCTAGCTTTTCTTTGATTGCGGCATTTAATTCTGCTAAAGAAAAAAATTGTTCATTCCGAAGCGCAGCGGTTATCCATGTTGATATGTTCCTAACCGAGCCTTCAACATTAGGCTTATCCTTGGGTTTTCGGACCCTTGCCGGTATGATGGCGGTTCCATAATGTTCTGCCATCTCATAATATGTGGTATTTAATGCGGGTGTATACCAAGAGCTCTGCTGACGGTTCACAGCCGTGGCACAGTTATCAGAAACAAGTATTTTGGCAACACCACCAAAGAATTCATACATATGAATGTGGGCAGTAATCCAAGCTTTTTGTTGTTCATTAATGAATGCTTCCACATAGGTATATTGACTATATGTCATAACACCTACAAACAGCCATGCGTTTGTAACTTTACCGGTATCCGGGTCAATAATATGGGCCGGATCTCCAGCCCAATCTACCTCAACCTGTTCACCGGGTTTACGAGGAATATGCATGGTTGAACGCCGTTTCTGCTCATCCTGCTGGATGTAATAGCAGAACTGTGGATTTCACCTATTAGATTTTTGGTTTCTAATACAAAACTAGTGGCTCCCTGTCGCCGGAACTCTGGCTCTGAATATCCGGAATGGTGGCTCTCAAATTCCGGACAGGCGGCTCAAAAAGAACCGGAATACTCAAATTGTTTTTATAAGTACAATTCTTAACAATTCATCAGTATTAGGCTATGACCTCATTCAACTTGCTTTAACTTGGTAGGATATTTCTGCTAAGGTGTTTATAATATCATTAAATTTAAAAAATAAGTTGCAAATATAACTTATAAGTTATTTAATTTTATTAAATGCATTTGAAGAAAAAAACAAATCTGATTATGAGAGTGGTAAACGGATTGCAAGAATAAGAAGAGATGAAATAATAAATGTCTTTAAATAAGAAGGAGTGATTAATATGGTAGTAAATGATATTTTGCAAAATCCATGGGATATTTTTG